>WSZT01000070.1 GCA_013139985.1 Candidatus Methanophagales archaeon | reverse complement strand
TTGTGCGAGGGTATGGGCTATTTGATTCTCCTAAAATTCCTTTCAAAAAATTTTTGGATATGGGAAGAGGGTTATACCTATATCACTAGAAAATTCGATTGTGCCCTGTGAGTCAATATCAACGCCAAAGATATTATCCAAAAGAATCCGCTTCTTTTCTGCCGTGGTCAAGTACCATTCATCCGCCTTAACTTGAAACACCGCCTCCTTATGCTTCTTCGGCTTGTTACTCACGTACCAATCCAGATGATACCGCAGCAGATACGAGTACGCACCAATAAGGAAACTACCAGACCCGCATGCCGGATCCAGAATTTTTATATGTGCAATCTCCTCCGGCGTCTTCCCCTCAACTAATTTACCAACCGTGTTCTTGACAATATATTCAACGATATACTGAGGCGTGTAATACACCCCACCCGCCTTTTTCACTTCCGGTTTCGTCTCCACCTTCGCCTGATGCCCTGCCGTCAGCCGGATGACCTTACCCAGGAACTGCTCGTACACATTGCCCAGAATCTCCACTCCGAGCACAGAGAATTCATACGGCGACTTCGGATAATACAGTGCCTGAATAATCGTCTTCAAAACCTTGTAGTCTATCGTCAAGTCCGGCGTTATCCTGTCCGTCTCAAAATCGAATATCCCGCTATCGTATTTCGATTCCGCCAACCTAAAATGGTTCAGCAAATGCATGTACACGTCACCGGATTCGGCCTTTGTTTGCAACTGCCCATAATGCTCGATGCCGCGATCCTCGCAAATCCGCAGGAAGATTATCCTGTCTATTATCTTTTGCACTGCATAGTTCAACTCGTAAATGGACACGTCAGGATTCCTAAGTGCGATGTTCTTAGCCAGCAGTTCCCGCCAGCTCTCGATTTCCTTTAAAAATTCGCTATCTACTTCCGCAGTGCCCTTCTTACCCTTTGTTGATTCTGCGTACTTATCAAAACCACCTTTGAGCACCGCTTCTTTTGAAAAGACATCGTATATCGCATCAAACGTATCGCTGTCAAGATATTCGTCAAACGTGTAGTATGCAATCCGCCCCACACTGGGTTTGTCGTTTGGATTGGGCTTGATTCGGCAGTCGAAAACAGAGAACTCTTCAAAATCCGTTACGACCGACAACGGCAGTTTCGCGCTCCACGCATACCGCCTCAGCTGGTATGCCGGGCTGACGTCCTCTTTTATATTCACCGCAGGTTTCTTCGCTTCGACAAAGAACTTACGCTGACCACCAATTCTGAAACTGTAATCCGGTGCTCTGGTCGAACGCCCGACCTTTATTACATCTTCGTAAATGACTTCTTTGTATTGCTCTGCAAAGCCCTGTTTATTGCTCACGTCCCAGCCAAGCGCTTCAAAGAAGGGGTTAATGAATTCTATTCTTACTTGCGCTTCGTTATACGACGATTTTTTGTAAACGTCAAGATTATACCTGAATCGCTCAACGAGTTCCCCAAACTTTTGTTTTGCTTGTTCTTTTGTGTACGTCATTTATCTTATCACTTGTTTAAATTAAAGAAATCCAAACTAAAGAAAAAATAGATAAATAAAATATAATAATAAAAATCAATTAAAAAAGCTGCGCTATTTGGCTCATTTGCAAGAGGCAAACAAAAGCCAGATAGCGATATTGACATTCTTGTAAAATTCAAAGACCGAGAAAACAAAACCATACTTGACCTCGTGGGACTTGAATTGGAACTTGTGGACGTGTTAAATCGCAAAGTAGATGTGTTGACCTATAATTCCCTACACCCTTTGCTTAAGGATTACATTCTTAAAGAGCAGGTGGTCTTCTATGAAGAAGCCTGAGATATTTCTGGAACACATTCTGGAGAGCATTGGACTTATTGAAGAATACACAAGAGGAAAGAGGATTTTTTAAGTTCTGTCTCTTTACAGGACAAAGTCATACGCAGGCTCGAAATCATCGGAGAAGCAGTGAAAAATCTGCCCGAAGAGAGTTTTGCCCTTTTTGGATGTGTACAAGACCCCCAGTGAGAAACGACTTTGATATTAGGCAACCCTAAAAACCGAAAAGTTTATAAGGCACTTTTTTGAATATGGTCGTATATAGCTTTTATAAGGAAGAGGAGAGGGATGAGAAAATGGCTGATAAAAAAAAGGGGAGAGAAGGATTAGCACTAATTCTTGAAGAGATTGCAAAAGCAGTTGATGAAGACCCAAATATGTGGAACTTGGAAGAAGAATATCAGAGAAAGTACGGTACTCTAACCGAAGAGGACATGAGAAAGGCATTTACCATTTAGCAAATAAAGCATCATGATCAAGGACTTCGTTTTTTCTTATTCCTCTGATAGGTTACGAGAATCCTTAGATGATAGTCATCAAGCAAAATATTTAATCCGCTATTTGGCAGATTTAAACGCTAAAACCTGTGTTCTTGAAGATAAATATGTTGATAAGGACTATCTTATTGATTATCAAAAGTTTTATTCTCGTTCCTTTTATGAGGAAAAAAGATTTACAGAACGCATTCATTTTTTCGTAGAAGATTTCTCTACAACTAAATTTGAAGAATCGCTAGAAAATAATGATATTGAATACCTGCGTAAGTCGTACTTAGGTTTTGTTGTTATTAGACCAATTAAAGGAAGCGATAGAAAACGGCTGATAGGAAGAACATTATTAAATGCCTATCCCGATGAGAAGGGTAGTGAAAAACGTGTTTTTATAAGGGGTAACTACGATGTCTCCCTTTTTGGCATACCTCTGTCTGTAAGCTCTTTGCCTTTTCAAGTACAAGATCAAGGCGTTAGCGCATGTGCTACAATTGCCCTATGGACCGCTCTGCATCCTTTAGCAGATACCTATGGAATACAGAGACTCTCTCCTGCTGAAATAACGGAGTTATCTACTTCATTCCCCAGCGAGTATCGAAATTTTCCTTCTAGTGGGCTAAATTGGGGACAAATGATAAATTGTGTTAAATCAATGGAGTTAGATGTTGAAACAATTAATGTTGAAAATATTGATGACGATGATATTATCCTAACTGCTATAAAAGCGTATGTAAAGGCGGAGTTGCCCCTTATTGGTGCTCTTAAACTTACAAAGAAAAATAATCCCCCAGAATACCATGCTGTGACGATAAGTGGATACCAATGTAATAATAGAGGGAAGCTGACTGAATTGTACGCGCATGATGACCAGATAGGCCCCTATAATCGAGTTACGCCTGATGGGAGTTTTAAACGTTGGAAAAATGAATGGAATGATAGCGGCCATGAGGTACGCCTTGAAAAATTATTAATCCCTATTTATCCAAAAATCAGATTGCCATTTGCTCGCATCTACCCTCGTTATCTAGAAATAAAAGAGCGGATGATTAAAGATTATGGGGATGATTTTGATTTTGAGTTATATTTAACCACAATTAGAAAATATAAAGAATTCTTGTTAGAAAGTACAATAAAAGAAAAGCGGAAGATATTAATCAAGTCATTACCAAGATTTCTGTGGGTTTTAAGAGCTTATTATGAAGGAAGCCCCCTAAAGGATATTGTTTTTGACGGCACTGCTATATATCCTAAACAGGTATCATCCATCGAATTTAGGATATGATTGCTTGTTTTCTACTTTAGGAACACGTTTATATAGTGTTACCTAAGTGCAGCCTGCTTTAGGATTTCCCTCTCTCTATTGTGCCACTTCTATACTTTTCCTTTATCTTACTCACCACATCCTGAACCCGCATCAGCTCGAAATCAAAACTGCCATATTCCAGATGCGCTTCTTCATGTGTCGCCATAACTTTGTACATAATGAAATTCCTATCTTCTTCCTCGAACTCTTTTATTCTTACCGGCAGGAAGATCCGCTCACCGTCTGTTGTGGCTGCCCCCTGTGCTTCCACAATCTCGATTCGGTAGCCCAACAATGCATTCAGATAATGTAACAATACGGGTCTCACTCTCTTCAGCTCAAGACCTTCTGAGATAGCCTCAAAAAAATCGGCATATTCGGACGACTCACCACGCACGAAAGAAGTTGCTTTCTCTTCGCCTTTCACCCTTGCTATTTCTGATGCTTTATAAGCTACCTTCTCTAAACCGTCATAACTCGCTCTTCCTATGAGATCAGGACTCTGCTCAAGCAAACTAACTGCGGCCCGCACGCTATACCTGGCTACCTGGCTGCAAAGCCCATAAACATTCAGCAGTAACTCGTTATCGCCATACCGCAGCAATCGCTCAATGATGTCGGGGCTCATCCCAAGCAACCGGACCGCAGTTCGCCAATTATAATCCCGGGCGACCTGACTGCAAAGACCGTAAACGCTCGTAACTAATTCCGTATCGCCATACCTGTGTAATCTCGCAATGAGTTCTGGACTACCATCAAACACCCGAGCCGCGATAAAACTATCATCCCTGTTGACCAGACAACAAAGTTCTGCCAGGTTACCTAAGCAATCATAACTGACTCTATCTATGAGTGCCGGACTCATCTCAAGCAACCGGGCCGCCACAAAGCTATCCTCTTGCGCTATCTGACTACAAAGTCTGACTACCTTCGCTAATGCATCATAGCCTACGCGATCTATTAGTTCTGGACTCTGCCCAAGCAACCTGACCGCAGTTCTGCTACTATACCCCGCGACTTGACTACACAGTTCTGCTACCTTCTCTAAAAGGTCAATACCTACTTTATCTATGAGCCCTAAGGTCATATCAAGCAGGGCTGCAATAAATCTGCGATCAGTTGCGACCTGGGTACAAAGACCCGCTACCTTCTCTAAACCCTCATAGCCCACTCTATCTATTAGTTCCGGACTCAGACCCATCAACCTGGTAGCGACAAAACTGTCTGCCTCTGCTACCTTGCCACAAAGCTCGGCTATCTGCTCTAAACCGTCATAGCCTACCTGATCTATGAGTTCTGGACTTACCGCAAGCAATCTAACCGCAGGGCCTTCACTATAGCCGACGACCTGACTGCAAAGTCCATAAACGTTCAGGACTAAATCTTTATCTCCGTACATTAGCAATCGGTCAATAAGCTCTGGGCTCTCTTCAAGTAGAGTAACTGCTGTTCGTCCACTATGATCCCCAGCGATTTGATTACAAAGACCTACTATCTCCTCTAAGGCTTCATAGCCTACTCTATCCACCAGAGGATACAATTCGCTAACTAAATTATCGGGCACTTCGCTTTCGTAATACTCGTTAAGCAATTTCTTTAATTTTCTCGTTCCGTAAGTCTTCTTGATTGAAGTCATTACCATTTTCTTGTTAGGCTTTATACGTTGAAGTCTTTTTACGGATTTATTCTATGCTTCTTTTGAGCTTATATTGGAGTTTTCACCAACAAGATATTATGAATTTTGCTTGGCACACTCATTTCAACCTCCTTTCATGATTGCTTTCAATTACGATTAGGCATTTACGAACTTGCGAAGCAAGTTAGGCGTAGTGAAACGAAGCCGTAAATGCTTTGTTATATGCCGTGCTCACCATATTTTCGCATAAAAAGGTTAACTCCTTGTAACAGCATGGATATTCTATTTTATCGTTTACTTCAGCCCATTCACCATGTGCAGCATGGTTTCGAAGACCACTCCATGATGTTATATCCTTGACATCTTGTTTCGTAATTAAGTCTGCTTCTCTTAAAACTTTCGCATAAGAATCCAGACTTGGCTTCTTCCCTCCAAGGCTCAAAACTCCATCATCAATCCAATTTCTTAGAAATTCCTCAAGCGCAGCTCCAATGATAACAGCCGGTGCTGCAGGATGTACTTCATTGGAATTTAGCAAGGTATCCGCTTGACCGAGGAAGTCAGAAACAACATCTATCTGAGCCTTCCTCTCAATTGAGATGCCTTCAAGAAGGCCATTTTCCACATAACTAATAAATGCTTTTAAGATGTCAGCTACATCCCCTGCAATGCTTATGTATTGACTGGTAGAAGGTCTAACTTCCTTTAGAGCTTGGAAGAAAACACTTTTTTCTCCTGCATAGACCCTGAGAAATTCCCTAGCTTCAACGAGCATTCCGAGCTCTGACTGTTTATTTGCAATAATTCTTCTAGCTTGCTTTATTAAATCATCGGGATTCATGTTTTATTATCGCCTAGTGCGCATTGCATATAACTTCAGTATATCCGAACCAAGTTCGCAGATACATCCCTTTTTGTACCGACCCACTCATTTTTTTACCGCCTCAATTTCCAATAGATACTTGTTATACAAATAACCTGCATATTTTTGCACTGACACATCGTTTTTCTTTTTGCACCTCACCTTTTTAACCCCAAACTTCAAACCATGCTCCAAACTGGTTAGAAGGATAAAAGAAACTTCGATGGCAATTAAAATCGCGAGTTCCAAACAAGACTTTGGCAACCCCGCGCTCAATTGCACTCAGGAGACCAAGCGAATAAAAAGTTTGTTTACCCTTCTTTTTACGTTCTTCTAATCGGTATTCACGCTTGCAATTTGCAGAGCAAAATATTCTATCTCGCCACTTATGTACTCTTTTTATATCAAGAAGCAGCAGTTAGGCGATCGTTGGTCGTCATTCACGCGCATTCCTCTAACGATGTTTCAGAAACTTGAACAATTTCTGCCTGAGCCATCAATTTACGATAGACAAAAGCTAAAGCAACCATTGTTGTGGGAATGGTAACAAATAAACCTATTAATAGACAGAGTGCTCCGAGTAGATTGATTCCCGAAAGTATTAGGAAAAAGCCAAATAAATCCCATTTAACGCCCCTTGTAATGGCAGAACTCCTTTTGAGTGCTTCTATTGGACCTAGTCCCTTGTCAACGATAAAGTAGTCATAAAAACAAAATTGAATCCCCCAAATAATTCCAGGAATAATTAATAATATCGTCCCTGCGAATACAATCAATCCATAAAGAATTGAACCGACGAGATACTGAGGAAACAAAGGATATTGAGAGAAAATATCTGCAAATCGGCCTTTTTCATTATCACAGAATCTTAAAGCAATTTTTACTAATCCTATTGAAATTATTATGCTTAAACTAAAATCAGCAATGTAAAAAATGAGCCCAAGAAAAATATTTGCTTCTGTTGCCTTGGCCGCAATAATAGAAGAAAGGCTAGTAAATAAGAACACAAATATCAAAAGACCGATGAAAAAGCCGAGATTGCTTTTCATCGTATTCCATCCAAAGTGTATTGCTTCACTTATGGAAAACTTTTCCGCGGTCATGTTTTATACTCCTTTTTTTATTTGACGACCAATGACGCCTAACAACATATATCCAAACTTACTTCGCCTATCTCCACATTTTCGTGCTATATCCGAACCAAGTTCGCAAATACATCCCTTTCGCTGTACCTTACCACTCATCTTTTACCTCCTCACTTTCAGATAGATGCGTGTTGCACAAATACCCGGCATATTTTTGCACTGACACATCGTTTTTCTTTTTATGCTCTTTCAATCGCTATCCTCGATTCTTAAACAACATTTCTTATATTTCTTTCCCGAGCCACAGGGGCATGGATCATTTCGGCCAATCTTTTGCTTCTGCCTTTTACCTTTCGTGAATTTCGAACTACTCTTCGTATCTTCGTCATATACTTTTTGGACGGTTTCCAATGTTTCTAATGGTTTTTCAAATTTGACCTGCCCTTCTTTTTTCTCAGTATAATAATGCATTTTATAGAGATAGTCAATGTTCTTCTGCGAGAAATGATCCATCGGATCTTTCTCATGATGATAATGGTAAGGCATGTCTTCGTCGGGTGTCTGGTATATACGCTTGACATCCTCAAAATTGATGATAAATTCCTTTATCCGCTCATTCGCAAATGCCTGCTCAATTTCTTTAAATGCCTCTCGATCTTTAAATTGCGCAAGGTCATCTATAAGTAGTGTTATAAATGTATAATCCGCCTCTTCTGCTCCGCGGACATTTGCGTCCCTAACAATCTGCCGAAATAGTTTAATTACCTGTTCTCGACACTCGGAATGGTTATGAGCAATGACACCCAATGCACTTGCTACTGCACCCCGAACATAAGCATACAAATTTTCATCTAAGACGAGTTCTGTAAGCGGCTCAACCGCAGAAGTACCAAAGTTAGCCAATATAGATGGCATATCTTCTGTTAGCCAATCACCGAGTTCTTTTCCTCGATTTCGTAATACACCGATAAGTAAGTGAAGAGCTTCTGGTGTTTTGATGCACCCAAGTAGATGGAGTGCATGAATCGGCGACCATGCATCACCGGGTCCTCCCAACTCCCTATATATAGCTTCTTCAAGGATACAAGCCAAATACTGAGTTGAATCCGGTCTATTGCAAATCTCTTTTGCCAGAGCGACTGGTACCCTGAGCTCCGATGATACAAACACATTTATCAATTCTTCGGTTGACCATTCCTGGTATTTTGTCTGCATAAGTGTATATCACACCTCAAAATGAGCTTTTTCATCTTTTACGTTCAGATCTATTTTTTTCGGCCAAAGATTCGGCTTAAAACTGATTCTCTCAACCCAAGCAGTTTTTCAATGGATGCTCTTAAAGTATCTTCACGCATGACACCAACCATTCTCTTGAGTTCATGCCCATTATCATCAAGTATCAATGTGGTTGGTATTGCCCTAACATGATACATTGAAGAACGTTTCTTCCCTTCTTTTGTTTTCATTCGTATCTTCTTTAATGACAAGCCATGCCCAGAATAATCCGGCACCACTCTGCTCACTATCCGCTCGGCTGCCGGACAATGCGGACACTGAGAAGAGACAAAAAGTAGGATTTTCATAATATAAGATATAAGGAATAGAGCTTTTTAACTATATTGTAAGTTTTAGGCGAAGAAATGGCACTCATTGTAAAAGATGCGCTCATCCGGAAAAAGGAGGGTGCTCTTCCAGCGGGGTCAAGCGGATTTTTTGTTTCGGTCTCATCTGTCTTCCTGTTTGGACTTTCGGATGGTGATAAAATCATAGGTGAGATAAAAGAAGGAGAGGAAACAAAGGAAATAACGCTGATTCTTGAAAAGGAAGGTGAAGACAGCTTTTTGCATATCTCCACTGAGGATTGGGATACGCATTTTATGAAGGCAGGCAGAGCGGATTTGAAACTGAAGGAAGTTATTCAAGGAGAAGAGAGGAAGCCGCTATATCCGAAGAAGGATGTTACGACATCCCCCGCCATAGGTTGTCGAATATCGTGATTGCTCAACTGCACCTCGCATTTAACAGCATAACTTATTTCTCTTTGATCACATCCCCCATGTACTTAAGCACTCTGTCAACGAAAAGACCGGTAAAGCCCATGATCAACATGATCGCATACACCATCTCCAGGTTATGCAAGTGATAACACATCGAGAGTTGATTCCCAAGTCCCTCTCCTGATATTAGATATACCCCACCGCTAATCTGAAGCGACCAGCACAACAAAAATCCTACCCTGACTGCGGTTAGCTTTGCACCATAACAAGAAATTAGCGCAACCACCATAATGGGTATCAAAATAGAAAACAAGAGCACCGTAAGTTGCGAGAGTCCAAACCACATGATTGAAATGGGCGCTATTCCTGTGGCTCCAAGTCCAACTGCGAATAAAAGAAACCAGAAGAAAGGGCTTAATGCCCATTCTGCTTCTTTAAATCTGTGCATGAGCTGCCCCACTGGCAGACCCACAAGAGATACTATCAACAACGCCAGCAAAGAGAACGCGAGTGTGATTCCAAGAGGATATGCCAGAGACTGAGAAAAGGCGCTTGCAACAACAGCGGATAACGGTGGAAGGAGGTATGGGTCATGAATCACTCTTGCCACTATCTCCCAAAGCAAAAACAATATGATAAAGGGAATGCTATGGTAAAACCACCGAACAGTTCTGTTTTCTTGCGACATTTTTTTTAGCTCCTATTGAAGCGGCCCCACAATTACCTGACCGTCTATGATAATAGCCTACAAGTAGATATAATTTACCGCCGAGAACGCTGAGTTCGCAGAGAAAATTCGATGCTAAGTTAGTTAGCAGATATTAGTAGCCCTAAAACCCTAATCCCTAATCCCCTAACCCCTACAAGTCACACCTCAAAATAATTCTTAAGTATCTCTTCTATGCTCCTCTTGAGGTCACTATCGTGCGTTAACGGCTCAGTCATAGTAGAATATAGCGCATCTCGCGTTGGCACACCACTGTTTAGCAATGTAGCTGCATAGACAAGTTCCCTTGTCGAAACACCTTCTTCTAGTCCCTGATGAATGAGATTACGTATTTTATCCGCCGCTTTTACCAGCTTTCTTGCTGTATCTTCGTCAACACCCGTCTCTTGCTGCACAATTTCGGTCTCTAAGTCTTCACCGGGCCAGCCAAGTGCGATACTGACAAAACGCTGTCTTGTGCTCTGTTTCAATTCCTTTAGCACACTCTGGTAACCGGGATTATAACTCATTACCAGCATAAAGTCGTCAGGCGCATAGAATATCTTACCTAATTTCTCTACTAGCATATACCTTCTATGATCGGTTAATGGATGAATAACAACTGTAGTATCTTTTCGCGCTTCTACTACTTCGTCCAGATAGACGATTCCGCCATTCTTTACCGCCATAAGAAGAGGCCCATCAATCCACTCTACATCGTCTCCTTTAATTATATACCGACCGATCAAGTCATTGCCACTCAAATCGTCATGACAGGCAACAGTATAGAGCGGCCGACCTAACTTCCAGGCCATATGCTCAACTAATCTCGTTTTACCACTTCCTGTCGGCCCCTTCAGCATAATAGGAAGTTTATTCTTATATGCTGCTTCAAATAACGCAACCTCGCGCCCTTGCGGTAAATAAAAAGGCTCCTCTTTTATCTCAAAGCTGCTATATTCATATAATCCTGAATCCAATCGCTCTAACATTTATACTTATCTAATGATGAGTACAAAGACCTATATTTATTTATTTGATTATTTATTTAAATCTTTTCAAACACAAAAAACAAAAAAAGAGCTTTTGAGAAAGCTCTCCCTCTCTTAACTTCCTATCACTACTTTAGTGCACGTAGCCCGCCGCTACCTTCCTTACATATTGCTCTATGAGATCCGCGCCGCAGTTAGGACACTTGGCGACAATCTTACCTAAAGTAGTACCACATACGGGGCATTTATCAAACGTATTTTTCGTCTGCATCGCGTCACCCCAGGCCCAACCATGATGCTCTCCCATTATATGTTCCGCCAAGATATCTACTACGGTGCCACTGTCCTTTGCCGTAAATGTTTGGTTGCACACATAACAACGTCCTTCTACCATTTTTTATCACCATATAAACTTACTGATTTAGGTCTATTTAAACTTTTCGCTTTTTTTTGAACATTCCGAACGTAAAATGCTTAAATGGTTCACATTTATTTAAATAATTAGATACTGTTAAATAAAGTAGTAATAATAAGGAAGATAGAGCCAAGAAGGAGGAAGGAATAAAAGATGGAAGAGAAAAGGGATTTTGGCGATTTGGAAAGAGAAGTGATAGAGAAGGGTAAATGTGCACTTTGTGGTGGCTGTGTCGCTACATGCAGATTGCTCGATTACCGCTACCTCAGTGTGGACTTTTCTGAAGAAAGACCAGTGATAAAAGAAGGACAGCAGTGTCCACCGGATTGTGGATACTGCTATTATCAATGCCCGAGGGTAGAGAAACCTGAGTTGAGGGCCGGACTTGAGGAGATGTATGAAGTTGCCAGTACAGACGAGGAGATAAGAAAGGCTTGTCAGGATGGCGGTGCGGTTACTTCGCTATTAGCTTATGCCCTCGATGAGGCGATAGTGGAAGGCTGTATAACGGTTGCAGATAAAGGGGAATGGAAACCGGAAGTGCAAGTGGCGAGGGATAAGGCAGGGTTGATAAAGAGTGCAGGTAGCAGATATACACCTGCGGCAACGCTTACTGGTATAGCAGATGCTATTTTGGACTATGACTTGCAGAGTGTCGCTCTGGTAGGAACACCATGCGGGCTGTCATCGTACGAAAAGATGTTCGTTGTAGGGAAGGATACACATAATGCGCATAACTTCTCGTCCCATATAAAGTTGAGAATAGGTCTGTTTTGTATGGGCACTTATTCGTATGAGAAATTGATAAAGGAATATCTTGAACGTGAACACGGGGTAAATATAAAAGAGGTGACGAAATTGCAGATTAGCGAGGATGTTTTACACGTATATACAGGAGATAAAGAGCTGTTAAGCGTGGGAATTGACGAGATAGTGGATTATAAGCGAGATGGATGCAAAGTATGTGAAGATTTTGCCGGGCTGTTTTCTGACATAAGCGTTGGAAATAACGGCACACCCGAAGGTAAGTCATCCGTTATAGTTCGCACTGATTTTGGGAAGAAGGTATTTGAAGGTGCTTTGGAGCGGGGCTATATAGAAGCAAAGCCAATAGACAAGTCTGGTGCAGATTTGATACACCGATTAATGAAAGCGAAGAAGGAAGCAGGGATTGCCGAGAAGGAAAGGAGGATGAAGAAGCAGAAGTAAATCTATTTAGGTGATATGAAAACAGGGGGTAAAGAAAAAGATGGGTGAATGTGAACTGTGCGGGAAAGAAGGAAGTAGAATAGAAGCAAATCATAAAGAGTTAGGACGCATCATGGTTTGTCAGGAGTGCTGGTCAAAGCTGTATGATAAAAACAGTATGGCTGCGGACATCGGCAGTTCCGGCGGCAGTTGCGCCTTTTGCAAGTAGTGCATGGAAAAGATAAATCCGCTCTTTCTTTCCTCTTTATTTATTTATTTGAATGTTTCAAAAAGAAAGCGTTACTAAAGAAAGATTATAGAATAAAAACGTAGGTATAAATGTTAATAGAATATATGCCTCAAATTACATTAGTCATCATTTACATCTGTATCGGCCTTTTCGCGGGATTTACGAGTGGTATGTTTGGAATCGGCGGCGGTGCCGTTAGGATACCTTTACTTAATCTTGCCGGTTTGCCGTTACTCAGTGCTTTTGGAATTAACTTAGTTATTGTGCCTTTCTCATCATTAGTGGGCGCACTGAGCCAAAGGGGGAATATAGATAAAGAACTTACAGTTTATTTAGTGGTTGGAGGTGTTTTTGGAGCTTTGATAGGCGCATTTCTCGCAGGTTTAATCCCGACATTTATTTTAGCCATTATTTTCTTTGCTCTTTCTATTGTAATAGTATTTGGGATATTCATAGACCGAATTATGCCAACACTCGCTCACAGAATTAATTTCACTCATAGGGCTGTTTTTGCATCTTCTTTTTTTCTGAGTTTTATAGCAGCTATACGAGGCGGAAGTGCTGGCTCGCTCTTCCCTGCTTTTTTAAAGGCCATAGGGTGTGACATCCATAAAGCAATTGCAACCTCCTTATGTGTAACGATTTTTACATGTATTGGTGCTGCAGCAATATTTTGGTCTCGGGGTGACATAATCTGGTGGCCAGCAATTTTTGCGCTCATTGGTTCAATGATAGGTGCAAAGCTTGGAAGTACTGTCTCATTAAAAACAAAATCGATCTGGTTGGAAATAGGTCTTGGAATGTTAGTTGTGGCTCTTGCTCTTATTACTGTGTATAAGGCAGTATAAGTTACTCTTCAAAATTAAAAAAGTAGAAATGAACGTAACTTTATATACTTAAATTGTTAGGTAGAGGTCAAGAGGTAAAAAAAAAGGTGCTGTTCATAACGTGCGTGAGAGTCAAATGAGGGTAAAATGGGAATTCCCGTTGTGGATCAGAAGCGATGCATAGGCTGTAGAGAATGCTTCAGTGTTTGTGAACCAAACGCAATTGAAATCATGAATGGAAAAGCAAGAATAGATTATAACAAGTGTTATGGTGATAGTGATAGATGCAGAGCTTGTATAGAGATATGCCCACAAGGTGCTATCTTTGTAATGGAATAGTATGGTAGGGTAGGGTAGAAAATGGAAACAGGAAATGAGAAGGAGAAACTAAGTTTATTGCTGGTGTACTGGATTGAGCATAACAAAGAGCATGAAAAGGATTTTAAGCGCTGGGCTGAGAAAGCCAAAGGGTTTGGTGAAATTGGCACCAAGGTCTACGAAGCGATAATGGATGCGGTCGAACACATGGAAGAAGTGAACGAATGCCTTTTTAATGCTTTTGAGGATATAGATAATAAAGATAAGGAGGATAAGAATAAGAAATGAAAATCCTGACATGTGGCAAAGGGGGCTGTGGAAAGAGTTCAGTAACAGCTCTGCTTGCGATAGAACTTGAAAAGAGAGGATACGAAGTTATCGTAGTGGATAATGACGAATCAAACTTTGGACTGCATATTCAGCTTGGAATGGAACTTCCAAAGGATTTCGCTTTACACTTCGGCGGTAAGAGAATGGTTGCAGAAAAGCTGTTGAAGTCGAAAGAAGGGGGAAGATTCAGTGTTTTCAACGACGGGATAAGAGCAAGTGACATCTCGGAGGATTACATGAGCAAAAAGGGACGTTTAAATCTGATCGCGATAGGCAAGATTCGCGATTTCGGGGAAGGTTGTGCATGCCCATTTAATGCTTTATCCGCTGATTTCTTGCGCATGCTCGAGTTGAATAAAGGGGAATTTGCACTTGTTGATACCGATGCAGGGGTTGAGCACTTTGGGAGAGGTGTAGAAGCTGGTTGTGACCTCATTCTAATGGTCATTGACCCATCTCAGGAATCAATCCGGCTTGCCGAGAAGGTAAATAAAATCAGCGAGGGCGCAGGTAAACCGTTATATTATGTCTTGAACAAGACAGATGATGAAACGGCGGAGTTTCTTCTTGATTCTGTTGATCAAAGTAAGGTTGTATCCGTCATACCGGAAGATAAAAGGGTATTTAGAAATTGTTTAGTTGGTGAAGCGCTCAATTTTGAATTGAAAGGAATAATAGAACTTGCAGATTTCTTGGAAAGGAAAACGAACAGGGAGAGGTGAAGTGTTTACATCACCGTATCAAAAAATAACGCTTTCCTGCCTGCTTTTGATAGAATGAACTCGCTCAATTACGTACCTCCTTTCCAGCTTTCCTGCTCCATGTCTAAAAACGCCTGCAGTTCTTCCTGATTCATTATCGTTAAATCCACCTCGACCTCCACGTCCAGCTTCTTTATTTCTGCTACAACCTGGCGAATATCTTCTTCTGATTTTTCGTTAGCCATTACTCATTCCTCCTCTCTCTTTAATTTCTTCTCACCAGCAAGTACAGGTATTTTAAGCCAGTTCTCTGGTGGCACAAAGGGGCATACATAGTTCTTACTATATGCGCACCAGGGATTATATGCTTTATTAAAATCGAATCTCCATCTTCCTTCCGGTGTGCAGTCTCTCTCATGCTCAAGGTCAATATACCGTCCCGCTCCGTATGTCTCCTTACCACTGGTTGCGTCCTTGAATGGAATGAACAGCAGTTCCGCACTAGGGTCGCTCTTATACGCTTGAAGCGTACACTCGTCATCACCAACTTTGAATTGAAATTCAGCCCAGCGCAGGAAGTCCCGTATATTGCCACCTGTGTCTTCAATTTGTAACAACTTTTTATCGCTGTGCTCATGAAGTTCGAGCTCGAACTGGTAATCTGCGTTAGGGGGATAATATACAAGACCCCTGAACTTCGCTCGCTCTTCCGCCGGTATCGGCGATTGCCCGTGCACCGCAAAGAATTTGTCCTTCTCTTTTCGCTCGCGCTCAAGCCCTTCCTTCCAATCCGAATTTTTAGCCATGTCTTCTTTCACCTCACACTTTTTCTTTTTTACAAAAAAAAGAAAACCTGTGCTAAAAGAAAAAACTTCCTGTTTGGACTTTGGGATGGTGATAAGATCATAGGAGAGATAAAAATAAAAAGGGGATTAAAAAAAAGCACCCCTATGCAGTCATTTTCAGTATTGGATGTGGTTCCAGTGACTCAATATCGTGCTCTGCCGCGTTAGCCTCTGCAACAATCATATCAGCCATTCCCACCAGTGGGAACGCCTTTGGAGCATGCTCAATCGGCCCGTAAAGCACGAAATCCTGGCCCGCGATAATTGGAATGACATTCGATGCTATATCGCAGATATTGAACACATCCGCGCCGAGTCCCTCCCAACCGCCTGGTCCTTTCGTCGCATGCTCCTTCCGGAATGTCTTCAGCCATGTCCATGCGGAAGGTGCATTGTGGATGCCCAGACCTACTGATATACCATATTTCGATTTGATGACGAATCCAGAAGCAACTGCTGAACCTACTCCTGCACCTATTGGCAGTGTCGCGGGGTCGCACATCTGTTTCGTTATTCCCATGTCCCGTGCAAGCTGCACCAGACCTTTATCGAAAGTGCCTGCCCCTGTCTCTAACAGGTCTATCTTTCCCGCAACCGTAGAATCTTTTGGATTGAACGCAAGGATAATCGCTGCTTCTATTTTAGATTCTTCTATTGCTTTCAGCTCCTCCGGTGAACACGACACGTTTATCGAGTTGTACACCGCTCTGTCTGTCAATCCCACTTCGTCCACGTACTTTAGCCCTGCAACCTTTGCCTCCGCAACGGTCGAGTCAATCAAGAAGGGTGAGTCACTCTTTTCTACACAGAACGCAATTTCTTTCTCCATCGCCTCTGACGATTCCGAAAATATCTGCATCATGCATGGATTGCCGGTTAAATCAGAAAACTCATCCTGCTTGTTTAGCACGTCTTCCGCAGCTTTCTTATCAAATATACCTTTTTCCGCATCCTCGACGAGGTAATGCTTCGCGTAGAATATCGTGCCACACATAACAGTTGCGCACTCGCCGGGCTGGCCTCCTACTTTCACTCCGCCTATCTCATATATATCCTGCTTCCTATCAAACAAAAACATTTTTTTCCTTTCCTGTCCTCCTTAAAATTTTCTTATCCGCTCTCTTTTATTTCAGATTAAGAACATCACAAATAGCAGTATCCCTACAACCGCACCGTACAATATACCGAGTGCTGAGCCAATTTTCTCGCCCTGCTTTTGCGCCAGCTCACCAGCTACGAACTCGACTTTCTCATCCATCACATTCAACCTATCCAGCAATTTCGTATGCTCTGGTGGTGTTATGGCAATGGGTATGGGGACACTTAACTCTTTCTCCAGTACCTCTTCTAACTTCTCCAGTTCCTCTTCTCTCTCTTCTTCGCTTTTCTCTTCTTCTGCCATCGCTACCTACTCCACCCCCATTAACACTATCTTCAAGCCGGCAAGCACGAGGGTTATAAAGATACCCAATGCAAATCCCTTTACAAAACCGACCCAAAGTCCTGCTGCGAATCTCGAATCCTTCCCTATGACCGTTATTAGCTTCCTTAAGTCCTCTATCTTCGCCGTTATCACTGCCGTCTCCGGAGTCTGTTGTGTAACCTTCTGTGCACCCATTTTAAATCACCCCCGTTAATGCTAAATACGCAATGAAAGGTATAGCAATAACTAAAGCGAGCAGAAATCCCGCTGCTAACCCAAGAATGGTATTATTTGAGATTGCCATTGATAACTTGTAGTCCCTTGCCAGCACCTGTGACTTATATCTCACACTTTCTACTGCATCGGTGATTGTGCCCATGTACGGATCGGCAGACATAGCTAATGGTATTACCAGTTCCGCCGCTTCTTCTTCTTCTACTCCCACCTTCACTATCATTGGGTCTTCAGGAAAGGCACCCGGGTCTTTTGACTTACATTCCGCTATTTTCGCTTTTATCGCTCCAACGTCTTCTGAACCTATCATCTCAGTTATTTCTACCTGCTGTCTGAACCGCTCAACCGCTTCAAGTGGCACGTTCTCGATGAATGGTATTGCTCCCGGTGCATCTACTATCTTATGCGATTCCTTGTCTATACCTTTATCATG
Organism: Candidatus Methanophagales archaeon; assembly: GCA_013139985.1. Taxonomy (GTDB): domain Archaea; phylum Halobacteriota; class Syntropharchaeia; order Alkanophagales; family Methanospirareceae; genus Methanophaga. The sequence continues at coordinate 11,678 of WSZT01000070.1, read as the reverse complement.
CAGTTTCAACAGCGAGCCACCAGTTATATGTCCCGGAACTTCTGGTCCCGCAAGGATGTAGAACCTTATGTTTGGATTGGCGATAACATTCGCTATCTGCTTCTCCAAACCAATGTTCTCAGTCTTACATGACCCTACTATTGCAGCTCCGGCAGCGAAAAACTCCTGTATCGCAGCATCACTAAAATGACCGCCACCTGAGGAAACAGCCACGGGGTTCTTTGGATCACCCGCTTCATAATCTCCCGTCGCTACGGGCCATCCCTCTGCTGGTTCTTTCTTCTCTACCATTATTATGCACCTCCAAATCCAAATCCTATTGCATACAGTACAAGTGCTACTGCTAGGATACCGAACGTCAGCCCTACCATCAGCATCGTGATAAAACCTGCTATGTTTGTTATTCCCTCTCTGTTAGGCTGTGCCATCGCATAAGTAGTCGTCGGGTCAAGAACGTTGAACAGGTCATCAACGGCATCTTCTAAGATGTTCAACTGCTCGTCTATCGGCGCTAAACTAACCTTGTAAAAACCGGGTCTGGCTTCGCCTACTGTCAGTGTTGACTCCTCTAAGACAACTTTGTATTTTTCATTTATTACTATTACCATCTCTTTTCTTAGCCTCCTAATGTCTTTATCAGTCCAGTGCCCTTAACCGCGTATGCTTCCTTCATACACGCTTTCATGTATGCTCTGTAAAAGACCACCCAGATAACAGCACCAAGTACAATCAACGGTACACCTTGAACTGCTGATAAGGTCAGTGCTGTCACTAGCCCCAGAATGATACTTGCTATTCCGCCTATCTCGATAGACATGAGCAGCGTTCTCCCTCTTCTCTCGTCTGCACCAAGGCATGTGTTAAGAGGCTGAAGCATAGCAAAAGCAGATATAATGAATATCACTGCGATTACTCCATTGTTTATTACATTTGGCAGTACGCTCGTAATAGCATATGTCCCCGTTATAATGGAAGTTTCAATTAGCACGACCAGTGTTCCAGCTATACCTAATTCCGTCATTCCTCGTTCCAAGCCCGGTATCTTCATATTGATGAACTTATCGCCGTTTGCTAAATTACCGGATACGAAACCCAGCAGTGCGAGAAGCGCAACACCCGCTAATACACCGAATGCTATTTCCACTCCACCCACTACTAACGTTCCAAAGCTCATTGAAGCTACAGCAATTCCTGTTATTCCTCCTATGATACCAAATCCCATTGCTAACACGCCTATTGATGGAACACCAGTTCCTAATCCGTATCGGGCGGTTTTCCTCACCGAATCCGCGCCCCACACAAAGACTATCATCATACCTATTGCCTTGATGAATGCCGGTAGTCCAGGGAATATCGCTACTAATATACCAATGATAAGCGCAAAAATCCCCAGCCTCGACTCGTTGAAATAGTCAAAGGATATTTTAAACTTTTCTTTAGGCTTCGCTTTTTCCTCTTTCTCTTCTTGCTTTACTTCTTCTTCTCCCATCTCTTTACATTACACCCCCTGCTAACGTGCCGGTAAGCATTGCTATCACTATGATGACCCCACAAAGCACAGACACAATTAATGAACAGGTAAGTCCTGTTCGTATCCGAGCCTTGAACTTTGGATCATGGAATCCCTCTATCGTCCCTCCGATGTTATACGCTGCTATGATTGCGTTGGCAATAAAGATACCCATTGCCACTATCCCTGCGGTTGCCACGGAAAAGTGTGCATAGCTGTCTGAGACGAGCACAACATAAATAAGTGCTCCTCCAAATCCACCTGAAAACCCGCCTAGTATTCCAGATACGAAACTCGCAGTCGGAACTCCGTGTCCATCTGTCCGTGGTGTCTTGTATTCAGTCTGCGAGTCCTTGGTTATCGGGTCCACTGCCACTCTGCCTGAACAGGGCACTATACCAGCACCAAAAATGTATATCAGGTTTCCAACAAACATGGTGAACCCCATCATCAACATCGAGCCCACGGCACCTGACAGAGCGACAAGGATTACATTTGGTTTTGTCACCCAAAAACTTGCCACTGTTGACGCTGTGAATAAGCCCGTAACTGCTGCCCCGGTCATTAGCATCACACATCCGGTTGCAATTCCCGTGGCAGTAGACATTGCCGCTGGCGCTCCCCCTACAGGCATTAAATGAACCGCAAGAGACGACAGTAGTCCCCCTATTATTATGCATACCAATACTAACAAAAGTGCTTCTATCATCTAGCTCTTTTCACTCCTTATATATTTTTCCTCTTTTCTCTTACTCATTTTTACTTACTCCCCTACGAAAGGCCCGTATTTGTTCCTCGCCCACTTCTCTATCGCCCTGGCTAGTATTACTAGTACTACTGCAATTACTATCCCTATTCCAATGCCCCATGCTGCTGCTAGACTGGGGTTCCAACCTGGCCCAGCCACGCCTCCGAGTGTCATTCCTATCACTGTTCTCCAGTTCTCGAACAACACGATGAGCCCAAACGCCAAACCCGTTGCGGGACCACCGAATTTCGCACAGAAAGCCGCTACATCCTTTGATGTCCTTACACCGCAATCAGCGTATCGACAGATTTGGCCGTGGTAAACTACTCGTCTACCCTCACCGAAAGGTTTATCCTGAAACGCTCTCTCTGTTCCATAGTGTATATCACCAGTTGACGATCCGATTGCACCCACTGTTAGCCCCCAGATGAGGCACAGTAAAGGAAGTGGAAATGGATTGCTTGCCCCTGCAACACCTGAAAGAATGCCCAAATTGCTCTGTATGTACGCGATCGCCGTAATGCATATCACAGCCAGGAAGTTGTGGGTTGCTATTGGCAGCAGATGCCCGTATAAGACATCGAGATAAATAGGCTGCTCAAATCTTTTATGCGCCGCTTCTCTTCCCACATGGCATACTGACGATCGAACCATGTGCACAAGCGACCCCACTGCTGCACCCACAGGTATTGCCAATATTGCTGCTTTTGGCCCAACGGACTCTAACTGCAGTAATATCAACATTGCTATGGTCCCTGAGATAGTGCAAGAAAGCGCATAAGACAACCCTTCTCCCGAAATCGCTTTGTTGAAGTACCTGTGTATGTACCCCATCTCTGGCGCTAACTGAATCTGTGAATTCGGATTGCTCTGCGATCCTATATCTGACTCCAAGTCCTCAAACATGCACGCAATGAATGCCAAGAACGCTATTATCAGCATCCATGCAAACAACATTACTATTGGTTCCATGAGAAAGCTTAGAGTTGTTAGTACTATAAAAGCTTTTCCATTTTTAATTTATTATGTCCCCGAAAGATAACAAGATACAAGAAAGGGGAACTAGTTAATAGATAAGAAAGATAAGAGATATTCAAGAGGTAGAATAGGAGTAATGATACTATGGGGCTATTTGGAAAGAAGCATCATCCGAAACTGCTAAAGACGCAGAGAATTAGCTATAGTGATTTATTTTTCACATTACGGCTTTCAAGAGGCGACCTCACGTTAAAGCCCATCTTCATCGTTGCGAGTGTGGAGCTCGGCAACAGCACCACGAAATCAATATTAAGTGCCACAGACCTGAAAAGTGGGAAGACCTATATATTGGATAAAGCGGTCCGGATGACACGAGAAGCATTAGCACATGACGCTGCATTTTGTCATACGATAACGATGGTCGAGCTTTCTGAAGAGTCTATTGCAACGTTAGTGGCTAAGACGCTGCAAGAATGCACAAGTGCTGCCGGAATAACCATTCCCGATTTACATTTCGTTGTACGGTCCTCAGGAGTAACAGCGGGATTCTCTTCCATAGATGAAATGCAGGGCGTAATAAAAGCTCTAGCTAATGGCTGCATGCTTGCAGGAATCCCACCACGGAAGATGATCTCACCTATGACTGTAAATGACATCCATCCCGACCTGAGGAAGTTTTCACGGATGGAGAAGACATATTTTGATGGCGCGGTGACTAGTAACGAAGCACCTGCGGGCGAGTCCTTAGTAGCGAATGAAATGGAAGGCGAACTTGTAACCGCGGGGCTTAAGGAAGCGGCGAAATGGCTCGATGTTGACTATCGAAATCCCGTTCTATCATTGGATTTTGGCACTACTCTCGCTGGTCGTGTGACCGATGACCAAGTGCCTTATTCAAAAGTTACAGGTAGTTTCTGTGGCCTGGCGGGGGCAATCCCCGATGCTTTTGTTTCTCATATTGTAAGCGAGAAATATCCGTCTGTAGTTGATTGCCCACAGAGTAAGTTAAAGCGAAAAATAAAGAAGGACGTGGTGAAAGGCTATGCAGAAGATGTCATGAGACATTTGAGAATAGAGAAAATTATGTCTGGAACGCTTTTCGGCGGGTCCCCGATAGATGTGGATGCGGCAAGAAAAAGTGGCGTCACGCTGATAGGCGTAGATGCCGGAGATAACCTTTCCGACCTGCCTAAGATAGCAGAGATAGGCGCAGATGTATATCGTGAAGAGAGCATGTGCTATGTTATGGCAGTAATAGATGAGGTGGCAGCATGTGTCGTTGAGGAGTTAGTGGGGATAGCAAAAGAGGAAGGGATATTATTACCGGGTACGAAAATAGGAATCACCGGTAGGGCGGGTATTACCGGGAAGAAGCCAGAGTTAATACTGGAGAAGTTGAGTGACCTATTTGGTAGGGATATGGACAAAGAGGTGATATTCGTAGATGATGCACTTGCGAGGGGTGCCGCAGTTCTTGGAAGATGCATGCACCAATTTGGAAGCCCTGGAAATCCCATAGGTGGCACCCAAGGCAGTGGATGCATCTCGGGCCAGAGGATAAAAAAGCAAAAAAAGAATATATAAATAAGTTACTAATTTTATCTTTCCTTTATAACTAAGGCTAATAAGGGAGAAGGCGATTGAGATGGAGGTAAAAATAGAAGGGGTGAGTGATTTCGCAAATGGATCATACACGAAGATCTGTCAGGATACTTTTCGAGATGCCGAGCTAAGAAGTAATATAGACCATGTTTATATGCATTGCAACCCGAAGGAGTTCGTTTTTGTTATCGCTGTTAAGATAGGGCGTGTCTCAAGACCTGTTACGGTATGGGACGTAACACTCCGGGAAGAAAAAAAGTTGAGGATTACAACAGAGAGATATGCACCTAAATTACTTGCCTTACTTTGGGATAAGTACGGAGAGAAAGTTGAGCAAGTAGGCAGATTGGAGCTATTGTTAAAATTAGAGGATAATGAAATAGAGGAACTCTTAAAGTTGGTACTTTATGATCCGAAAGATGATTTGGTAACGCGAATTTTGTATGCTTTAGATACTATATTACCAGAAGGTGCAAGAGTTCGGTCGCCTATGCGTTCTACCAATTCCATTGTTATTATAGCTTCAGAAAATCCGATAGGGGAAGAACAGAAGAATAAAGTGGAAGAGATGGTGAGTGAGTATGTATAAGATAATGATGTTTGAAGGGGGAGTGTATAAGTTTTACGAGTTGAAAGAGTTAGTAGGGGATTTAGGCGGGTTTATATTACAAGAATCTGTTATGCAGACCGAGACTATGATGCATTTAGCATTCCCCGAAGAGGATGAGCGAGAAATAAGGAATAAGATAAAGGAGCTCGGTGGGAAGTACAAGGAGTTGCCTCTGGCTGGAACGGAGATAATCTTAGTTGTCCCTTCTCTTGGAAAGCATCACGCTGTCGATCCGATGTGTGATATAGCGGAATTTCTGCGTAGAAGTGGTGCTATCACTAATATGATGGGGCTGGCTCGTGGCGTTGGGAGAAGGATAGCGCAGATGACAACGCAAGAAAAACAGATAATAGAGGAATTTGATGCGGCGGTGTTTATTTTTGGCACTTTTGAAGAGTGCTTAGAAGAGAAAGTGAAATTATGCAAAAACATTGACATACCTTATATAATAGTAGGAGGCCCATCAGACATTGAATTAGAGCACTATGTAGGTGGTGTAGGGCGGAAGACTGCTAGAATGAGAAATAAAGATGAAATAGAGCGGCTATATGCTGTAACTTCGGAGTTAGAAAGAGCTTTAGCTGAGAAGAGGTTAGATCTAGAGGAGGATCCGATAGCTGCTTCTCCCTTGTTCATAAAAGATATGATAGAAATGACGATTCTGCCTAAAGTAGGAGAGGAATTGCCTAATGTTATACAACTGGATGGTTTACGAGTAAAGATGGAAGAGGAGGACATAGAGAAGATAAAAGAGATAGAAATAGGGAAGAAGAAACTGTTAGAGATTTGCGAGATAAAGAAATCACCATATACAGGGTATCTGCTGGAGATAAAATCAGAAGCAGTAACAGGGACTTTGTTTTGACACGGGACACACCCCAGCATTTCCACTCCAACTAAGTTTTACTCTTTTGCGATCTTGTTCATAGATCGGGAACAGTATCAAGAAATTTCTCCTCGTTTGTATACACCACGTTTCCTACTATGATAACATCTGCATAGCTCTTCATCTCGGTAGCTCTCTCCTTTGTGTCTATTCCACCACCGTAGAACAGTGATGCTACACTTATTAATTCACTCAAATCCTTTACGAGTTTTGAGTTTCCATATGTCCCGCTATATTCTACATATATGATAGGAAGACGAAGATATTTCTCTGCATATTCTGCGTAAGCTTTGACTTCTTCGGAAGTTAGGTTGGTGACAGAATTAGTCAGTCTCGCTACTGCCGATTTCGGATTCAAAACGATATACCCTTCAGGGATGACTCTATCCCAATTTATCTCGTGAGTTTTTATCCATTCTATATGCTTTCCTATGATCCACTCCAAATCAATGGAATTAAGCACTAAAGGCACGAAGATATAATCTATGTCTTCGTAGACGACAGCATCCGGAGTTGCAGGTTCTAATATTTTTGGTATTTTATATTCTTTAAGGATAGTTATCAAGTGTGATACATTTTTATCGGTAATGTTTTGAGTGCCCGAGATCATTATAGCATCTGTTCCACTTTCTACGATAGTCTCCAACGCTGCTTCTGTAATTTGTTTGTCAGGGTCAAGCTTGGTAATATGTTTCCATTCTTTCCAAGGCTCTTTCTTCACGGTCATCATTTTAAGATTAGATTCTGTTATGAAATCTAATCAACGGGAATCACCAAATAAAATCACTCACCGCATTTTATATAGCAACTCATTTATTTTAGCGCCGTGATACCCTAGTTCTCCACCTTGCTTAACGCTCCGTTTTATACCTTTATGGCCTTTTCTTGGTGGGTGAAGCCGGAAAACAGGTTTAATTTTGTATTCCTTTAAGTCTTTCATGCTTATTTTACCCTCGTACAAAGCATGAGCTAGTTCTTTTATCGTACTAAAAGGTGTGCTCTCCTCTAAAAACTTTTCTGTCAATCTCTTTCCCCCTTCTAACCTGCCTCTTCCTTCTAATAAGAGCTCTAGCATATCCTCTGAAATCTCACCCCAAGCTACGTAATCTTTTACCTTTTGTATCATCCCTTTGTAATACACATTATCATCAACTGCTACACAGTGGTTTACCCTATGTAAGCGTAAAAGATTTAGCGTATATTTTATCTCTGGTCTCACACCTACTTTTCCTCTCAGTTTTACTATCGCTTGCATTTTTATTCCTCCATCCATCCCTTAATTAATTCATTGTTTTTACTAATGCCGTACTCTTCAAAGCGTTGTATGTTGCCATAGCAAGGTTAAATGTGGTTCTTGTCTTACCTCTTGTTTTGGCCCATATATCGTTGACACCAGCAAACTCTGAGACGCGCTTAGATACATCTCCAGCCGCAAGACCAATACCTTTTGGCGCGGGTTTTAACGTTATTTCTACACTGCCTGATTTACCAATAACCTTAAAAGGGATCGAATGCTTATCTTTACAGTCGCATTCCCAAGAACCACATCCGCGCTCAATATAAGTGATATTAGTTTTTGCAACTTTTACCGCTTTCTCAATACCGCTGCGGACAAGAGCATCTTTACCCAAGCCTATACCCAAATAGCCCTCTTTATCTCCTACTATTACGCAAACTCTAAACTTCACTCGTCTTCCGGAATCAGTCATCCTTTGTACAAGATTTATATCTAGGACTTCTTCACTAAGATCTGGAAGTAGAGCATCGACAATTTGGTACTCTTTCAAAGGATACCTAGATTTGAGAGCTTCTTCTATACTTCTTATTTCTCCATTTTGCACTAATACGCCCAGCCTTGTTACTGGCGTCCACTTTTCTTCCGTTTTCCAGGACTCTTTTCTAGATCCTCTTTTTTGTTCTCTACTCATCTTCTCTTGTCTTTTCCTTTTATTTATCCTCTCCGCTCTCAGCTAATATCCCTTTTTTCACCGCTTCAAAATTATCTACGATAGAAGCATCTTGTTTAAAATTAGCTATATGTTCTCCTCTGACACGTTCATCCGGTGGGAAAACTGAAGGATCATGTGGTATATCCATCCCGGAATTAACAACTCCTTTTAATGCTGCATATTCTTTAGAACTATGGTTAGGCGTTTGTAGTCCTGTATCAAGGATGGCCTCATCAAAACCTGCTTCTTTAGCTTTCTTACCGAATAACAGCCCGGTAAGATACGCTGCAGGTATGTTCCCGGTTCCACCTTCATAGCCAAATCTCTTTAGTTCTGAAGATGTAGAAGAAACAAAAGTTTTATCGCCTACTTGATCAAACAATACCAATTGCATCCTAATGTGCTTATTACTCTTTCTCACTACAACACGTGGCTTTCTACTGAATAACAGTTTCAATCTTCTCCGATAGTCTGTTTTACCCTCCCGCCTCCTTCGAAACGGAACCCGATATGTTGGACCTTTTGCCATCTTTTATCTTTCCCTTGTTTTTACATTAAACTTCGTTAATATAATTTTACTTCTACACATTACACTTTTATGAATTCATTTAAGTGCGCTATACTTTTGAATTCGCCTCCTTTAGCTTTAAGATATAACCTACGATACGTTGTTTTGTCTATCTTGCCTTCATCCCGAAGCTCTTTTAATTGTCTTCGTAAAGCCCTTATTTTTGTTATCCACACTTTCTTCTTTCCTCTTCTCGCTCCTTTTGCACCTTTCCTGGAGCCATGACCTTTTCTGCGACCAAGAAGTTTTTTAATTGCTACTTCCCTAGCTCTACCTTTACTAACACCTTTCTTCTGCTTCTTTTTTATGAGGCCTTCTTCTACTAAGCCTCGAATATCTTCCCGCGTAATAGCCTCAGCTACATCCCCTGTTGCTTCTGGGTCGATCCATACTCGCCCTAGTCCGACCTTCATCACCTTTGCTGCTATCCTCTTCTGTTTTGCTAGATTAACCATGCTACTTACTCCTTCCTTATAGTGCAGGAACTATTAAAGTATCCTTGCCATCTTTGACTATACCTACTTTAATCTTATCGTTTATATTTATTTCTTCTTTAACTGCATCCAATACAGACGTATAGGCATTTATTCCCCAGCTCTTTATCGTCTCTGTATTGAGATTTGATACAAGAGACAGTTGTAAATACTTCATTACTCTTCTTATATAATATGCTTTATGTCCTCCAAGCACAAAGTCCGTTTTTATTGCCTCTTCTACTTCTTCATAGCTTGCATATTTGTTCATCCACTCTTCAAAATAAGGGTCTCCTATTCCCTCACGGCTTTCTGCTACTAAAATCAGTTTCCCGCCTGGGACTATTACCCGAAAGCAATTTTCAATAGCCTTTGTAGCTTGGTACAGGTTCCTATCTTTTGGGAATCCACCAGCACTAACCAAAAGAACGTCAAATAAATTAGTGGTTTTATTTAGGTACAGGTCCTTAGCCACGTCAGTACCCTTAAGAAACACTGCGTTTAACTCTCCTGCGTAAGCTTCTATCAGATTTCCCGATGCATCGGCGATTGCATTTAGCACAAAATCAGGTGGAGCATATGACGCTGCTTCACACATGTCTAAATGCACCGGATTATTTTCAATATTAGCTATTTTAGCTTGTTCGTCAACAAGGAGAGCATGGTTCCTTTTTATCGACTCGCGTGAAGATATACCAGGGAGTATGCTCTTTCTTCCGCCTCCAAATCCGGCATAGTAATGCAGAGTTATATCGCCTGTTAGAATTTTTATATCTGCGTCCATATAAGTCCTGTTTAAACTCACTGGCGTACCCCTACTTGTCGTACCTGTGTATACCAGATCTTGCGCATCGCAATTATGGATCTCCACATCAAAGCGAGAGAGATGTTTACCAAGTATACTTTTTAAATCTTCCTCTGTTGGTGGGAGGTGTGTACCGCAAGCCACGAGCACGGTGATCTGGTCTGTATGCCCGATCTCTTCAATTAAAGCATCAAGCATCTTCTTGGTAGGTGCGTCCCTGGTATGGTCGTCCACGACAATTACAATTGCCGCATCTTTTTTGGTATTTACTATCTCTTTCAGCTTTTTTGTGCCGATAGGATTTTGAAGTGCGTGTCTTATTACGTCATGGCTCTTGGTTTTGCCAACACTTTTATCGATAGGGTCTAATAGTTCACCTTCTATGTCGATCTCTATCAGCTTCGAGCCGTAGGGGATTTGTGTTTTTGTCATATTTACTTATAGCTAATAATAGGATTGTATTCATAATTATTATACGAGGCACGCGCGGCATACGAGGATGGCAGTTCCAGTGGAAATAGTGGGGTGTGCGGGTATATCTGATAGTACCCTTTTTAATAGCATAATCTAATTGTAAACCACTCACATCGGGAAGAAAGTACCAGTAGATAGCCCCTTGTCTTATCCTGCCTTAGCTATTACACATTTCTTTAAAATTCTATCAACAGCATCTCATTCTACGTGTTGAATCTGAAGTTCCTTACTAAAAAGTGGAAGAAGAAATAGCAAGTTATTTATTAATTCGTAACATCAACCTTAATGGTGATGAATATGCAGATGCGAAAGGAGCATGGACTGATTATAGCATTCGATATGGAAGATGTTGCTTTTGCAGCTAATTTGGCAAAGGATCTAAAGGGTGCGGAAGGTAATTTCGCAATTACGATTGGGAGAACACTTGAGATGCAAACAGGCAAAGGAATAATAGCAAAAATAAAAGAGTTTTCAGACTTGCCATTGATATATGATGAAAAAATTGCGGATATCCCTTACATAAGCAGAAAAATAGCAGAAAAAGCTTATGATGCAGGAGCAGACGCTGTGATAGTGCAAGGTTTTGTTGGTTCTGATGTATTTTAAACGAGATAGTTGATTTAGGTCTGGGAGACGTGATTGCAGTCGTGGAGATGACACATCCAGGAAGTGATGAGTATATTCAGCCAGTTTCGGAGAAAATAGCAGAAATGGTGGAGGATATAGGTGTTGATGAATTTGTCGAGTTGTTATGAAGATAGGAGGTTTAAACGGGGATGCCCCCGAATTCATTCCGAAGGGGGATAGGCTGCGACTTAAACCGGAATCACCTACTTAATGAATCATACCTGAATATCTCCATGGGTGTTCGGTTAAGGGGATTTGTAAGTCTATTCTATTTAAACATACCAAGATAACGGTATATTTGCAAAAACTGATGTTGTTTCCTTAGGGTTAATTTGTCAGATTTGAACGTTTAAAAACTTATATATCATTTGTTACAATGTAACAATCAAATGAAAAAGGATAAAGTGATACTAACAAGGGTAGATGAATTTATCGCAGAGCGCGTGGA
>WSZT01000137.1 GCA_013139985.1 Candidatus Methanophagales archaeon | reverse complement strand
TGTGTCGTGCTCAACCTTAGCAACAAAATCCTTCACCTCTTTGCTCAACTCTTCGTATTCCGTCGCACCCTTGCATGACGGGTCTAACCGATCCACACCGCTCAATGCCACTATGGTCGCACCATTTATCATCGCCGAGTAAGCAGCCATCTCCGCATCCCACTCGCCTATTCGCCTCTTCCGCTTTGTAACCGTGCCATACTCTTCAATATGCAACTCAGCCGCTCTTTCTTCTTTCATCTGCGTTCCAAATGGACCTTCGCCCACACGCGTTGGAAATGACTTGAATACAACTATTACATCATCTACTCGTGTAGGTCCAATGCCCACATCAGCAGCCATCTGAGACGCGGTTGTATCTTTAGAAGTAACGAATGGATAAGTCCCATAGAGCAAAGAGATACCAAAACCTTGCGTCCCTTCTATCAGTACGCCTTTACCATGGTCAAGCGCCGTGTTTATCTCCATAGGCACATCACAAATGAATTCTGCCAGCTCTTTTGCGTCTTTCGCCTGTCTCGCCGTTCGATACGCTCTTGCTGCATTCGCAGGTCCACAGCCACTGCCCGTGGATCCAATTTTGTTCTTCAGGTGGCTATCTTTTTTGTCCTCATCGATATGTTTCTGTTCTATTATCACGCTTCTTCTATCTACACCTACTCGCCCCTTTAACCCGAAGGAAGATACTTCCTCTTTTAGCACACCTGGATTAACCAATACGCCAGCACCGATAAGAAGCCGTGCAGGTTCATATATGAACCCGGAAGGCACCATCCTCAAAGCATATCTCTTATCTCCTACTACAACCGTATGCCCTGCATTGGGTCCTACACCACCTCTCGCTACTACTTCCGGCTTGTCTTGTCTTGCAAGATACGCGATTATCTTGCCTTTACCTTCATCACCAAAAAATCCCCCTACTAATATTGTTGATGGCATGGTTATTACAAACCTTCTCTTAGAAAGAAAAGCTTTAGCAAAAGAGCATAAAAATTGTTCTTCAATCGTATTTGTTTGGCAAACCACAAGATTACACAACACTTTTTCTTTTTTACAAAAAGAAAACCTGTGCTAAAAGAAAAACAAATAGTTTTTGGGTAAAGCTTTTTGCTTGCAAAAAGGTTTGTGTTAATCTTGTGGAATCTCGTGGTTTTTTAGATTAGCTATACAAATACTTATAATGAATTGAGAAAAATTCTGAGACAAGCAGGAAGGAATAAAGACAAAAAGTTTTTTTATCTGGTAAGTCTGATTCGAGATTATGACAAAAAACGAGATAATCGATTATCAATTTGCAGAGCGGATAAAATCGGCACTGATAATCGGCTCTAAGGTGCTGGCAGTGCTAGAAACGCTGGAGGGGCGCGAATTAGAAGGAGCGAAAAAAGCGATCTTCGCCTTCTTTGACGGCTTGTCCGCTGAGACGGGGATAGCATTGAACGCAACGAGGATGCAAGAATTCGCACTTGTGGACGAGAAGTTGAAGCAGGTAAAAATAAAGATAGAAGGGGATGACTATACTGAGGCACATGCAACACTCGGAAGAGCGGTATCGCACGCTACAACTGCTTGTGCGAATGCTATGAGTACCTTAATGGAGGACGGGCTGCTGTAGCTCAAGTCAGTTGTTCGTGAATTAGAAGTAGAATTCCCTCACATATTCCGGCTTCCTTGTCAATAGATCCCGAATACTCAGGATCCCTACGAGCACGCCATCCTCAACCACGGCCAGTCTTTTTATTCGTTTTCTTGATGCAAGCTTACATGCCTCGTCCTCAGATGCTTCTGACTCAATGGTAACCAGAGGCGAGGTCATGATCTCTTTTGCTTTTACCTCGCTCGCCCTTTTATCCTTCAGTAGAACTTTTAATGCTATGTCTCGCTCAGTAATTATTCCCGCTGGTTTACCTTCCTCGCTTATCACCACACTCCCTATTCCCAACTCTTCCATATCCTCTGCTATTTTAGTTACAAATGTTTCTACATCCTCTGTGATGATGGGTCGGCTCATTATATCTTCAACTTTCATCTTATCTTTCTCCTTTCACCTCTTTTTACTAGCCCATTGCAAAAAGATTATTCCAATGGATAGAACTTAGTTACACACGTTGGGTTTCTCGTTAATACGTTTCTAACACTTATGATGCCCCTGAGTTCACCATCTTCAATCACTGGCAGCCTTCTTATGTCCTTCTCCGCCAGTATCGCACATGCCTTCTCTAGTAGTACGCCTGGCTCAATAGTGACCAGAGGAGAAGACATAATCTCTTTTGCTTTTATTTCGCTTCCCTTTCTATCTCGCATTATAACTTTTATTGCTATATCTCGATCAGTAACAATTCCTACTGGTTTTCCCGACTTTGTTATCACTATGCTTCCCAGCCCAGCTATTTCCATCTCCTTTGACAGGTCAGTGACTGACGTTTCTTCATCAGCCGTGAGAACTTTAGGTGTCATCACGTCCCCAACTTCCAACATTTCTGCTTCCATTTTATTTTTTTCCCCACTGTGATATTAATTTAAGCATTCATAAATATCTTTTTTCCCTTCTTCGCTATGTTGCCTATTGAATTATAGTTTCATATGTTTTCCGCTAAAATTTTCTTTTCGCCTTCTGGCGATGAAGAACTCAAAACGCTGATAATATCACCATCTGCTATGTCGAGTATGCGGTGCTTCAAAACCTCCAATTGCTGTTCAACATCGCCTTCCAGTTCGATCTCGTAACCACCTTTAAAAATCGCCGCCTTTACTTTTTCACCTATAATATCGTCCCTTTCCGGCTTCAATCGTATTATCATCGAATCAGGAGGCAGGAATTTGTCGTATTCTGCCAAAGCACCGCTTCTTATACCGTCGATCAAGCCATCGGCATCGCCGTCTGTAATGCCTATCATGGGAATGCCAAACCTTTTCAGTATATCGCCGGCAATGCTTGTTGTATCGTCACCTATGACAACAGCAACTGCAATATCAGACTCCGCCATCTTTGGAAAGAGGTTCTCAACGGTGTAGAAGAAACATGCTTTCTTCTTTCCCTTTCTTGCTATTAAATTTTCTATTCTTATCCTTTTCGGTTTTGTCCTCCGAATTAGACTGCCGGTTTTTATCAGCGCGGCCTTCAGGTCCAGAAGTGGCAGTTTCTCTAGGTTATGTTCTATTAACGTACCGCCCACTATCTTTACAAGTTTGCCCTCTTTCGCAACCAGCGTAACAGTATGTTCATGCGCAGACATACCAACAACAACGCCATTCACAACGATTTTCTCGCTCGGATGCACACCTTTTATCGTTCGATATACTAGATCTGATTCCTTTTTACATCGCGATTCAAGCTTGTAGGGAGCTCGCTCACTAAAGTCACTAAAAATTCCTGTTAGCTGTCTATATATATCTCGATGCTTCAGGAACCATGGAATAATAATTCTGTTGCTGTACTCGAGTTGCACAAATGAAAGACTGCCCTCTGCTCCACCGCGATCAATAAAGTGCCGCAGAATGCCTTCGCCAAGCATGAACCCGCTCTCTTCTGTCTTCGCATGGTTCAACAACAGGATAAAATCCAGGCCTCTGTTAACAAAATCGTACACTACTTCTGACGGTTTACTATCCCTGCTTATGTCTATTACGTGTCGCAAATCGGCATCTATAACTGCCGTTTTACCTGTTATTCCGCCTAGAGCCGCTTCTAACTCAAATCCCAACTCCTTTAGCGTCCCTATCGCCTCTTCCGCTTCGCCTTCGTCTATTACCTCGGGGCCGTGGATTAGTAATCCTAATGTTTTCATTAATAACGTATTAGATTATTTTCATATAAAATTTTAGGA
>WSZT01000012.1 GCA_013139985.1 Candidatus Methanophagales archaeon | reverse complement strand
TTCGCAAACTTCATCATCGGTCTTGGGGAGTCGGACAGAACTGTGAGGGAGGGTGTGGAGGCGCTTGTGGGGATTGGTGTAATCCCGATTCTCCGTGCATTAAACCTCCATCCGCTCCGCCCTGATCTTATGGATGTCTGCCCGGATGCGGCACGTCCGGATGCTGATCGGTTGCTCAGACTTGCTCGGTTCGAGCGCGATGTTCTGGATGCGCATGGCTTGCGGGCTGATGTATCCGAGACGATGTGCCTGCCATGTGGGGGGTGCGATCTTGTGGCGCATTGGGATGTGTGAGGTGGAGAGTGTTTTTTATTGTTTAACCGCGCTTTGGATCATGTAGCGGTGGATAAAAAGAGGAATTGGGGGTATCTGTGGATTCATCTCTTGTTTTCATCTGCAAGACGTTGTAGCGCCAGCAAAAAAATGCGTAAGTTATATATGTATTCACATCTATTACAAGATTCAGGTTGTGGAGAATGAGTGAGAAGGTTCAACTGAAAAGATGTATATGCGAAGTAAACTTCAGATACAATGCCAGAATGGAAAGATATGCGAACTTGAGTTCGGATGTAACGAAGTTGTGCGAAATCGTCTCGGTTGAAGTATTAATAAAGTGGGTATTAATCGATTATGGAATATTATAGCATAAAACGGATTAGAGACGAATTTGGTATAGATAGCGAATCTCCAGATGAAATAAGGAAAGAGCTTATGAAAAGAATTTTTAAGATTCATCCCGACAAAAATAAAGGTGAATTTTCGTCGGAAAAGGAAAAGGAAGATTATCTTAAAATTAATTCAACAATAACGTTCTTAGATGAACAAGCGAAAGATCAGAAAGCACTCACCCCATTAAAGGATGTAACGGATCTAATTACAACAGTAAAAGGACTTGTACTAACAAACAACGAAAGTAAATCAGCGGAAAAATTGAGAATAAAGATAGACGATAGCATTGATAAATTAAAACATCGGAATCAAACTCCTAAAATTGCTGCATCCACCATCACAGCAATAGTGACAATTCTATGGGTCTTTCCATCAACAGTACAACAGCATCCCATTCTAAGTATGTATATTAACCCTACAGATATTTGGTTCACTATAATATGGTTATATTCGTTGGTGCTCACTACTATGTTGTGGTGGATTCTCAGAAGAATAGAGAATAGAGAAGCCGCTTCAAAAAAAAGACTAAATCTAGAATCTGTGCAAAACAGTCTTTTTGAAGAATTTATTGATACTGGTAAACATACTGCACCTACAGGTGGTCAAGTTCGTTTTTTAAAAGCAGAGTTCGTTAAATTTTTGACGAGACATGCCATCGATGAAGTAAGACCTTCACCTATGTCATTTAGATTTCTAAGTCCCGATAATGAGATGGACTTAGAGCTTCCAGAGGCATTGGCTAAAGTGATTTTAAACAGAGCAGAAGTAAATGGATATATCGGAAGAGATAAAGGAAAAAATATAGATGACATGTATGTTGTCAATGTTTAATTTGGACTTAGTCCCAAATTTAGATTCGAAACAGAAAGAACTTCGAACAACAGAGGATAAAAGACTCCACTCGTTCCGCAAAACTTCTTTTATCCTCGATACGTTATCCACAATTGGATTTGGAACATGGAACCGACAAAAACTTATGGCATCGCAACGGTTAAACTTGAAGAGAGACATACGGAAAACTGTGATGGAGGCGATTAATAACATCCTCAAGGAGTTTAAAGCGGAAGTTAGGAAACTCTATGGCAAGAGGTTAAAGAACGTCATTCTCTACGGCTCTTATGCAAGAGGCGAAGCTACGGACGATTCTGATATTGATATGGCTGTAGTTCTCGAAGGAGACATCTCGCCAGGAAGAGAGATAGACCGGATGATAGACATCATAACCGAGATGAATCTAAAACATAAGGTTTTGATATCGATCTATCCCGTATCTGAAATAGATTATCTTACTTTGAAAAGCCCGTTACTCATGAACGTCCGAAAGGAAGGGGTACCCACATGAGAGAGGCAGCATCCTTAATTGAGAGAGCAAAGAAATATCTTAAAAGTTCCAGGATGCTTCTTGTGGAGGGAGACTACGAATCCTCGGTATCCAGAGCATACTATGCAATGTTTTATTCCGCTGAGGCTGTGTTGCTCACAGAGAACTTGTCGTTTTCATCTCATAGGGGCGTGATTTCTGCTTTCGGAGAATACTTTGTTAAAACTGATATCTTCCCAAGAGATATGGGCAGAGAGCTTAATAGGGCATTTGAGAAGAGGCAGTTGGGAGATTATGAGTACACATTCGTGATATCCGAAGATGAAGCTCGGGAAATACTCGAGCAAAGCAAACATTTCGTAGAGAAAGTGATTCAATATCTGGAAAAGAGTGAGTTCATATAACGAATGCATGCACATCGCCTAACAAAGCATATCTGGCTTCGTGTTTGCGATGCTTCGCCCGGATTTGCTTCGCTGGCGCTTCAGAATGTTACCTACCATTCAACAGAATATACCAATCACAGAATCCATAAGAAAGGAGGCATGAACCAATGAATAAAGCATGGTGGATCGCAATCATATCAGGCACTCTGGCGCTTATCGCAGTATACGCCGTGATCGTGCTCTTGCTGGTGAAACTGCTCTGGGCATGGACGATCCCGGACATCTTCCCGGGAGC
>WSZT01000034.1 GCA_013139985.1 Candidatus Methanophagales archaeon | reverse complement strand
GTTACATATTTAAATTTAGATGACGGATAATTCCTTGCCTTCAAGTCTTCCAAGTTATCTTGTATTATCTGCTTTGTCAAATACGGCAACATCTGTAAATCCTTGAAATCCTGTATATCTTTTGGTTTCAAGCCCCTTTCATCAAATACCCTTCGATAGTATGGCACATTCTCGTATGCATGCTGCAAAAGCTTGCTCAATTGTTGCAATTGGTATTCCTCCAACTGCTCCCGGCTCCACCATTGCGATTCCTGCAAGAAAGCGTATGTATCCCGAAACACCTTCCCGTAGCGGATATGTATAGGGATAGCCCCATAAACATATTTCAGCACCGGCTTCAGAGGATAAGGCAGATTCTTTGCCAGGTCTTTCAGGTTCATTTTAGCTCACCAAATCCTCGTAAACCTTCTGCAAAATCTTCGCTGACTTACCCCACGTATAATTGTCCACAATGGTTCTCCTCGCATTCTTACCTATTTGTGTATTATCAGCATCCAACACTTCCAACAATGTCTTTTTAAAACTTTCCATGTTTCCTTTTTCGTATAAATATCCATTTTCTCCATGCTTTATCACTTCAGCAATGCCACCCACATCACTCCCCAAAACTGGCTTCTCCATTGCCATCACTTCTAAGAGTTTCAGAGGAGTTACAGTTTCCGCTGAAATAGTAGAAGGGCGAGGGATTATAAAAAGGTCACACATTTGATAATATATGGGCATCTCATCATAATGAACCATCGGCAAAAACTTAACTTGAGGGTATCTCTTGGAGAGTGCGAGAATTCTGTCTTCTTCCGGACCGTGACCGATAAAGACAAAGGAAGTGTCTGGTCTTTCCGTGATTATGGACGGTATGACCTTGGCAAGGTCGATCATACCGTTGATTCGATCCATATACCCTGCATACATGACAATATTGTCAAAAAGATCTAATCTTTCTTTTATCTCTTCTGCTTTCTTTTTATATTCCTCTTTTGATGTAAATTTGTTTATATCCGCCCCATTTGGAACTACGGTTATTTTACCTTTTGAGATTTTATATTTAGAGCATATACTGTTCTTTTGTGCTTGAGTAAGAACGATAATGCAATTACAAGATTTTAGTAATTTTCTATTTTCTCTTTCAAAATAAACTGAATTAAAAATAGCATTCTTCAGACCTATTACGTCGCCTGGGGGTGCATGTAATTCAATAATAAATGGCTTATTTGATTTTCTACTTAATCTTTTTGCAGCTTGCGCAAAGAGCGATGAATTATGAGCATGGATGATATCAAATTGCTCTGATTTAGTTGCGTTGACTAGTATTTTGGGTTTCTGGTAAAGGGTATGGATGTAATGTATCGGAGTTTTCATATAAATTTTAGCTGGTTCTAACGAGACCCTCTTAACTCTTATGTTATTAAAATCTTCTTCCTTTAATTCAATTGTATCGCCTTTAATTCTTTTATCTGAGGCAATCAATAAAATTTCATCAGGTAATTTAGATAAAATATTGTATAATCTTGTGGTGGTTCCACTATATTCGGGGAAAAAACGAGAGTGGAGATGTAAGATTCTCAAGTTAACACCTCCTCGTGGCAAATATTCGCACTCATAATCTCTTCCATTCTTTTTGATAATATCTTCCAATCATAATTAAGTGCTGTTTTTCTTGCATTCTTTCCAAATTCTTCTCGTAGCTTTGGATCATCTCTTAATTTAATTATTGCGTTTTTGAGACTTTTCTCATCAAATTCTACGGCTAATCCCATTTCTATCCCACGCGATAACTGTAACTTCATGTCCGGCCTTCACTAATGATTTCGCTTCATTATATACTCTGGGATCATGGGTAAATGGATTTGAAAGAGTCATATGTATGTTCATACTTTCTCCCCCAAATAAAATTTCATATTATCTCTCCTTTCAGAGCCTAAATCCGTACTTACCGCTTTTTTGAAAAAATAGCCCTGCCGGATTTTTTCTCCTAATTTGAGGCAATTATTTCTTATCTTATTATATTCCTGTTCGGTTAAATTATCAATAATTTTTGGTATTTCATCAAAGGAACTGATAGGTAAACCAACCTTATACTCATTTACCAAATGCGATAAATATGAATATTTCGATGAATATAGTATAGGCAAACCAGCCACCATATAAGCAGAAAATTTCGATGTAGATACATATTTAAGATATTCTATAAATGCGGGATCGTAAACAATGATACCAAAATGACAATCTGTCGAAGCGTATTTAGAGAGTTTATCGGGCGGAAGAAATCCTTTATATCCTATATCCTTTCGATTTAATCCATTAATCCATTCTCCGTTTTTCCCAAAAAACTCATACACAAAGTTATCTGAATGTGGCAAATCTTTTATCCAAGAACACCGATTTTTTGCTAATGCTCCAGCATATATTATTTTATAGGATCTTTTTATTTGTTTTATTGGAAGAGGGACAAAATCCACGCCATAATCTAAAATTTCAAATTCCACAAATCTTTCATCATCTATGCCATAGTTATTTTGAATTTCTTTTTTCATATTCTCATTAAACACCAACAAAGAATAAAAGCTTTTGAATATGCGTTCTTCTATTTCATAAGCTTTATGGTCAACAACTTTTCTAGAGGAAATACTCTGTTCTATCGGCAAATCGGCTATATAAAGAATGGAAAATTTATTCCCATTGAGCTTTTCAATCAAATTACTTTCCCAAATCCGGAGAAAATTATCTTTAGTAGGACGGCATATATACGGATATGTAGCTAAAACAATGTCTGCTTTTTTCCAATATTTAATCATTTTTAAGTAATAATTAATAGGATTTATTGGAATTTTTACTTTCTTTCCTAATACGACAATACCAAACCCTATTTCAGAAGAAAAATTTATCACATCTTCGATAGTTTGTTTCGATGCAAAACTAAAACCTAATGAACTTGAAGAAGGTGTAAAGTATAACATCTCCTTATTTTTGATTTTTTGATAATACATTTTTTCTAATAATTTTTATTTTCATATGCTCTCCATTATTCTCTCATCTTATCACTTCTCGAAATACGAAATACCATTCTCAAAATAGGATTTGAAACCTATCTTTTCCATCATGGGAATGATTGTTTTATAGGTTGGCTGACCATTTATTTTGTGATAGGAAGCAATCGCCAGTTTCACATCATTATTTCTTAATGTTTCTTCCATGCCCTTTAACGCTTCAATCTCAGCTCCTTCACTATCCCTCTTGATGAAAGCAACTTTATCTATGCCCAGCTCTCTCAAAATATTATCTAATGTATCTACTTCTATTTCTGTAACTTTTTTAATTTCCTTATTATTGCGCCAGTCGAATAGACTATGCCCTTCTGGAGCATAATGACAATAAAATTTCATTTTGTCTCGTTTGCTCCATAACCCCTTTGGAATGACTATGACATTTTTCAATTTATGCAACCTGACATTTCTTTTTACATATTTCAAATTATCCTCATTTGGCTCGATAGAAATTACTTTACCTATATCTCCAACTTTCCTAGAAAAAAACAGAGTATCCATACCAAAACAAGCACCCGTGTCGACAGCAATATCCCCCTTTTGGAGGTTATATTCTCTGGTATAAATATTATTCAGGAAGTGCTCTATATACCACGATAAGGAAGGATAGATTCCATAGGATTCGAATGTATAATATAAACTTCTCAAACTTTCCTTTAGCTTATTTTCTGGTAACATTTTAGAGATTGCTTTTCCGATATTCATATTTCCTCTACCGTTTTAATTAATTTTCCTTCTCTAATCCCATAAGAAAAACATTCTTTTATCCTCTCTTTAGCTTTCACACCGGATTGTGAATTTAAAGCTTTTTTAATAGTATTTGCAGTTGCTTTTTCATCACCATATTCTACATAAAATCCTGTCTCGCCGACTACTTCGGGTAATGCTCCTCTCCTTGTAACAACCGGAACACACTCGCACAACATTGCTTCCGCTGCAGCCATTCCAAATGATTCATAATAGGAAAGC
>WSZT01000179.1 GCA_013139985.1 Candidatus Methanophagales archaeon | reverse complement strand
GACAAAACTTTGTTTCTTTGGTAAAGCTTTCTTTTCTAAAGAAAGGTTTGTTTTAGCTGGGGCAAATCGAAATAAGATTTTAGAAGGCGTTAAATTCATGTTAAGTAAGAAAAGAAATTGGAAGAATCCGTTTGGTGATGGAAAATCAGGAAGCAGGATCATTAAAATATTGGAGGGGGTAGCATGAAGATATGCGTACTCGGCTTGGGATATATAGGGTTCCCTACCGCATGCCTTTTTGCTAATGCTAACCTTGAAGTTATTGGTGTTGACCTCAATCACGCGATGATAGAAAAATTAAATCATGGTGAATTACCTTTTGAAGAAAAGGGGCTTGAAGAATTATTTGAGAATGCATTGCCGAATATGAGATTTAAAACAGAAGTCGAAGAATCAGATGTATTCATCATTGCTGTGCCAACACCGCTAAATAAAGAGATGAAGATGGCGGATTTGAAGTACGTAAGATCAGCCGCAGAGATGATCTATTCTCATTTAAGAAAAGACAATCTTATTATCCTCGAATCAACTGTTCCACCGGGAACATGTGATAAACTATTAGTTCCAGTATTAGAAAAATCCGGATTAAAAGTGGGCAGGGATTTCTATCTGGCACATTGTCCAGAAAGAGCCATACCCGGGAATACCATTTACGAGATGGTACATAACGACCGGATTGTTGG
This sequence comes from Candidatus Methanophagales archaeon, assembly GCA_013139985.1. Classification (GTDB taxonomy): domain Archaea; phylum Halobacteriota; class Syntropharchaeia; order Alkanophagales; family Methanospirareceae; genus Methanophaga. The sequence goes on along the minus strand of WSZT01000179.1, from coordinate 2,197 downwards.
AGGAATAGATAAAAAATCCACAGCGTTGGCAAAATCATTGTATTCGTGTTTTGTAGAGGGAACTTTTTATTTGACAAATACAATAACCGCAGAATTTGTTAAACTTATGGAGAATACGTTTAGAGATATAAATATCGCTTTAGCAAACGAATTCGCACAAATAGCAGAAGAGTGCGAAGTAAATGTTTGGGAAGCAATAGAGTTAGCGAATAAACATCCTCGCGTGAATGTACTGAAACCAGGTCCGGGTGTTGGCGGGCACTGTATTGCAATAGACCCGTGGTTTTTAACTGAAAATTCAACTAGATGTAGGATCGTTTCATTGGCGAGAGAAATTAATGATGGAATGCCTAATCATGTTTTGCAAATTGTTAAGGGGATGCTGAAGGGTGTGAACAACCCAGTAATTACTGTTTTTGGTGTAGCGTATAAGGGGGGCGTGGATGATACGAGGGAGACACCCGCCCTAAAGTTCATAAAATTAGCAGAGAATGAAGGGTATAAAGTAAAAGTGCATGACCCATATGTCAAGGAATTTGAATATGGGGTACTAAAATTAGAAGAAGCTGTTAAGGATAGTGATTGTATAATATTGATAACAGATCATCCCGAATTCAAAGAGATCAATCCAAAAGAAATGTCGAGCTTGATGAGGACTAAGAATATTATTGATACGAGGAATATATTGGATGCAGAACGATGGAAAGAAGCAGGATTTAAGGTGAAGGTGTTAGGGGAGGGGAAAGAATAATATCAATTAAATGTAATGTATGAATAAGAAAGATATGCAAATTCAAGAGAAATATCAGAAAGCAGTGGAAGAATTTGTGAGAAGAGTCAGGGGAAAATACAAGGATAAAATAGATAGTATTATCTTATTTGGCTCTGTTGCGAGGGGTGAGGCGAAAGAGGATTCTGATGTGGATATTTTGGTAGTTGTTAAAGAAAGAAATATAGAAGATATGAAAGAAATCCATGGAATAGCATTTGAGGTATCAATGGAGTATTCACAGGGTATATCACCAAAGATATATGCGGTAGACGAAATATTAAATAGAATGGAAATAGGTGCGCCTTTTATAAAAGAAGTGCTAAAGGAGGGGGTGTCTTTATATGGGGAAATTAGGGCTGGTAAAATCACAGCTTGAGAAAGCCGAGGAAAGATTAGAAGCTGCAAATTACTTACTCGAGGGTAAATATTACGAAGACGTGGTTAATAGAGCTTATTATTCGATGTATTATGCAGCAAAAGCAATACTGACTCTTAAAAATGTAGAGCCAAAAACGCATGAAGGGGTATTGTCTATGTTTGGTCTTCATGCCATAAGAGAAAGTGATGTTGATGAGTATTACGGAAAGGCATTGAGGTTTGCAAAAGAAGAGCGTGAGAAGAGCGATTATGATGTGCTTGCTAAAATTACAGAAGAAGAAGCCGAATCCATTGTGGAAGATGCAGAGAGGTTTTTAGTACGGATCAAAGAGGCGATAAACGAGATTCAAAAGAAGCTTGATGAAAAATAAGAATATTATGGATACAAGGAATATATTAGACGCAGAACAATAGACTTGTTGCCAATTAAATGCTATCTCCACGCAAAGGCTTTTAATAGGATATATCATGTATTATAAAACATGATATTCATTAAGAGAGCCTTGATGGACGACAGGGTACTAAGAGCCACAATAGGTCTATCCGCATCAGAATTTAATCAACTGGCACAGAGTTTCGGCCCAGAAATAGAAAAAGAAGGGTGGCATAGATACAAGAGAGATTTTGAACAGGGGAACCGAAAAAGGAAACCCGGGGGTGGAAGAATAGGGAATTTGAGAAGTTCTACAGAAAAATTATTTTTCATTCTCTTTTATTTCAAGTGTTATCCAACTTTCGACGTCTTAGGGCTATTATTTAATCTCAACAGGTCTAATGCATGTCGCAATGTCCAGAAATTAACACCAATATTAGAGAAAGTACTTGGTAAAAAAATGGCTCTGCCAAGTAGGAAAATTAAGAGTTTGAAGGAGTTATTTGAGATATTTCCCGGGGCTAAGGATCTATTCATTGACGGGACAGAGACGCCAATTCAAAGACCTAAAGACGAAGAGAAACAAAAAGAAAGCTATTCCGGCAAGAAGAAGGCACATACTCGTAAAAATATACTCATCACCGATATAAATAGATGGATTGGTTTTCTAAGCC
>WSZT01000032.1 GCA_013139985.1 Candidatus Methanophagales archaeon | reverse complement strand
TTATTGTTACTATGTTATGCAGCAGTCATTGCACTTTTTTTGCTCCCTGTACTAGTATCATATGCCTCATTCTCAGATTCCTGGTTCTTTATACCCTTGATGATCATATTAGCTTTACTATGTATCGCCTTTTTGTATTTACTGTATATAAGGTGGATTTTTGTTGCCTACCTTGTAGTTCTTGAAGGCAAGAAAGTTTTACATGCTTTCTCTTATAAACTTAATAGGAAGCTATTTAAACAATTGGCAGTAACGGTTTTAGCTTGGCTTTTATTGTTCGCGTTGTGCTTCACCGTTCTAATTTTATTATTTAGTTCTCTGAGTTGGTTATTACTCGACACGGTTATTGATAACTCTGTATTGCTTGCGCCTGTTTTTTCATTACTCGTAGTTCTTTTTTCTCTTATTTTGTTCGCCTTTTCCATAGCAGTTAATTCATTTGATAGTAATCTCCTTACTGAGCTGTATTATCAGAATATAGAAAGAGAAAAAACGGGTCGTGACATTATTGTCCCCGAGCCGAAAGAATTGAGTTATCTGTGGGCGCCTGAGGTACGGAAGAAGCATATCATTGCTGCAATTGTTCTCTGCCTGGTTGCAGTCCTTATTAGCACTATACTTTTGATTCCAACAGTGCAAAAAGACATTGATAGCATAGATAAAAAGATATACGTGTCAGCGCATCGTGGCAGTTCCTATCGTGCGCCGCAGAACACGATTAGCGCTTTTGTAGCGGCAATTGAAGATAGGGCAGACTATATAGAGCTTGATGTACAGGAGACAAGAGATGGTGTCGTAGTGGTGCTGCATGATGCCAACTTGCTTCATGTAGGTGGTGTTGACAGAAACATTTGGGATCTCAACTATTCGGAGTTACAAGAGATAGCTGTGGGTAGTTCGTTCTCACCCGAGTTTGCCGGCGAACGAGTGCCAACGCTTGAAGAAGCAATTGATGTGACAAAAGGTAAAATAAAACTCAACATCGAGCTGAAAATTTATGGCCATCAGAAACACCTGGAAGAAGAAGTAGTCAGGCTGGTAGAAGAAAAAGGAATTGAAGATCACTGTGTGATCACATCATTAGACTATAATGCACTGAAGGAAGTGAGAAGGCTAAATCCTGATTTAAAGATTGGTATGATTATTACGTATCTAATTGGTGAGTATTCAAAATTAGATGTGGATTTCTATAGTGTTGAGCCAAACTTAGTAATAACAAAGAATTTTATGCTCGATGCACATGCAGATAATAAAGAGGTACATATCTGGTCTATTCGCCCTAAAGAAGATGTCAGCCAGTATGTGGATTTAGGAGTGGATAATATCATAAATGATGACCCGGTGCGGGTTCGTGAATTATTGAACGAAAAACAAAATCGAAGCAAAATCGAAAAAGTAATCACCAAATTTGTTACGTTTGTTCGAATACCCGATTATTCATTCTATATGAAACTTATTTATTCTTTGCTAAAGCGTTCGTTTGGCGTTTTTATCTGATCTTTGTATATAAAGTACAAGTTCTAACTATTTAGGACGCAGATTCACGCAGAAAGCTATTTACTCAAAAATTCAGTATATTTAAAATCCTGATTATCTGCGTTCATCTGCGTCCGATTATCAAAAATTAATCTTTCGTGAAAGCGGAAAACCCTCACAATTTCCTCTTTGACATGAAGACTGAAATTATAAGACAAAGTATGCAGCAGAGTATCATAGCGTCAAAAGAACTTTTCATTTTCGATGTTTGTATTCAGATCATGCACTAAAGCGGTAATTGCCACGGTCATTATTGTTGTATCAATAACAATAATGAACACCGCAAGACTCATTAAAATCAGAACACCCCATTTACTAGAAAAATCGACAGTGCCACGACGAAAAACGTGAAATAATTATATTTTTATACTCCAAAATTTAGGTCAATAACTGTGAAGTAGTATGCCGCTAAAAATAGCGACTGACATAAAGGAGAAAAGATAACTTAACTATGGTCGATTACGATCAAGCCTTAACGTTCAGCATTGGTGCGATTATCGCTATCATTGTAATTTCCAATCCGCTTTCAACCTCCGCGATATTCATTGCGCTTACCGAGAAAATGTCGCGTAAACAAAAGCAAGACACCATAAAAAAGTCATTGACATACTCTGCTGGGATACTGATTCTCTTCGCACTGACAGGGTTATTACTTTTCAAGATTTTTGGATTCTCGATTGGTGCGTTTAGAATCGCCGGTGGTGTGCTGCTGTTCACAACGGCTGTGGGTATGCTTAATCCCAAGACAAGCCAGGAAGAAGCGACTGATGTTCCCGACAACATCGCGCTTATACCGCTATCTATTCCATTTACCGCTGGACCCGGCACCATCGTAACTGTTGTGGTGCTCATGTCTGAAGTTGAGAACATAATGCATTCTACTGATCTCTTTACAGGCATATTGTGTGCTCTGGGCGTCTTTATCGGTATTGCTGCCTGTCTTGGCGTAACTTATGTGATGCTGGCCAAGTCAGATCTCATTGACGGTGCACTTAAGGAAGGCGGTCGTAGAGTGGTCACAACGCTGATGGGGCTTATCGTGATGGCAATCGCCATTCAGTTCTTTATCAACGGGATCAAGGACATTTTACCTGACTTTATGGCTATCGTCAGCGGCTCTTAAAGAGCCCTTAACTTTTATTCTATTACGACAAGTGTATTTGTAGCTAACTAAAAAAACCACGAGATTTTACAAGATTAACACAAACCTTTTTGCAAGCAAAAAGCTTTACCAAAAAACCTATTTGTCTTTCTTTTAGCACAGGCTAAATTTTCTTTTTGTAAAAAAGAAAATTATAGTGTTGTGTAATCGGGAGGTTATAAAAAGGAGCTAAACAAATACGTCTATTTTAATTTTTGCCCGTTTCCCAATTACGGACAACGGATAAAAGAACCCAATGTATCACCACTGTTATCGAATACATAGACATCAGCACCGTTTTTTCGTGCTAAATCCGCTGCAAGAGCATGGAAAAACGACTTCAAACGCTCGTAGTCGGTACTCTTCAGCCGTTCAACGAGCTCGGCAACGGTGCTGAATTCAAGATCGAAATGGTCATGTGCGTCAATCTCTAACAGATCGCAAATCTTTGCCGGCATCGCGAATATCACTTTCTTCTTCGCTTTCGATTTCTCTATCGCATAGCACACGAAATTACCCGCAACGACTATATTATCTACCGGGAAATTCAGCTTTTCCACTGCTATTCGCTTGCTCTTCTCACCCGTGCTAACGCCTATGAGCTCCTTTTTGTCTCTTATGAGCGCGTCTATAACATGCTTATAACCATCCTCGGTGTACGGTTCAATGAACCCCGTAGCGCCGAATATAGGGATACCGCCTTCTATGCCCAGCATCGGGAGAACAGTGTCTTTCGCTATCTTTTCGCCTTCGGGCACGAAAATCTCTATTTCCATACCACCCGCGATCACTTCCTTCACGTTCGTTTCTATGTCCATCAAAATGTGCGGGTATATATCAGGCGCACCGACTTTACCAAGCCCCGCCTTTTTTATTATTCCTATTCCTTTGCCTGCTCTTATGGCAAATACCGGGAACTGCCTTGCCCTTGCACAGATAAGCAAGCCACTAAACGTATCACCCTTATAATCGCCGGAATCCACACGAACACATGCTATACTCTCCTCTGCATCTGCATTTTCTACCGCCATCTCCACTTTTATGCCTGCCGAAGTGGTAACTTCCACTTTCTTCGCTTCCTTTCCCGCATACAGAAGTGCAGCAGCTTTCGAAGCTGCAGTGGCACATGTACCTGTTGTATAACCGCGTTTGAGGATTTTACCGTCTTCGAGCAGAACCACCCGGCCACGCTTTATCTCTTCTATCAAAGCGTCATAGCGGATGCCATTTATCTCCACGGCAGTTTTTATGAGCGCCTCCGGGTATTCCCTACCGGATACAGGGTCTCTCATCTATTTTTCACTGCTCCTCCACAAAACTCAATTCGATTATCGCATTGGTAATTGCCACTGCGGACGGAGTGCCGCCTCTTGGGCCTCTTATCACAATGCAAGGTATACCCGTAGACAACATATCCTCCTTCGACTCTGCGGCATTGACAAAACCTACTGGCGTTGCGATAATAAGTGCAGGCTTTATACCTTCTTCAAGCAGTGCAGAAAGCTCCAGGCATGTCGAAGGTGCGTTCCCAACAACCACAATGTTATTGCGGATGAGCTCCTTTGCGATGCGGAATCCCGCGGCAGTCCTTGTAAGATTCTCTTTTACTGCCATTTCCCGTGTTTTTGGGTTATTCACAAAGCACTTCACATTCTCCTTGTATCTTTTGCTGATACCGGCTTTTACCATTTCAATGTCTGTAATGATTGTTTGCCCATCTTGTATGCACTGTATCCCCTTTTCAATGGGGTTATGTTTGAACACAATCAAGTCCATAAAAGAAGGGTCGGCATTAGCAAAGACTACCCGGCCTGCAACTCGGCGTTCATGCTCGCTAAGCGGATATTTCGATACAATATCCGCTACGATTGCCTTGCTCTGCTCCCACACTCGGGCTCCTGCTGCTACCGAATCGCCTCTTTCGTGACTATCTATGTCACCGAGGTCATAATCGTATTTCCTTTCATAACCTCTCCGTGTAACCATTCGCCCGCCAATGTTTTTTGTACCCGAGCAGCCAATAATAATCGTCGTTGACATGTCTATTTGATGATAGAAGTCGGGTAAATCGGACAATGTAGTAATCTCACTGTAATATCCTACTCTTTCCGCGTTTTTTACTATGCCTACTATCGTTTCCCCATCACGAAACCGCATGAAAATCTCGTGTGCTCGCTCCAGTTGTGTCGTTCTGGCTTTGCTTTTTGGATTGTATATCGTGACTGCGATGCCCATCGTAGCTAAACCTTCCAGCCGCTTTTCTATCTCGATCCAGGGCACTAATAAATCACTCAAACTGACAACTGCGAAATCATTTGAGAGTGGAGCACCAAGTAATGCGGCTGCGGCAGATGCCGCTGTTATGCCCGGCACTACTTCCACGCCTATATCAGAATCGCCACTTACTTCTAGTGTCAGTCCTGCCATACCATAGATGCCGGCATCGCCACCAGATACAATGACAACGTTTTTTCGGTTTCCCAACTCGACTGCTTTCTTAGCTCGCTCAACTTCCGTCCCCATCTTGCCGATTATCAATTCTGCATTCGTCGGTATGATCTCCTTTATTAGCTCTATGTATCGCTCATTGCCCATAATAACGTCAGCACTGGAAATCCGCGTTCGCGCTCGTTCGGTAAGCAAATCCAAAGATCCCGGTCCTATTCCTACTACAGATAGCATGTTAAGATACCACCGCCAGTGTTATCTTCCTATCAAACGATTTCCGCTTTACAAATTCGCACTTGCCATTATTCCGAGTTGCACCCAGGATAGCACAGGGTTCAGCAACGCCTTTTAGGTTAAATGCACCCATTGCCGCGCTTTTCGATTGCACATTCACACTGTTTATCTCGTCTCGTGAAAAGAAAAGTATGGGTATGCCAAACTTAGCAGAGACTTCTCGTAACGACTCTGTGTTTTTGAAGTCCACTGTGCATAAACCCTTGACTTCTTTCTGGTCTATATCCAATTCCACCAGGAACATGTGAATCGCACGCTCTATCGCCATTGCTCTGACGTCTGTATGGAAGCCGAGTCCTAGGTAGACGTCTCTGGTTTTCATTTTCTCGCACTCTTTTATGTTTAACCTTAGTAACTATGTTGTGATAAAGAAAAATTTATAGGGTATGCAAAAAGTAATCTCTTCTTTCATTGATCCGTTCTGAAACTATCAACAAACTTTTAGAAAAAGTTTGACCAAAAATGCTTCGCTGCTTCGCAATCTGTGGGGCATGGCTGGGAGGTGGTGGAGAAGTATATATCAGGACAGAAGGGTTACGAGAAGGCAGATACTGTTCCCGTGATAGCCGAAGAAAAGGCAAAAACACACAAAACCTGGTACACATCGCTCTATAACAAACTTTTTGGAGAAAAGCATCAAAAATAAAAAATCGGGATGAAGTGAGAGAGGAAATCAGAAGCAGAGTTAAAGTAAAAAAAGGAAAGCCAATGCCAAAAGTAGACGAGAAGGAGTTGCTATCAAAGATATTGGACGAGATTAAGGGGCTGAGGAAGGACTTAAAGGGCTGATAGAGGGGATATTAATGGCGACTATTGGCAATAGCATAATCTGCTTAGAAAAAAGTGGAAAAGGATGCCTCGGAATTTATTCCGGGTGGTGGTGAGGTTGGGGCTTTTAGTAAACATATTTAAGAAGGAAAAGAAATATTAAAATGGTGATTGAAAATGATAGGGGCTAAAAAAGTTCAGCTCCCGGTTCTTGTGGAGAAGGATGAAGATGGTTTTTTTGTGGTAGAATGTCCACTTATTCCGGGATGCTATACACAGGGAAAGACACTGGACGAGGCGTTAAAAAACATACACGAAGTGATTGAACTGTGTCTTGAGGAGCAGAAGGAAGAAATTGTGGAACAGCTTGATACAATCCAAGAGTTCAGCTACCACGTTGTGTCAGTGGAAGTATAAGCAAATTACCTGTTATTTTGTAAACGTTTCTTTTAAATAGTCCTATCAACGATATAGAGACATGAGCAAATTGCCCGTTAGTTCTGGAGAAAAGGTGGTTAAATGCTTTGAAAAGTTGGCTATGTAGTCGTTCGTAAGGCAAAAGGGGAGCCATATCCGCATGAGACATAAATCTGACAAGAGCAGAAAGCCGTTAACGATTCCTAAATACAAAGTTCTTGGCAAAGGACTATTAAGAAAACTGTTAAGAGATGCTGAAATAAGCGTTGATGAGTTCAACGGGTTGTTATGATGAGGCTCGACAAACTACGAGGGATGCCCCGCAATTTATTCCGAGTGGGCGTAGGGTTCCTCGGAAGTTGTTATCACTACTTGTGCCGAAATCGCATCTGAAATAAGCGTTGCAAATTCGTTCGCGCCTCTATGCCCGTTCAACACAGGAATAACATATCTCCCGTTCTCCTCTATGCAGACCACCCATGGGTCTTCGGTTTTTTTCTTCGGTTCTATCGCCCTAACAACTACGCCCATAGGCAGAATAGCGACAATGTTCTTCTTCGCTCGGAAACGTTCCCGTATCGCACTGTAAACACTTTTCACATTCTCATCTGCGCTATTGCAAGAAATCTTTTCTGAGCATATCAGTTCTGTGTCGAACCCGCTCTCTAACAGCATTTTTTTCACTTTATCGGCAATTGCAACCGATTTCTGTGCCAGCACAAAAATGGCGATCACGACTCGCTACCCCCATAAAGTTTAGAAACACCTGATTTTTCAAGCACCGCACCCACAATTATCACTGATTGGCTCTTAACGCCTTCGGTCTTCACCTTCTCTGTAATATCATCTAAAGTGCCCCGTATTATTCGCTCTTCCGTCCATGACGCTTTATGAACCACTGCCACTGGCGTATCCGGAGGATAACCAACCAGCAGTTCCGAAACGACCTCGTCAATGATATGAACGCCGAGAAAGATGACCATTGTCGCACCATGCTTAGACAGTTCCGCTATGCTTTCCTCAGCAGGCTTGCCTGTCTTCCCAAACGGTTTTGTAATTATCAGCGTTTGCGATACACCAGGCGATGTGAGTTCCCGTTTTAACGATGCCGACGCGGCCGAGAATGCAGTAACGCCAGGAACAAGTTCAAAATCAATGTTCATAGACGCGAGGAAAGCCATCTGTTCCAGAATAGCGGAATAGAAGCTCAAGTCGCCTGTATGGAGCCGCACTACTCGTTTTCCCGCTTTCGCAAACTCCGCGTACAGTGCAAACAGATCTTCCCTCGTCTTTCCATAACTGTCTATCACTATCGCATCGCTCCGCGCATATTTCAAAATATCCCTGTGGACGAGTGAACCCGCATATATTACTACGTCCGCACTTTCTAGTTCACGCTTGCCTCTCAATGTGAGCAGTTCCGGGTCGCCCGGTCCCGCACCTACAAATACTACTTTCATTTTCATAACCACCAGATTACACAGATTGTCACAAGATTCTTCTTTTCACCTCCAAACTCTTCGTAGCGAAATTTAGTAATAAACCAACACGCATTTTGGTTGCCTTTAGATAATTTAATAACTGTGCTTCTTCAATTTCTGTTAAACCCGATGTAGCTTTTATTTCTACTATTACTTTACTATCGACCATTAAATCAGGCTTATATTTTCGTGGGATTAACAAGTCTTTGTAATAAATATCTAGCTCTTTTTGTCTCTCAAAATGGACCTTTTTCAAATTCAGCTCATAACTTAACGCTTCTTCATACACATATTCTAAGAAACCCGAGCCTAACTTGCGGTGAACTTCCATCGCTGCACCGATAATCTCTTGAGTTAGGTCCTTATAAAGCCACTTTCCATTAGTATCACGCAGTTCACCCTTCTGTGTTAATCTTGTGTAATCTCGTGGTTCCGGTTTAGGTTTAGTGTCCATACTCTTCTTTACGATAAGTGTGGAGAGGTAATGAGTTGGTTCTTCTATTTCACTAACTTTCCCTGATATTAATTCTTGGTCGTCAAACCCAACCTTAACACATAAGATGGCTTTTTCATTACCCAGCATATCCTCGATTTTATCCAGATCTTTTGGTTTGAGGAATATCAAAGAATCTGAGCTCTCTATTACTTGCATTGCCTTTTTTGCTTTTACGTCCGGAATAATAGAAACTATTTCAGTTCCTTCCACTAGGGGGACCTGTGCAGTAGATGTGCAAGCCGAGAATGAGGTCACGCCGGGAATTACTTCTAACTCCTCTACCAGGTCGTTGAAAACATCTAAGAATCGGTAGAATGTGGAATACATGCTCGGGTCGCCCAGAGTGATAAATGCGGCAGTTCCACAGCCATTTCCTTTTGCCAATACCTCTTCTCGCGCCTTTTTCCAATACTGTTCCAGCTTATCTTGGTCTTTCGTCATCGGGAATACCGGTTCAACCACAATACAATCCCGCTCTTTTATTACTTCTTCAACCGTGTGGAGCGCTCGACTCCGTTTATCCTCGCTCGACCTCGGCGCTATTATCATATCCACGCCCTTGAGTATCTTATATGCTTTCAATGTGAGCAGTTCCGGGTCGCCTGGTCCCACACCTATTCCATATAGTTTCATCTTTTCGCTCCATAGATTAGGAATACCGGATACGAGGGCGCGAGGGCGGTTTTACCGCCCAGGTCCTTGCCCTTGTTCAAGCAGATATTCAGAACATTCGGATTGATACCCCTGCTTTTCAGTACATTCATGGATTCTACTACTGTCTCAAGTCGGACCGCTGCGATGATTATCCGCCCTCCGAGTTTCAAGTGCTTGAATACATTGTCAAGCGATTTGTCAAGGTTATCAGTGCCACCGAAGAAGATAACCTCGAAATTATGCGATAAATTGACATCTTCCATTTCGCCTGATATGAGCTCGATTTGGTCATTTAAGCCGAAATCAGCTATGTTTCTTCTCGCAGTCTCAAAATTATCATTGTCCTTCTCCACTGCTGTGACATTACAACCTAACAGAGCGAATTCTATGGAAACACTCCCGGAGCCGGTACCAACATCTAAAATCCGCTCGCCACCTTTTATCTGCGCTTTAGAAACGATAATTGCTCTGATTTCTTCTCTCGTTAAGCCTGCTTTTGACCGTGAGAATAAACTATCTGGTATCCCGGGTGATTTGTATGCCCATTTCATTCTTGCTTCTTATCCCCCCTCATCAATCGCATTATTTCACTTCTCGCCGCTCTAATAGTCAACGGATACGGATTTTGTATTGGCAACTTGTCATCCTTATGTAGAATCTCCATTAAATGCGCAATCCGCGGCAGCCTCAAGTGTGATCCTCTTATGACAGAAGCATCAGAAAAGACAGCCTCTGGTGTGCCTTCTGCCACGAACCGCCCCTTATGCATCACATATATCCTATCCGCATATTGCGGTACCGCATCTACATCATGAGTGGCGATAATCAATGCGATATTCATCCTTCTACTCAAATCCACTAAAAGGTGCATCACAGTTCTTGACGTGCGTGGATCTAAATTAGACGTGGGTTCGTCCAGCACAATGATTTTTGGATTCATTGCAAGAACTCCTGCGATTGACACCAATCGCTTCTGTCCTCCGCTGAGATTATCCGGACTCTTATCCTTCAAATCCGCTATGTTCAGGATATTCAACGCATTATCTGCCCGCTCGGCTACTTCGCGTTTTGAAAGGCCCATGTTCCTCGGTCCGAATGCCACGTCATCCCATACTGTCGGCGCGAACAACTGATCGTCCGGGTCCTGAAATACAAGTCCTACCGTCATCCTTATCTTATCTAAATTAGTCTTTGTTATCTCTTCTTCGTTGATACAAACAGTACCTTTCGTAGGTAAGAATAAGCCATTAAAATGATAGAACAGTGTTGATTTACCACATCCATTCGAGCCAATAACCGCTACTCTCTCGCCTTCCATTACCCTAAAATTAATGCCTCTCAACGCTTCTGTTCCGTCCGGATATGTATAAAATAGGTTGGATACGTTTACTGCACACTTCATAAGCCGGTTCCCGCTCCTAGCCATATACGGTCAACAATTACAAGCAGTACCGAAACGGCGATAATGGTAACACAGAAAAGAGCGTTTTTTGCTGATAACGGTTCGATTTCGGTAATCTTAGAATCTGTGGTATATCCACGTGACAGCATTGCGGCATATACACGTTCACCACGTTTTAATGCCCTCAAGATGAGCGAACCTGCGATGGTACTGAGATTCTTCAGCTTTTGCTTATAGCCAAGTCTACTGGAGAAGCCGCATCTTGACGCCTGTGCCCTGTACATCCTTACGCTTTCTCCAGACAGCAGATGGATATAGCGCAGCATCATCACTGCGAGGTCAACCATGACCTTTGGCACTTTGAACCAGTGCATTGCTTCCGTCACCGCCATCACCTCGGTGGTAGCTACAAACACGCTCAATATAGAAACCGATGCAATTATCCGCGCGAAAAGCAAAACAGCAAACGAGCACGATTCCTGATATATTGGCAGCCCGAAGAAGGAGGATACTTGATGCTCACCACCGTAAGTGAATATGACAACGACAAGCACGACAACCGCAACAGAGAACGGAAGAAGAACCAGCCTTTTAAGATATATCCTCAGTGGCATTTTAATACCGAAACAGATAACTGTGGCAGCGCAAAAAATAAGAAGGGGGATGAGGGGTTGCTTCATCGAAATGATGCCGAATATCAACGCAAAAGCACCTACGAGCTTTACTCGTGCATCAAGTTGGTGGATCGTCGAACTACTGCCAACTACTAACCGCTCAAAGTCCACTTCTTGGACATAATTAATGAGCCGCATCGTCTGTCATTCTACATCGTTCCCGATTTTAATCTCCACTCACATATATAGTGCCCAATGATCAGGAAAACGAAGAACCCTATCGTTGTTCCGATTCCTAATAACGGGCCCGCCACTAGCCATTCAAGCATCCTCTCGCCTCCTAAATAGCCCCGTCCATAAATAGCCGACTATGAAGCCTGCAACAATTCCCGCGATTGTGAAGCCCCAGAACTTCCCTACCAAATCAGTAATTGCAGGAACGAGCGATACAGGCGCGACATTTGCAACAGTGCTCGCCGCGTGTTTCTCCACTATTGGTCCTATTCCCTTCATCTTCCCCTGATCGCCTATATAGCCAAGATACGCAATGATAAGGATGATCGCAGTTATTACTACCAGCAAAACCAACGCCGTCTTTGTAAATCGGTCAAGCACTTGAAACACCCCCCCATAACTTCTTCGCCAGAAGGTCCGGCCTTCTATCTGCAATATACTGCACAATGCCTGCGGTGAACACGAACTCTGCAACTGCAAGTGGCAACTGTGTCGGCATGTATCCTACTGTATAGATCGCCCAGTGTGAGAGCACTGAACCTGGATTGAGCGACAATGCGAGTTGGAGTGCTGTCGTTAGATAACACAATACATCACCTACGAATCCTGCCATCCCCGCAGCAAGCCATAAAGGCGAGTTCACCTTCCTCAGTAGTACGTAGAGGAGATAACCACTGAATCCCCCCACGATTCCCATTGACACTACATTCGCACCGAGCGTTGTGAGTCCTCCGTGTCCAAAAAACGCCTGGAAGAACAGTGCAATTGCACTCAGTACCACGGTTGGAAAAGGACCAACGATTATCGCAGACATCGGCGTTCCTATCGGATGTGAGCACGACCCTGATACCGGGACGGGAATGTGCCAGACCGAGATTATGAAGACCACAGCACCCATCATTGCAAGCATCGGCAGGTACGATGCGTTCTCTTTTGTGCCTCTCTTTATCTGCCATACCCCCACCGCTATAAAGACTATGGCGATTGCAAACCATACCAAACACCATTCTGGTGCCAATATTCCATCTGATAAATGCATTCTTTTTATCACCTGAAAGGAGACAACGGTGAGTGGGTATTTAAGCTTTTCTATTTTGTGTTTTTGGGTTACAAGTGTTATTAGTTTGGGTAAGCATGTTGGCATGATAGTCTATATTCGATGGACTTGAGGCAAAGGATACGCAGTTGGATTGATCGAATTCCGCACTACTGCTACTCTCTTCTATAAATAACAACAGGATATTTTAAAAATAGCAATTAATCGCTTAGAGATAAAGAAATGGAAAGTAAGAGGTCTACTGAAGATTGGGAGGAAGCCGCCAGATACTTCTATAACCAAGATTGGAAGCGCATCATAGAATTAATCGAGAGATCTAAAGTCATAGTAGAAAAAAATGACAAACAAGAAAATTCGCAGTTTTAGTATCCCTTCGTCAACAGCAGATAACAAGCGGATATGTGGTTCGCTCTCTTCGATCACTCACCCAAATTGCGGAGCGCAGCGGAGCAACTTTGCATATCTTCCATCCGGTTAACCTCCGACAACCATCTGTTTAATACTGTTATAAGATAATAATATTATTGGGCAATTATCACTAACTGCATCCGGAAAAGAAAGCGATGTTAGTTGTGTTTATTAGGGAGGAGATTAGATGTATCCTGAAGAGGAGCTTAGAGGTATTACAGGAGAGGCAAAATCTGCGTGGGTTAAGAAAGGGGCTACTCTTAGCGATAAGTCCGCTCGAAAAGAATTTGGACTTACACAAGAGGAAATTATAGCGGCCATTAACGATGGTAAGCTACAGTACCGCACTAATGTTATATTCGGGAATCCATATTTCAAGCTGGTTCGAAGTGAAGTAGAAGCATTCGTAGATGAAAAATACGGTTGCAACTACCTTAATAACAAGAAAAACGAGAAAGAGTTGGCACAGGTCAACAAAGAATTGAAGCAGTTAAAAGCTCATGTGGTCTCTCTAGAACAAAGAAAAGCTGAACTGCTAGCTAGTCTTGATGAATGAATAGGCCTAACTGACAAAAGCAATTAGACGAAAAATGAGTTAAGGTTACAAGACGGTATTTTTGAAAAACGGGACTATAATGCTGAGATATACATGGACGCTGCTGTAATGAAAGCGCGAAGGGTATACTAAACCCTGTAGGACCAAGAAACATTTTGCCAGTCGGCGAATATGGGAGAGGTTTTTAGGTTGAAAACAAATAAAATTTGAAAAGAAAGGGTATAAGAGCAGATCGAGAAATTTTGGACTGCTTTTTGCTATCCTAGTTTTTACTGCAGTATCTCATGGGGCACTCCAAAATCCATCACTACTTTTTAGGAGATCTTTATCTTTTGAAATATTCCGACCGTCCATTCCAGCGCTTTTAAAAACGAATGCCAAAGCAAGTTGATTTAAATCCGTCAATTTCCCAAAAGCGTTCTCTGTAATTGCCCCCCCCCCTTATTATTGGCATATTTGTATGATTATCGCTACTAGAAAGTGAATATCCTAAATTGCCGATAGGAACAGCATCACTTTTTTCATTTAGCTGTATAGAAAATTGCTCCTGTGTCTTCGTTTCACTATTCGCGACTAGGACATGTATATGTTCACCCAACGATTTAGGTGATTCATACAAATCAGGACATACAGAATCTACTTTTTGCCTCAATGCACCAGAAGATTCTTGAACCACCGACTCCAAAGTACAAGTAGTTACATCACTATTTGTTTTTGTATAAGACGTGTTGTTGTCAATAATAACAATTGGTGAAGTTCCCGAAAGTAAATTGCTAGTGGCATTAATTGTAAAATTTCTTTGCTCATTATCGTAGCAAAACGATAACTCAGTCACTGATGCAGATATAGTTCCTTCTTGTTTGTTTTGCTTAATTTGCATATGAGCCTCAGGAAGCAGACCTATCCTATCTCCATTAATAAATCAATTTACTATTTTTACCCATGTATCAGACAATTTCTGTTATAGTTATTTAAAACCGTTTTATCAAGTCAAATACGAGTAGCTACAAAAACAAAGAGACTGGAGAATACACCGATAAGGATGCGGGGCTATATGTACCTGGGAAATACATAAAAGGAGTTGGACATCTCTCATACAAGATGGATGATCTCAAATATGGCTTGCCTATACTAATACAACGCTATAAAGGCAGTTCAAATGAAAATCCATTATATCTGCTTGCAATTGACGAATTTTACGAGGTTTATGGCTTTTATCCAAAAACAATCTCTGTTGACCGGGGAATGGGACAGTGCAGCGAACAATGAATACTCCATTGAAAAAGGCATCTATGCATACCTACAGGCAAGGGATTTTGGGAATCGTGAGTTGGTCAAAACGGAAAAGGGGAAGTGTTTCCGAGCTGTACATGTTCCTCACAGGAATAACAACACATCTAACCGCAATAACTGCGTATCATGTGGGTAGAACAGACCTCATGAGCTCTCCTATTGCTTTCCGTAGACTAAGCTTGGGTTAGGGTGACAAGGCAGTAACCAAATTTTTAGAGCAAAAGCGAAGAAATTACAAGAATAAAGGCAAATTAGAACGATTTGGTTGGCGGTTCCAGAGGCTCTAAAGCAATATTATTATACTATGGAATTGATTGAATATCTAAATCGCGCCACGATCGACAACAGCGCAGAGTCTGCTTTGGGATTTATACCTCTTAGCGCAAATTGCCTCGCTTCGCTCGGCAACTTTGACTATGCGCAAACCGTTAACAGCCGTCAAATTTTCCATTCTCATTTTTGGCAGCACTTTACAAATTTTTTCATACCATAGCTAACTTCCACCCATGGAACTCGAGCACTTCCCGGAAGATTTATAGAATAAGGTTGATTTTTGTGATGCACTGCCTGGTAATCCACTAGAGCTCACGCGCCCGATCCAAAACAAATTAGTCACTAATCTCAACGGAAACACCACAACGTCTAAATTGTCCATCTCATCAATTGAACAACGGCAAATTATGGATGTGCTGAACCGGGGCTATATAAAGCCTGACATTTAGGAGACAAAGTAGTATTTCTTGCCTGCTTCCATCTTTCGCTCCAATATTCCTACATAAGGGCTATAAAAACCTTGCCCTAAAACGAAACAAAAAAATCCGTGTAAATCCATGTCCTAAATAGAAGGGGGATACAATGAACTTTTCAAGGGAAAGTTATTTATAGCCCTAACAAATATCCAAACTAACTATGAAAAAAATAGACGTGTTGGTTTTAGGGGGAAGTGCAGGAGGATTGACCGCAGCAATATCAGCGAGGAGGAATTATCCTGATAAGGATATTACTCTTGTCAGGCGAGAAGAGAAAGTATTGGTTCCTTGCGGTATCCCGTACATATTTGGAACACTTGGTTCTGTAGAGAAGAACTTAATACCAGTAGACGAAATGCTCTCAGCCAATAAAATCGAATCAATCATAGATGAGGTTACTGAAATTGACAGGTCTAAAAAGGTGCTTAAGACAGCGAAAGGGGAGGAAATAGGGTATGAAAAGTTGATTTTAGCAACTGGTTCCTTGCCTATTATACCGCCTATACCAGGAGTAGATTTAGAGCATGTATTTGTAGCGAAGAAAGACGTTGAGTATCTTAGAGGCATGCTAAAAGCAATAGAAGCCTCAAAGAGGGTTGTAATTATAGGCGGCGGATTTATAGGCATGGAGTTTGCTGACGATCTAACTAAAAGGGGACTTGATATAACAGTAGTAGAGATGCTCCCGCATTGTTTGCAACTGAATTTTGATGATGAATTTTGCGAGAAAGTCGAGGAGAGGCTAAAAGAGAAGGGCGTAAAACTCCTCACTGATACCACTGCTGATGAGATAGTAGGAGAAAAGGGAAAGGGAGTGGAATATGTGAAGCTAAGTGGGGGAGAGAAGTTAGATGCTGACGTGGTGATATTAGGAATTGGTACCAGATCAAATACCGAAATAGGAGAGAAGGCCGGATTGAAAATCGGTGATAGTCATGCTATATGGGTGGACGATTTTCAAAGGACATCTGATCCGGATATATTTGCTGTAGGGGATTGTGCAGAGAAAAGATTTTACCTTACCGGAACTCCTGCACCATTATTGCTCTCTTCAATTGCTGGGATGGAAGCGAAAATAGCAGGTGCAAACTTGTTTGGGTTACGATATAAAAACGATGGTGCAGCAGGTGCATTTGCAACAGTCATGGGCGATACTGCATTTGGAGCAGTGGGATTGACTGAAAGGTCAGCTAAGGCGGCAGGAATAGAGTATGTGAAGGGTGAATTTACCACTACTGATAAACATCCAGGAACGTTGCCAGATACAAAAGAGAGTCACTTGAAGCTACTATTCACAAAGTCAGGGGAGATAATAGGGGGAGAAGTATATGGAGGGATTGCAACTGGCGAACTTACCAATATCATTGCTACGCTAATAGAAAAGAAGATGAGGATAGATGAACTTGTTACACTTCAAATAGCCACTCACCCATGGCTTACTGCTTCTCCTATTGGATATCTAATCTCAAATGCTGCGGAGATGGCAATAGGGGGATCAATTTAATTTAAGGCCATATAAATACGGAAAGTGAGGAAGAAAATGGAGATTAAAACGATTGGGGATGTGAAGGTGGCAGTTATGGTACCACGATTTGATTCCCATACCGCTGCGGAAGTGGAGATAGCATGGCTTACCTGCTTTTTACGATTTATGATTCTGTGGGACAGGGATTGAAGGATTTGAAATGGAAAGGTAATAAGATGGGAGAACAGCATTGGAAAATAAAATCCATTGACCCAGGAATTGCGAGAGAAATTGGATTCCATGGGTCGCATTGGCATACCGCACATGGAGGCTACTTTGCTAACTCTACCATTGCTCGTCCTTTGATTTCGGCACTCAAGGATGCCATTGCAATTTCGTCTCCTGCCGTAGTAGCAGACCTTGGTGCTGGTACGGGCTTTATTTTAAGCGAATTGCGTATGCATGGTCAATATCCAGGAGTTAGGCTCATAAATGTGGATATTTCAGAACGCCAACTTGAGAAAGGGGTGGACTCTCGCATTTTATCTTTGCACGTTTCAATAGATGAAATCACACGTGAAGTTTTAGATCCCGGAAATAGACCATTGTTGTTTGTCATGCGCTCGGTACTCCATTATTTCGGGCACAAGGGTCTGCGTCCTCTTCTTGCCTATCTGCGTTCACAGATGAAAACAGGCGAATTCTTCGTGCATCAAACTATCTGCTTCGAGCAGGAGTGTGATGCACAGCGAATAAACTTGCTTTTTCAACGAATGCGAGTTAATAAATGGTTTCCTACCGTTAGTGAGCTGAGCACATACTTAAGGGAAGAGGGTTGGACAGTAGAGCGTATCTCACCAGCGCCAAATATACTTGCAACATCTCAGGATTTAGCTGAACGCTATCAGCTTGGTAAAAAAGATATTTATCGTATCCGCGATGAGATAAGTCAACTGTATGGTGAGGCACCCGGAATGTTCGTTGCCACTCCGGATGGTTTTTATGAGTATGGACATTTTAAAATATTCACTTGTAGAGCTACCTGAGCACACCAAAACAAAAAAATCCGTGTAAATCGGTGTCCTGAATAGAAGGGGGTAGTGGAATACTTACTATATACTGAAAAAGAAGAAATAATAAGAGGGAGGGGAACGAAAAAGATAAGATGAAAGTTGTTGTCTTGGGCGGGGGATTTGGAGGTGTGAGTACCGCAAGCGAGCTGCGAAATCGCTCGAAAGACCTTGGTATTACTCTGGTTGACCGCAAAACGAGACTTGAATATCAGGCGGCACATCCGGAGATACTGAGTGGAAAAGTTACACCAGATGAGACTTCAGGTGATTTAAATAAATTCACAGCAAAAATAGGTGCGGAATTCATAAATGATACTGTGGTAAACATTGATTTTAAAGCGAAAAAGGTGAAGACGGGAAAAGAGGGAAGAGAAATACCATATGATTTTCTCGTGATTTCTATCGGTGCCGAGCAGACATTTTTTGGTATCACCGGTGCAGAAGAGCGGTCATGCTCTGTCAATACGTTAAAAGGTGCGGTAGAGACGAAAAATGCACTTGATAAACTCGATTTCTTCGCAAAGGAAATTTGCATTGCCGTTATAGGTGCCGGGTTAACAGGCGTAGAAGTTGCCGGCGAACTGATTGATTACCTCAGGGGCAAGGAAGCATCAGCGGGAATATCTATTGTGGAGATGATGCCACGGGTATTGCCAACTTTCCCCACCGAGAACGTGTCAAACTATGTGGCAAAATTCCTTTCAGATAGAGGTGTTGAGATATTGACGGAAACGGCGGTGCAAGAAGTAAGGGAGCACGAAATAACATTCAAAAATGGTAAGAAACGCCATTATGACATTATCATCTGGACGGCAGGGATAAAACCAAACAGCCTCTTAGAGAAACTCGAAGTACCAAAGGAGAAGGGGTGGCTAAAAGTGGACCCCTATCTTCGTGTGGAGGGTATGAAGGACGTATTTGCAGTTGGCGATACGGTATCTTTCGAAAGTGAAGGTGTTCGTGCTGGTCAGAATGTGGAAGAGGCAGAGCGACAAGGAGAAGTAGCTGCGGAGAATATAATAAAAACGATAAAAGCAGAAAAATTGAAGCGATATATACCAAAGAATACGATACAGAACCTAAGAGCTTTTATTTCGCTCGGTAGTAACAAAGCAGTGATGTATTTCAGAGGAATGGTGATAAAAGTCCTTGCATACCGGTTGAAGAAGTTCGTGGAATGGAATTATATGAGGAGATTTAAGTAAAGGGTAAAAAGAGGTAAATAGATAAAATAAAAAAATGGAAGAAAAAAGGAGGGGAACTATGACAATTAAAGCAAATGATGTAATTGTGCCCTTGGATGTTCCAAAGGCAGTGCGGGAAAAGTATATCAACAATTATTTAGAGATTACCAAGAGAACTGGGCGATTGATGCTTTTTGCAGGCGATCAAAAAGTAGAGCACATGAATGACGATTTTTTTGGTGAAGGAATTCATCCGGATGATAGCTCGCCAGAGCATCTATTCAGGATTGCCAGTCAGGCGGAAATCGGTGTTTTTGCCACTCAGCTTGGTTTGATTGCCAGATATGGTATGCGTTATTCTGATGTTCCTTATCTGGTAAAACTGAATTCAAAAACAAATCTTGTCAAGACTCCTCAGTCCGACCCATTCAGCAAGCAGTGGTTGGATGTTCAACAGGTAGTGGATTTTCGTGATAACAGCGGACTAAATATACTGGCAGTGGGCTATACTGTCTATCCGGGAAGCGAGAATGAGGCGGAGATGTTCCGTCAAGCTGCGCAGATTGTCTACACTGCACATCAATATGGGTTGATAACCGTATTATGGATGTATCCCCGCGGCAAGGCAGTAGCAGATGAGAAAGATCTCCATCTGATTGCGGGTGCCACGGGTGTGGCGGCATGTCTTGGCAGCGATTTTGTCAAGGTGAACTATCCCAAAAAGGAAGGCTATGAGTCAAGAGAGATATTTAAAGAGGCCATCCTGGCAGCGGGCCGCACAAAGGTAATTTGCGCTGGTGGATCCAGTGTTGATGTCGGGTCGTTCCTCAAAAGACTTCATGACCAGATACATATCAGTGGTGCTGCTGGAAATGCTACGGGTAGAAATATTCATCAAAAGTCGCTCAAAGACGCAATCAGAATGTGCAATGCCATTTATGCTATCACTGTGGAAGAGGCGAGCGAGGAAGAAGCTATAAGGATATATCATTCAAAAACTTGAAGGTAATCTCTCATCGCTATCTTGGTGATCCAGAAGCTCTTCGAAAAGCAGTCGAGGAGGTCGTCACTCAAGTGAAGTTGTGATGATATAAGATGTACGGGACGTGAAGGTATGGGACGTGAAAATTTTATTAACCCGGTCCAACTAAGATTTGGAACAAGTGGTCTCAGAGGCCTTGTTGAGAGCATGACAGACATGGAATGCTATATAAACACTCGTGGCTTTATTGACTATCTTATTGCAATTGGAGATATTAAAACAGAAGAGGTCATATACCTTGCTGGTGACCTCAGGTTTTCAACGGAGAGAATTATGATTGCAGTAGCTAAAGGGATTGAGGATTCGGGCAGTAAGGCAGAAAACAGTGGCAGAATTTCTTCTCCCGCTTTAGCATACTATGCCATGCAAAAGGGTAAAGCCAGCATTATGATTACTGGAAGCCACATCCCAGAGGATAGAAATGGCATTAAATATAACAAAAGGGAAGGAGAAGTCTTAAAGTCAGATGAGCCCGGCATTCTTACTCATGTGGCTAAGATAAGAAAAGAGGAATATGCCAAAACTGAGGAAGAGACCATATTTAATGAAAAGGGCATGCTAAAAAAGCCAATCTCCTTAGGCCCAGTCAATTCTGAACCAAGGAAGTTTTATATTGACCGCTACTTACAGGTCTTCTCAAAAGATTCTCTCAAAGGGATGAAAATTGTCTTCTACCAGCACTCTGCTGTGGGAAGGGATATAGCAGTAGAGATATTGGAAGGTTTAGGTGCCCAAGTTATCCCTGCTGGCAGGAGTGATGCCTTCATCCCGGTGGATACAGAGGCAATAAGAGAAGAAGACCTTAAATTAGTAAAGAATTGGGCGGACCAATACCATCCCTTTGCTGTCCTCTCAACAGACGGGGATTCAGATAGACCCTGGCTATCAGATGAGAATGGAAAGTTCTTAAGAGGGGATATGTTAGGCGTTTTAGCAGCCAAATATCTTGGAGCGGACTTTGCTGCCGTTCCTGTAAGCTCAAATGATGCCGTTGATATAGAATTAAAGGAAAAGCTTAAGTTAACGAAGACCCGGATCGGCTCACCGCATGTAATTAAAGCAATGCTTGATGCCTTTGATAACGGATTTAAGAAAGTAGTCGGTTGGGAGGTAAATGGAGGATTCCTTACCCAGACTGACTTTCAAATCAATGAAGAAACTTTAAAAGCCCTTCCCACAAGGGATGCTATTCTTCCTTTAATCTGTGCTTTGCTTTTAGCTATTAAGGAGAAAAAGACATTGTCAGAGCTAATTGATGCTCTCCCTGAGCGATTTACCCAGGCAGACCGGATAAAGTTCCCTATCCCGATGCAGGAGTTTAGGAAGATGAGCGAAAAAGTAATCGAACGCATTTCGCCTGAGGCTAAAAACATAGACCAGGCATATTTTGATGACCGGATAACAATTATCTACAAGGAAGGAGAAGAGAAGGTGCTTTCTAAAGAAGAACCTTTAGCAGAAGACTTGCAGATAAAGAAAAAGCAACTTGAAGAGATTTACTTTAATTCACCGGGGTTTAAACCCCTCTTTGGGATGATATTTACAGATGGAGTGCGGATAATCTTTAAAAACAACGACGTCATCCACTTCAGACCGTCAGGCAATGCGCCTGAGTTTAGATGCTATTCCAATGCCAATACCCAGGAAAGAGCCGATGAGATTGTAACCATGGGAATAACGGAAATCATACCGAAGATGGAAAAGGGACTTATTGATGTATCTCTAGCATGGCCGGATAATGCAGCCAAAAACTACTTAAAAAATCCGTCCTTTATTGATATTAAACCCCAGATTGCTGATTATAACTGGGGTGGGAAGGGTAAAAACGCATTTATACCCGATTTCCTGGGAATAACCGATTGGAACAAATTTGCTGCTGAAGCATGGTATGGTTCTCATCCTAAATTACCCAGCCTAATTGAACCCCTATTGCTACCTTTAAATGAATTCATTGGCTGCAATGATGAAATAGCCAGAGCGATATTAGGAGAACGGATTTTTAGAATTTTCGCATACCGCCAAACGCTTCCAGTAATGTTTAAGATTTTAGATGCTCAAAAGCCATTGTCTATCCAGGCTCACCCCTGGAAAGGTTTGGCAGCAATACTCAATATACTGGATTCCGAAAACTATCCGGATGCAAATCTCAAGATTGAAGCTCAGTTTGCCATAGATAAGGGAGGGCTGACCATGTTAAATGGATTTAAACCGTTTGAAGAACTAAAAAGTGATGTGCCGGGATTTGAGCAAAGGTATAATGAACTATCGAAAAGAACGGGAGGTAAAAAGGGGATTTTGCTCGGTGATTATGAATATCTTTTTGATTTAGACAAATTTCTTGAGGTCTATTTAAGAACTCGTAAACTTACAGTAAGCAGGGAGATTAGAGAGGAACTGATTAACCAGTATGCAGAAGAGTTTAATGTGTTTATGCAAGATAAACGGAATAAATGGACATTCAAAGAAGCTTTTGTGCTGGTAGACTTTGCCCAAGCTTTAAGTAAACCCGAGGAAGAAAGAGACGAAATCATAGATAAATACCTTAATATGATTTATTTAAATGAAGGTCAAGGTATTTTGAACCCTGCTGACCATCCACATTCAGATATAAGTGGGAAATTTATAGAAGTAATGAGTTCAGGTGATGATACAATAAGAGCTGGAAAGACAACTAAATTAGTAGATATTACTGCTCTCTTAGCTTCTCTTTCTTTTAAGTATGGAAAACCCGATGTCCTTAAAGCACAACCAACAGAGGATGCTCACATAGAAAGCTTAATTAGCATCCCGGGGTTATTTAACTTACAATCTATCCGGCTGAATAAGGAAGAGAAAGTGGAAGGAGAGGTTAAAGATGGATTTTGCATGTTAATCGTAATGAAAGGTTCAATAAAAGCTCAAGCCCAAAATGGTGCTGTTACCACCCGCACTCGCGGCGAAGCCACTATAGTCCCTGCTATACTCAAGTCATACTCTATTACTTCTCTTGAACCGGAAACAGAAGTTATGCGTGTTTTTGTTTAAAATTTATCAAAACGAAGGAAGTCAAAGCCATCAGTACTTACTGCATATCAGACTCGCGAAATCTCATCCATTCCCATGGCCTGGTAAAGAAGGTGAAATAGACTGTAGTCATAAACAACTGCGGGATTAAAAAAAAAAGAGGAAATAGTCTCGCTTATATCCCTAGGGGTTGGGTTGATTTTCCCGAAGCAGCATATCGAGTATGTCGTCAAAAGCAATACCCACTATGGCCTTAAAATCAATACCCAATATCTCGTCAATATCAATAGCATCCTCTACCACCGGTGGCAACATTATCGATACTGGCACGTCATAATCGTGGAAACCAATCTCGTAGTCCATCGCTATTCTAGTTTCCTCTTCCGTATCCGGACTTACCGTCATCATTTCCATTGTCGCTACCGACTTCATCACGAACTTCGTGTCCTTCGCTATCCATAAGGACATAGATATGTTCATTATGCTCTGGTTGGCAACGACTGAGATGTTTTGCAGTTTCTTGCCCATTTCGAATTGACCCACCAACGGGTGATTCATCAACGATTGATCCATCATGATCTTCCAAAACTTTTCGCTGTCAGGTACGATTTTTAGCACATAACTCTCTTCGCCTTTCACTTCCGCAACTTCTAAAAGCGTCACGTTCGAGCAATTCAGTAGCACCATTTCCGCTCCTAGTTGGTCCTGTGATGTCCCATTTTGCTCTGACATTTCTGACTTTATCCATAGTGATAGATCAAATGGCAGCATTGAACCCAGGTCCCCCAGATACATAGTGTTATTGATGTGGTACATCTCCATCTCTATACATATTGTTCTGGACATATTCGAACTTGAGTCTTCACTTATGTTCCCCTTAGTGTTCCCACTTGTGTTCTCAGCCATAATTTCACTCAGGTTCATACACCTTCTCATCGTCATCCACCTTGATTTGTTTATGATGTCCACTACGCCACTCCCATTGTCCCCCATTGCCAGTGCAGTTACTACATTAGTTTCATTGCCCGTTAGCACATCTATCGTCATGTTCATGTCAAACTTGTAGGCATCTACTTCTGACGAATTATTAAGCACCATATCTCTTATTTCCTCGGGACTCAATGCACCCGCATAACTTGAAAGCATCATGATTGCTACAATTACAACTACAACTACTAGTCCCACTTTCATTTTCTTTTTCATTTATCTTTTTTCACACCCTTATATTGAAGAGCTTTTATTATAGATCTTTATACTCTCCTAACGGTCAAACAATAAAAAGCTTTTAGATTTTTTTAGTGATTTCTGAGCAAGTCGTGTCAGTATAATTCCACTAGTCAAAGCTTCATTTTAATATTCAAGCAGACCTGAATAATCCAATTTCTGAGCGGTTAAATTGATTATTTAGATCGCCCATTTAAACAAATCTGACTGCAGAAATCAAAAATATAAAAAAAGAGGAAAGAGTCCTCTTTACCTCCTTATGTCTTGGGTTGATCTATTCAAGGCTGTTTCTCGGTTTCATTTCCGCCCGGTAGACTATCGGTTTCATTTCCGCCAGGTAGTATATCGGTTTCATTCATCCCCGGTAGCATACCGAGCATGTCACTAATATCTACAGCGCTTTCAGCCTCTGGTGGCAACACTATCGTTACTGGCACGTTATGATCGTAGAATGTCATCGTATAGTCCATCGCAACGTTAGCTTCCTCTTCCGTATCTGGATTCATTGTCATATCCATTGCCGCTTCTGACTTCATCACGAACATCGTATCCTTTGCTATCCATTCTGTTAAGGTCATATTGCTTAGGCTCTGGTTGACAATATCGGATATGTTTTGCATCTCCATGCCCATTTCTGATTGTTCCATTATCGATGATTGATTCATCATGATCTCCCAGCACTTTTCGTCTGGCACGATTTTTAGCACATAACAATCTACACCGTTCACTTCCGCATCATCTAAGAGCGTCACGTTCGAGCAATTCAGTAGCTCCATTTGCTGTCCCAATAGGTCCTCAGATTCCCAATCTTCCTCTGTCAGTTCTTGCTTCAGCCATAGTGTTAGATTCGGCAGTAGGGCACTCATGTCCATCTTCATGTACATGGTGTTATTGATGATGTACATCTCCGTTTCCATACATATTGTTTCTGGCATATCAAGACTTGTGTTTTCACTTGCGTTTCCATTCGTGTCCTCGCTTGTGTTCAGATCCGTAATCCCACTCATGTTCATACACATACTCATCGCCATCATCATTGATTTGTTTATGTTATCCACTACGCCACTCCCATTGGCTACCATTACCATTACCATTGGTTCAGTTGCATTAGTTTCGTTGCCCATTAGCATCTCCGTCGTCATCGTCATGTTCATGTTCATGTCATACTTGTAGGTATCTACTTCGGACGCATTAAGTATCAGACCTTCTATTTCATCTTGACTCAATGCAGCAGCATAACTCGAAAGCATAATGACTGCTGCTATTGCAACTACGACTACTAGTCCCACCTTCATTTTCTTTTTCATTTTTTTCACCTCCTTCTAGTATAAAGTGCTTTTTATAACGATAAAAAGCTTTTCAATTAAAAAATTATATCATAAAACGTGGACCACATATAATAGCTGAGAAATGATAGCAAAAAGGTTTATTGGTGCGGTTCTGATCACCATTCTAATATCTTCGATTGCCGGGATGGCGGGTTGTGTTGATGAGGGAGAAGAAAGCGTAAAAGTGGGTGCAATATACCCCCTTTCTGGCTCTTTAGCTGCAACTGGCGCCGATGTTAAGAAAGGTGTCCTGTTTGCTGCTGATATAATCAATAATGAGTACGAGCTGGATCTCCCCCTGGCGAAATCAAAGGGTATTGATTCACTCAATGGTGCTAAGGTCGAACTCGTCTTTGGCGATAGCCAGGGTTACCCCACAATAGGAAAGTCCGAGGCAAAGAGGCTAATCAACGAGGATAATGTGGTCGCATTAATTGGCTGTTATAAGAGTTCAGTCGCCGCTGAGGTGTGTCAGGTCGCCGAAGATAATGGAGTACCTTTCTTAACGGATCAAGCGACTGCACCCAGTCTTACCCGGCAAGGGCTTATCTGGTTCTTCAGGACGACACCAAACGAGGAAACTTTCGTTCGAAACGTTTACGAGTTTCTTAACGATGCTCAGAAGGCAAAGGGCATAGAGGTAGCGACGTTAGGAATAGTAACGGAAAACTCAATCTGGGGCAACGAAATCGCAGAGTACGAGGAGCAGTATGCACGAGAATATGACTATCCCATAGTAGAAAGAATTTCTTACGCTTCTGATACCTCAGATGTACGCAGTGAGGTTCGTAGGCTTAAAGATGCCCAGCCAGATGTAGTGATGCAGGCGTCATATCTCAATGATGCCGTTCTCTATATGCAGACCTATAAGGCGCGGAATTTCTGCCCGGACGCCATTATGGCAGATGGCGGCGGATTCATTGATCCCGAATTCATACATGTCCTCGGTGCAGATGCTAATTACATCCTCACCCGGGAGGTATGGTCCCACGATTTAGCGGCGACTAAACCGCTCGTAGGTACGGTAAATCAAATGTTCAAAGAGCGCTACGGGACTGACATGAACGGCAATTCAGCACGCGCTTTCACCGGGATGCTGGTCTTAGCAGAAGCTATTAATCGCGCGGGCTCATCGAATCCCGAAGCAATTCGTAATGCGCTTCTGGATACAAATGTCCCGGCGGATGTGCTCATAATGCCCTGGGATGGAGTTAGATTTGGTCAGAAGACGCATCAGAATATCCATGGTAAAGGCATTATCTGTCAGATCATTGATCAGGATTATTACACTGTATGGCCCTGGAATCTTGCTACGAAAGAACTCATATGGCCCATGCCAACGTGGGAAGAGCGAGAAAAGGCTAAAGTAGCCATCGTATTTGATACCGGTGGATTAGACGTAGACGGTTTCAATGGTGTATGCCTTTCAGGCGCTAAGAAAGCGGAAGAGGAACTGAACATTAAGCTGGATTATGTTGTGGCAAAGACAATACAAGAGTTCGATGATTTACAACGTGGATATGCGGGAGCATATGATCTTATTATCTGCACCGGCTCAAATCAGGCAGATGCACTCTGTGACGTATCAAAAGAGTTCCCGGAACAAAAATTCGTATTGGTTGATGGCACGGTATCAGAGCGAGAAAACGTGGCTTCTTTTTTGTTTAGGGACGAGGAGAGTTCCTTTTTGGCTGGTGCTTTGGCTGCAATGGTGTCAGAAACAAACAAAACAGGCTTTGTCGGCGGTATGGACATCCCTGTTATAACCCGATTTTTAGCAGGTTATTATGCAGGCGCGAGATATATAAATCCTGATTGCGAACTCATAGTTTCTTACGTTGGTTCATGGACTAATCCGGAGAGGGGTAAAGAGTTGGCATTAGAGCTTTATGATGACGGTGCGGATGTTGTTTTCGGTGTTGCTGGTGCAAGTGGTGTGGGCGTTATCGAAGCGGCGGAAGAGCGTAATTTATATGCTATTGGCGCTGATATAGATCAGAGGGATCT
>WSZT01000172.1 GCA_013139985.1 Candidatus Methanophagales archaeon | reverse complement strand
CCCGAACGGATTGCCGTTGGACTGTTATTATTAGCAAGTAAGGCAAAATTGAAGGATGTGTGGAAAACCGTGAACGAGACTGAAGGTGTGCATTTGACAATAGTCGCGATGAGCCATGCATTAAAAGTGAAGCTGGAGAAGATCGGCTATTACACGGTGGGAGAAGGCTTTGGAGTTGCAAGCGTGGAACATATAGCGAGAGCAATACGAATAGTAAAAAGAAGTACAATTACTTTTGCTTTTGTTTGCATCGTTGTGATTGCTATCCTTTATTAAATAGGGCTAATTAATTGAGCGGGCATATGAAGACCAATCCATTTCAAGAACGAACTAAAATCTATTTTTTGAATTTAGTATTTAGGATTTATTCTTAATCCCTCAATCTCTTCACCATCTTTACCGCAGCTTCGACTGCCCTTTTTGCATAGTCAACACGTTCTTGCGCTTCTAACCTCGTCATCCCAGGCCCTGCCACGCCCAAAGTAACCGGCTTATCATATTCCAGCGCAAGGTCCATTATTTTCCGCGTGAGCTGCGATGCTATCGCTTCATCATGCTTGGTTGCACCAGCGATTACGCAGCCCAGAGTGACAACTGCATCTACTTCCTGCTCTTTGTCTGTTAGCAGCTTCTTCACTGCAAGAGGCATGTCAAACGTTCCAGGCGTATATATGCTGCGAGATACTGTCGCCCCAAGAAACGCCGCATGTTCCTTCCCCAATATTTCCATCTGATAGGTAATGTCCCTGTGAAACTCAGAGACGACAAACCCCAATTTTATCTCTTCCTTCCTCTCTTCTTCTACCATTTTCAACCACCTAATATCCTATAAAGAAAAGAACTTGATATTAGTCCTCCCTCCTCACGGTTATAGGAACAACACCCTTTTCAAATTCCTCGATAGCGATCTCCGTGGGGTCTAGTTCTTCTGTTTCTATGAGCACAGGCGCACCCATAGCTATCTGCAGTGCTCGTGCACCTATGATACGCGCTTTTTCATATTTCGTGTATTTCTCTCTTTTTTCTTCCAAGAAAACCGACCTTTAACCCTAATATGACAAAATGGGGTTGCTGAGATTTGAACTCAGGTCTCGGCATCCCGAACGCCGAAGGATAGTCCAAGCTACCCTACAACCCCCATCATTCATACGGTGCAATCTCGTCTATCAACTCTGCGTGCGTTAGAAGCATTCGCCGACAGCAGTATCTCTTTACACCCAAATCGTCCAGCACTTGCCCCGGATCCTCTTGCTTTATCCGCTCTTTATAGACATCCCAAACGTCTGATACAATTCTTCCACATGTGTAACATCTAACAGGTATCATAAACCCATCACCGATAAGACTTCTGCCTCTTTGCCCTTGCACCCTTTGCACCGGCTTTTTTTAGCTCCTTATTCCGCATGTCACTGACGAACAAGCTTCTATCATACTCCAGATAAGACTCCTTCAACAGTTCACTTGCCGTCCACTCCACTAATCCACGAGCTATAGCGGTCCGAACAGCCTCTGCCTGCCCCATAAAACCGCCCCCTTTTACATTTACCGCCACATCAATGCCCTCAATATCAACATCCGGAAGCTGGGAAGCGATAAACAAAGGTTCTGATATTTTTGTTCTTACCACTTCTGGCTCCATTATTTCCAGTGGCTTCTTGTTTATCCTCACTTCTCCCTTACCCTCTTTTATCGTTACTCGTGCAACTGCAGTCTTCCTCTTACCAACCTGATTAACTACCTTTTTTACCTTTGCTTTGGTTTTTACCTTTGCTTTGGTGACCATCCTAACTTTTCACTCACCTCCCCCAAGGTTACGTATTTACGAGACAACCTATAAGCCTCTGCATATTCTACCCTTTTCCGTTCCATCTTTTCATATTCTTCTGGTATGCCCAGATAAACTTTCACTCGTGAGAGTGCATCTTTGCCCCTTGCCCGCTTATAGGGGAGCATCCCCCTTATTGTTCGCTTTAGAATTCTATCAGGCATTCTAGGGAAGAAAGGTCCTTGTTCTCTGGAGCCTCTGTCCTTCATCTGTTTGTAATCCTTAAAAGTTCTCACTTTTGAGCCACTTATTACCACTCGTTCTGCGTTAACGATTGCGATTTCCTTCTCCGTATCGTTTAGCAATTCTTTCGCTACTCCACTCGCCAATCTACCCAAAATGAGACCATCCCCATCTACTATCTCCATTTCCTCTTCCATCGCCTTTGTTATGTTATTTTATTAAATTGAATTAAGCGATTATCTTCACACCGGATCCTTTAGGATTTGCTTTTATCAATTCCTCGATACGTATGCACTTCCCGCCATTACTGATTTTTTCGTACGCCTTTTTACTGAATCCCAATGCGGCAACAGTAACCGGTTTATCAATCGCTCCCGCACTCAGTACCTTCCCAGGCACTAATATCGTATCATTTGCATTTGAATATCTATTTATCCTACTCAAGTTCACCTCTGCGTAATTCCTTCGTGGTCGCTCTAACCGCTTCGCTATATCGCGCCATATAGGTGCACTGCTTTCTCTTGCATTCCTATTCAAATCATCTATTAGCTTATCAAGCTGTGGGTTTGTCTTCCTTTTTCTTCTCATCTTCTTTTCGCTTTCGCCATTCGCCTTTGAATCTTTTAGG
>WSZT01000160.1 GCA_013139985.1 Candidatus Methanophagales archaeon | reverse complement strand
TGATCTTCCGGCGGTTGCCGAATGGCATGCACAATCCTGTATATACCGTAAAGCACTAGCCATATCATTAGCAACCAAAGTAGTACCGCAGTAGTACCTATCGGCCATGCAAGGATGATGCACCCCAGTATGATACCTAACAGTCCCCCAGCTATTAGTACTCCGCGCTGCCCTTTACGCGATCCAATCAGAGCGACAAGTGCGCATATTCCCGCCAGAAGTACGAATATACCGACGATCCAGGTCAACGTAACCAGTGTTATTCCCGGCCAAGCTAAAATCAAAGCGCCGATAATTAGTGCTAGAATGCCTTCCGCTGCCATTGACCACGGCTGACGGCCTAAATAAAGATCCTCTTCACTCATGACTTTAGCTCCACCTCCAGACTTGTCACACTCTGCCCCATATCATCTATACACACCGCAAAATCGGGTGCCGTTCCTCCAACTCCCAATACTATTCTACTTTTCATTCTTATATATCCCATCCTATGTTTTAAAGCCGCTAAGGTATTATCAGCGACCTTGCGATTTTTTTTCTATGTATAACACCTATACTTTATAGCTATATATAAGCTTTTCGGTTTTTTTATATATAAAACAGTCAGGAAGTTCTTTCGCATCTGCATATATTTTGCAAATATCCGAAAACTTTATATATTATCCCGTGTATAAACCATGTTAGTATATTTCGCATGTGGTGAACTCTCACAGCGAGCGATAAAAAGGGGGTAGGGCACAAAAAGGGTCAAAACGGTATTGGGATATGTAGTGACTGCAATTAGTGACTTGCAGAATAGTGTAGATATGATTGTGTGTGTTTGTGCATCCGGATTTTGCATGCAGTAATTACGATATGGAACAGCTAGTAGCAATTCCGGATGAGGAGGGAAAAATATGAATGAAATAAAAGGGATAGAGCGCAGTATTTTGGCGCAGGAATCGTGGGCTTTGGCAGTAGAAGGAGTTATTGCTCTGATTATCGGCTTTATGATTTTGTTCTGGCCGCCGGCAGTGGTTTCTATAATCATTGTCGTAGGAGCATTTGCATTTGTATGGGGCATCTTCGCTCTTGTCGCTTCGATAACAGCGGATAAAGGACGCCGCTGGTTGCGAATCCTTGAAGGTGTGTGCGGTATCATATTTGGGCTACTCATCCTGTTTTGGCCAGGGATTAGTACAGTAGTGATACTGTGGTTGATCATGGTTTGGCTAGTGGTTAGTGGTATATTTAAGATAGTCGGAGGTCTCACGCTACCGAAGGGCGATGGCAGTAAAGGGCTGCTTGTAGTGAATGGTGTTTTAGCGCTAATCATAGGTGTGCTGCTACTTTCTCTGCCTTTTTTAGAGGGGCTGCTTACTATGGCCATTTTAATCGCGTTTTACGCTATTTTCAGTGGCATAATGCTTATTTCGCTTGCATTCGTAGCGAAGAGCGCGCAAGGGCAAATCGCAGCATAAAGCAAGAGATAGCAGTGATCAAAACCTGATAAGGGGGGGTGCAAAATAAACGCACCTTCCAAACATTTTTTTTCTTTTATAGTTTTCAATTATTCACCGTTTGAATTTTCGTATCGCTCGCTCACCCATTCGCTTGACTCGCGGCAGGTTCTGCTCATAGTGTATCCTCAGCGAGGGTGCAGTATATTTAATGTACTTCGTAAAAACGACCATACCCATAGCGCATTTTAGCATGATGTTCTTCTCACGACCGATAACCATGCTCCTCCTTCGCAGAATATCCGTAAGAAACCCGTCAACGTCTTCCGCATGCGTACATGTAACAACCTTCCCAAGGTCTCTTAGCAAGTGCCCGTCTGTTCCGCCGGTTATACCCTTGTCAAAAGTGCCTGCAAGTTTTGCTGCCTTTTCGTTCTCGTTCCTGGCCATGCCGCCGCAAATAACTTCTATGCCATCAAAATAGTCGATTATCTCCTGATTGAGATACTCTGCTTCAACACACTTCTGGACGCCCTTGTTGAACAACAGGTATCCATACGGATGTGCGGCAACGGTTATGCAGTTATAATTTTCTGTCTTTTCTACTATCTCCTGTGTAGTTAACGTTATAGCAAGATACGGGCTTTTTCGCTTGCTCTTATGTATATATCGTTCATAAAATTCCTCCAACTCGGGGATAGTATAGAAATAGACGAGTATATGCGGCCCGTCTCGGGCGCTTACCTCCATGCCGGGTATAACAAGAACATCTGTCTTCAGCTCGTAAGCCTCAATCACTCCGCTTATCTGGTTGTGATCGGTAATAGCAAGCCCTAAACCCTTTTGTTTCGCAAGTTTCAATGCATCCTTTACTCTAGTCGGAGAGTCCGAATGGTTTGTATGATAATGCATATCCACCGCGTTAAGACCGTGGCGGTTGATCTGTTCGATGTCGGGTTTCTCAAATATTATCTTCAGCACTATATATAATCTATTGTTACGTAACGTTAAAAAAAGAAAAAGTGTTGTATACTCTTGTGGTCCGTTAAACACTTACGAGATATTTCATGGCAGCCCCTCTTTTATCGCATCTGCGAGCAATCTACCAGCTTGCTGCATTATCGGTCTATCCGGGCCCATATAAGCCACGCACTCGTTATCATGCATCTGCATCACCTTATCCTCAAGTGATTTCATATCCTTGTATGACATACCAACGATCTTCGGTCCAATCTTTG
This sequence comes from Candidatus Methanophagales archaeon, assembly GCA_013139985.1. Classification (GTDB taxonomy): domain Archaea; phylum Halobacteriota; class Syntropharchaeia; order Alkanophagales; family Methanospirareceae; genus Methanophaga. The sequence goes on along the minus strand of WSZT01000160.1, from coordinate 4,517 downwards.
ACGCCGTACCGCAGGGAGTATCTCTGATGACCTTCACCTCCTCGATAATCATGTTCCTCGCATTAACCCGCAGTTCAAATTTGGGCATACCAAAATGCACGGCAAAAGAATTGACTATCTCATTCTCGCTCGTATCCAAAGTACAAAGCGGCTCCGGGAATTCCACGTGTATACCTTCCTTTTTTAGCTCCTCCTCTATTGAATACTGCCCCTCTGGTATCAGGTTTGGATCCTCAATAGGCCATATAACCGCCTTTGCGCATGCTCTCTTTGCTATTATCGGGACAAGATCTCCAGCCTTCGGGAGTATCCCAAGCACTAATAGTAGATCACACTCGGATAGAGGTATGTCTTCCGGCATGTCGCTTTCAGGATCGTCAAGCGATACAGACGCAACTTTGAGGTCATAGAGTCCCACTATCCTGTCTGCAAGCTCGCTCATAGCCAGATGACCTGTTACCAGCTCGCCAAAGGAGCCATGATAGAGTATGTAGATTTGGTTATTCATATATTTACCGGCTCCAGCCAGCTCATATACTTCTCCTCTTTCGCATTTACCACATCAAAGAACTTCTTCTGTATTACGCCTGTCACTTCCCCCCTCTTGCCTTCTCCTATTGTTACATCGTCTATCTCTCGTATTGGCGATACCTCTGCTGCGGTACCGGTGAAGAACACCTCATCAGCAGATAGCAGTTCCGCCTTCGTTATTGGCTTCTCTACCACCTCGTAGCCAATATCCCGTGCAATAGTGATCACAGAATCACGAGTTATGCCGGGCAGAATAGATGATTCCGCTTCCGGTGTGTATAGTATTGCATTTTTTACTGCAAATATATTCTCGCCCGGACCTTCAGCCACATAGCCGTTAATATCGAGCATTATCGCTTCGTCAACCCCTCTTTCTGCTGCCTCAAACACAGCTAACTGCGAATTTAGATAATGCCCCGTAGCCTTTGCGGTAACCGGCAATGTCCTATGGTCTATTCTGCACCATGAAGAGAATATGCATCTTATACCCTCTTTTAACGCATCTTCACCAAGATAAGTACCCCACCGCCATGACGCAATAGCGCAATCCACGGGACTGCCTGCGGGGTTCACACCCAGATGATGGTACCCATAGAAAGCAATAGGTCTTATGTAGCAAGCATCAAATCCATTTATACGAACTGTTTCTTTTATTGCATCCGTCATGACTGCCGTTGTATATGGTATTTCCATCTTATACAACGCCGCGGATCGATACATTCTGTCTACATGTTCCTTTAGCCTGAAGATGAATGAGCCTCTCTCCGTTGCATAACATCGCATCCCCTCGAAAACGCCAGACCCGTAATGCAAGCCATGTGCGAGAACATGCACTTGCGCGTCTTTCCAATCCACAAACGCGCCATTGAACCATATTTTACCTTCTTCCGGAAGCTTCTCCACCATTTTTGTCACCTGATCTAAATAAAAAGTAACTATTTAGTTTATTATTTCTTATTCCTTTGCACATCATTCAGCTTGCAGTCTCATTTACAGCGAAAGCCGCTATCAGCTCAAGTTCTTCCGTGAGATTTCCATTGATGTAGCGTCGTGATTTCTGGAACAAAATCATATCGTCTACTCGGCTTATCCAGTACTTTTCCTGATACGTTTGCGGCTGTCCCAATCCGTCGAAACTGCAATTGAGCTCAAGTGCCAGGCTGGGAACCGTACCATAAGGCACTGTCAGGTTCACTTCCTCGGTCACTGCGCCAGATATTACTGCAGTGGCGTTAATTGTGATTTTTGCACCAGTTTCATTGACTATCATGCCTGTGACTTTAGTTGTATTCGTCCACGTTTTTCCCGCCCACAACGGGAAATCAAGCATTACTACTTCTGGCTCAAAGGTCAAATCCGCTAGTCCTGGTTCCGTCACTAGCCGTCTTATTGTGACCGTTTTGTTGCCAAGATCCACGTACATCTTTGTACCGCCGGTAGGTTTGCTTGTGTTAATTACATAATAGGTCTCATTGTCTATCTCTTCGGTCGCAGTAAAAAAGCCGGTTGTTGCATTCTGGCCGACGTTTGTGCTCTCGCTATCATAAGTGATGTTAGATATAAATGTCATTGTCTGAATCTCTGTTGGAACGGGTATCACGATTCTTTTCACTTCCAGCACAAAACTCACTGAATTGTTGTAATTACCATTCATATCAGTTGCATTAACCTTTAGATTGAATGAGCCCTCAGCGCTTGCGTTTGTGCTGTAATTATACCTTGACCCTGTTATATTGCCTTCGGTAAAGTTTCCGATAAGGGACATAATAGTGCTTGCATTTCCGCCTAGTGGTGATAAGTCTATCTTTACAAGGTCGATTGAACTGTTTATACCGGCTACGTCAACTCGCAGCTCTGTAATATCCGTGTTCACCGCTATTACCGGCGGAGTAGCACTTGCATTTAGTACCATTACGTCGCTGCTGGTTCCTAATGTACTTGATATTACTGATACAGAAGACATCAACGTAAATATTAGTGCAGTCGCTATAACTGCGATCTTTACCATACACCCTTTTTTATCGTGCATTTTTTTTCACCTTTTATTTTATTCGACTCTTATACCTTCATCTATTATTGTTATTATTATAAGTTTTGATTTTTTTTGTTCCCCCAAAAAAAAGGTCAAGAAAATAACTTATTGACACAGATTAACACAAACCTTTTTGCAAGCAAAAAGCTTTACCAAAAAATGTGGTGAAAAGAATAATGCCGTTAAAAATAGCCCAGCGAGTCCAACAAAGGAAAACAAAAGATTGAATCCGTGTAAATCCGTGTAAATCTGCGTCCTAAATCAAATAAGTAGAAGTTATATTTTATATACAATAAAATAAAATTAGGGGGAAAAGAAAACCCCTGAACACTTTTATGTTCTATGCCAACGATTCCCATCATGTTGTCACTTTGCACATCAACTTGCGGTCACATTCACAGTAAACGTATCCACTGGTTCCACATCTGTTTCCCAAGGTCTGTGATAGACCATATTTATGGTTGCGTTACCTGCACCAACAACCTCAAACGTGGCGATTTGCTTACTGGGAGCACCCATAAGGTCAGATTCCGGCACATTTACTATTCCTCCTATTTCCCGCAGGACCAGCTCATCAAGAGGTTCTGTTACCTCCCAGGTATAGCCAGTAGTTGGATTCCCTTCTAGTGTGATAACCAGGAATCGCCCTGTGGTAACGTTGATCGTGGTATTGTTGTTGCTTTCATTCGCATACGTTGGTGATATAGCCTCAATCAATTCTAGCTCTTCCACGAGGTTTCCATTGCGATAGGTTTGTGATTTCGGAGACAGCAACACATTATTCTGCGTGCTCATCCAGTACTTTCTCACATTCGAGATTGGCACTCCCGCTACATCATAACTGATATTATTTTCGAGTACTACGCATGGGAATGTGCCAAGTGGTACTGTTACTACTTCCAGAGTTACCTTACCCGCTACTACTGCTGTGGTATTAATTGGAATCACTGCGCCAGTTTTATTGACTATTATGCCAGTGACATTGGATGTAGACGTCCATGTCTTTCCAATCCAAAGCGGGAAATCACGCATCACAAACGCCGGGTCAAACGTCAAATTCACTGGTTCTAATCCAGGTGCCGCCGTCACTACCCGTCTCATCAGGTTATCTTCATTCTCCGCATCAGTAGAGACGTACATCTTAGTATTGTCCGTGGGTGTGCTTATGTTGACTATATAATAAGCCTCATTGCCTATCATTCCTGCAGAAGTAAAAAGGCCAACAGTTGCATTCTTTCCGACATTCTCTGGTGTCATCGCATCTACGGTAATGTTGCATATGTAAATCATTGGCGGAACCCAGGGTGAATATGGTACTACGATAGTCACGCTATTCAGTTTGCATGGTGTACCACCATCAGCAAGGCTCTCTGCCCAGACTCCTGTTGCAGTTCGTTCTAGCGTTTTACCGTTTCCATCCGCGCCCCATGAAGAATTGTATGTCACGTTATCTATCTCTGCACCTGTACTGTCTCCCAGGACTATTGTGTCGCCCGGGTCGTTCTTAAGTCCCAATGTTACATCTATTACGGAACATGATAATGCACCATAATAAGCATCAAACGCTGTCTTATTCCTTGCAAGCATGACATAATCCCCTGGCTGCATTACATTGTCTGATATTGGATTATTGTCTATTGTCCAACCGCTAATGTTTACTGCTTCTGTATCCTTATTGTACAGTTCGATCCACTCCATGTTAGCATCGCTACCCTGCTCTGTGCTTGGATTATACATAATCTCATTGATTTTCACGTCGCTTTGTGCACTCACCATTGCTGGCAGCATAGACATCAACACTAATATTGCCATCGCCACTATAACCACTGTCCTTACAATATTCTCTTTTTCATCTTTCATTTTTTTCTTTTTTCATCCATTGAATTTCATTACTTCGCCTGGATTAAACTTCAAACCATTTGATGTAATGATTATTACTTTATCTGATTCCACT
>WSZT01000029.1 GCA_013139985.1 Candidatus Methanophagales archaeon | reverse complement strand
TATTCTCATTTATACGGTTGATAGAACCAATCCCAGGGCTTGTTACATCGCTCGTCATCAGTTCTTCCATTTATTCGCTTTGGCACAATCGTAGGATCATCCCAGGGCCTTCTCTCTTCATCAGGATTCTCATAATCATACAACCGGTTCACAAAATATACCAGATATGCCCGCTCTTCTCCGACTACTTTAAACCCATGCCAGTAATGACCGGGTATTCTCACCAATTGCAAATTCTCCCCGGTTGAGACTATTTCGTCAAGTTCTTCACCATCGTATGCACATATCTTCATTGCACCTTTCAACACTACAAAGCAATCCACTTGCCCCCTTAAATGTCTGTGCCACGCCCTCACCATACCGGGATAGCTTATCGAATGGTTCGCTTGAACAATTTCCTCTTCTACTATATCGCCCCAGTCGCTTCTAAATAGCTCTGTAAAAAATCCACGCTCGTCTGCAAGCCTATTCAACGCCTTAACTTCCAGTCCTTTTAGCATTTTTCCCGCTCCTCCTTTAAAAATGTTAATGCAGTATCTAAATCATAAGGCTTTGCAGTCAAGCATATCGATGCTTTTGCTGTATCTAAGGATGAATCCTTCGGGCGAGCGGCAAGCCAGCCCATATCTGCCATCTTCGAGGGTAAAATCAAATCCTCATCAAGTCCGAATTTAGTTGCAATTCGTAATGCGAACTCATATCTCGAAATTCGTTCCTTACCCGCCAAGTGGTATATCCCCTTTAGTCTTCGTTCCGCTATCTCCAACAGCATCTTCGCTAAGTTCGTGTTTAATGTTGGGGTCACATATTGATCGGTAACAATTTTAATCTTTTCTTTGTTCTTGAGCTCTTTTATTTGCCATAGTGCAAAGTTAACCTTTCCACTCGCGGGTTTCGCACCATATATAACACAAGGTCTTGCTACGCAATCGCAATACTGCTCACCCACTAATTTTGTATAGCCATAGTAATCTATTGGATTTGGCTCATCCGCTTCTTTATACAGCCCTTTATCTCCTGAAAACACATAATCCGTTGAAACATAGACGATAAAAGCGCCCAATTCGGCTGCCAACTCCGCAATTCGTCTTGTACCTTCTGCATTTATCTTATACGCTAACTCTTTATTTGCTTCACAGTCGTCAACGTTCGTAAGTGCTGCAGTATGAATGATAACCTCAGGTTTTATCCTGGCGATCCGGTCCAAATCAGTATCCTTTGCCAAATCGAGCATTACTGGCACTCCAAATTCCGGCTTATTATGACAATAGCCCGCATAAATCTCATGCTTTTCTATTGCGATTTCGGCGATTTTGCTGCCTACTAATCCACTTCCACCAGTAATAAAAATCCTCATCTTACCACTCCAATTTCCAGGGTGTTGGATGCAATATCTTTTCATCTGCTAGCGGCTTCCACCACCATTCATTCTCTAAATACCAGTCCACCGTCTCTTTTAGCCCTTCTTTAAAACTATATTTCGGCTGGAAGCCCAATCGCTCTATTTTTGATGCGTCCAGGCTGTATCGTATATCGTGTCCAGGTCTGTCCTCTACAAACGCTATTAAATCCGTTTTACCCATTATCTCTGAGATTTCATTGACAACCGCTAAATTATCCCGCTCCGCCCCACTTGCGATATTGTATATTTCGCCTTTCTCGCCACCATCCAGAACTAAACGTATGGCGTCACAGTGATCTCGTACATAAATCCAGTCCCTTACGTTCTTCCCGGTACCATAAATTGGCACTTTCATATCCAACTTAGCCCTGATTATTGTCTTTGGTATTAACTTCTCCGGAGATTGATAATTGCCATAGTTATTCGTGCATCTTGTAATCGCAGCATTTAGCCCATAAGTTCTCACATAAGCCAAAACGAACATATCGGCAGATGCTTTGCTCGCGGAATACGGGGAAGAAGGTTTTAGCCCATCGTCATCCTTAAAAGAGCCTTCCTCTATATCACCATACACCTCATCCGTGCTCACATGAACAAGTTTCACATCTGAATTGACATTCCGCATTGCTTCTAATATTGTGTAGGTGCCGATCACATTGCTTTCTATGAATGAATAGGGACTGGATATGCTCCTGTCAACATGCGTCTCCGCAGCAAAGTTCACTATCGCATCCGTATTCTTAACATGTTTAGACATCAACTCATAATCGCAAATATCGCCTTTAACAAATTCATACTCCAACTCTTTTAAGTTGCTCTCGTTAGAGCCATATGTCAGTGCATCAATCACTACAATCTCAAAAGCTCCCGCTTCTTCGCTCATATGCCGTATGAAATTGCTACCTATGAATCCCAATCCACCAGTTACAAGTATTTTCATCTTTTTTAGCCTACTATTTCTGAGTCATCACCCACGATTAACTTCCTACCATTTGGCAATTCCTCTCGCCTTCGTATCTTCACCTCCTTCCCTATCAAACTCTCAATAATCCTGCCTCCGCCTAATATCTCTGAGTTATCCATTACAATCGAATCTTCTATCTCGGTATCTTCTATTACACAATCATTTCCGACACTTGTGTACGGCCCTATATAAGAATTTTTTATCGTGCAACCCCCCCCAATTAAAGAAGGCCCCTTAACAGTGCTGTCTTTAACCTCCACACCTTTTTCAATAATAACCCGTCCAATGATTCTTGCGCTTTCTGTGGCCCCCTCATTCTTCATTTGGATGCCATCTAAAATCAACCTGTTAGCTTCCAGAATATCTACTGTTTTTCCTGTATCTTTCCACCAGCCTTCCACCTTTGTCCAACCCACCTTGTAGCCGTTATCAATGAGCCATTGAATCGCATCGGTAATCTCAAGCTCATTCCTCCACGAAGGTTTTATTCTTTTGCATGCTTCCAATATGACCGGCTTGAAGAAGTAAATGCCTACCAGAGCCAGATTACTTGCTGGGTCTTTTGGCTTTTCAATGAGCCTTTTAATTGTTCCATCGTCATTAAGCTCCGCAATACCAAACTGCCGAGGTTTTTCTACTTCCGTAAGCATTATACTCGCATCATTTTTGTTCTCTTCAAATTTCTCAGCGTGTTTTTCTATCCCTTCTCTTAATATGTTATCACCTAAATACATGACAAAGGGTTCGTCAAGAAACTCTTCAGCAACAAGTATCGTATGGGCTAACCCTTTTGGCGTATCCTGATAAATAAAATTGATCTCCGCATCCCAATTTTTAGATTCCACCGTCTCTATAACTTGCTCTTTGTTTGGACCTACGATAATTCCTATTTCCTCTGCACCAGCTCCAATTATATCTTCAATAGCATAAAATAGTATTGGCTTGTTTGCAACAGGGATTAACTGCTTTTGCTGCGAGTATGTAATCGGGCGTAGTCTTGTGCCATGTCCACCCGAGAGTATCAATCCCTTCATTTTTACCGCTCTTCTCCCATTCTCACCATAAGAACACTCAAGTAATATCTTTTTTAATTCTTAAAACTTGTATATCTAAGTATATGTAAGATGACCGTAGAAGTAGAAGTAACAATAAAGCTGAAACGTGGCGTTACCGACCCTGAAGGAGAGAACACGAAAAAAGCGTTGAACCTGCTTGGCTTTAACAACGTGCATAGTGTAAAATCAATGAAAACATTCAGGATAGCAATAGAAGATGCAGAAGAAGAAGGTAGTGACGTGAAGTACGAAGTAGAAGAGATGTGTAAAAAGCTTCTTGCCAATCCGGTAATACATGACTATAAAATAAGCGTGGTGAAATGATGGAGATAGACCCGTGGGGTGTTGCCGATATAAAGGATTATACACGTCTATTTGACGAGTTTGGTATATCACGATTCAAGGAGATAGAGGACAGGATAGAGGAGCCGTAA
>WSZT01000241.1 GCA_013139985.1 Candidatus Methanophagales archaeon | reverse complement strand
GAAAGCTCACATACTGCTTCTGGAGCTGTTATATTACACGACGGTAGTGCATATACCGTGACATTATAACTTTGGCTATCAGTGTTCGGAGTTGTATTGCTATCGGTCACCGTCAGAGTCACGTTGTAGGTTCCGTTCTTACCATAGTGGTGCGTGGGATTCGGCGCAGTGCTGCTGTTACCGTCATCGAAATCCCAATCGTAAGTGTATGGTTTCTTCCCTCCGGTTGTTTTGTCCGTGAATGTAGTGTATGTGCAGAAGCACACATTATCAAACGTGAAGTTAGCCACGAGTGGCGCTTCCACAGTTATATTCCCAGCATAGCACTTTGACTTCTGGTGCTGGCAATCACAACCTCCTCCTGTACAACAAGCAGACTCATTGCACGTGCATGGCTTATTCTGTGTAGTCCATGTTAAAGTGAAATTACGTAACTCTACTCTGTCTCCACACGTCCAATTAAGCGTGTAGACGTTGTATGAACTGTCACCACTGGGTATCTTATCCACTACACATTTTTCTATTGTGCTGGTATATACATAATTTATATATAAATCAAATAACACAAATGCTTGGTATCTATCTGCAGTTGCTGTATTATCAAAATTGGCCCAAATACACGTTTCTACTGGATCACCCGGGTTACAGGGCCCGAGGTCTGCACCCGTTGTACAATTTCCAAGCCATACCCTCGTGACATCAGTATCACTAGCAGTACAACCCCAATTGCAATCGGGCCAAACATCGGCTGCCATAGCCGCAGGCGCGAAGGCACCGAGTAATAGCAACAATAGTAATAAAATAATCATTCCCGCTACCCCTCGTCGTAGCACCTTCGGATAATCGCTTTTCATCATTAAAAACCACCTCCGCTCGTGATGCCACACCGTTCAAAGGTTCCGGATGTAATGCCCGGCTGACCGCTATGCGCCCGCCACATAATCCCTACATCCATATAAAAGCGCCCTTTAAAAAGGTCTCTATCTCTATCCGCTATTATCGATTTAGACCGCTCTGATTCGCTAAATTTGTCACCCCTCTTACATTTGAGCCCTGTGAATGGTTCAATTATTATTTCCATTTATATCCTCTCTCCTATCTTTTTCATTCCGCATCTCCCCTCCACCTCTCATATGAAAATACGGTGCTAATACTCCAGTTGTCATAAGGGTTATAAAAGCTTTTCGGTTTTTAGGTTTGCCTAATATTCTGGCCCCTATTTATTTGACATTTCACACCTAAATTTCGGAGTATAAATAATCATTTATTTTTTATGGATACAAGTCCTACAAACGTGGCCATCTAAGCGATTGTTATTGGCATATAGTCAATAACAAAAATTCCAAATAAGTTCTATTAGCCACATCTATCTGGATTGCTTGTTCTATGAAATCACTTCAACCTACTTCGAGGGGACGAAATGCATCATTGCAAGGCTTGGATACAGTAGGGACAGCAAGCCAGATAAATTGCTTTTGCTGCATTAAACAGCCGATTGGACACAGACCGATAAGGCATTGGCTGGATGGGAGGGTTAAAGCGTACATATTTATGTGCTATCTTTCATATCTATTGATGAAAACACTTGAACACATGCTCAAAAAGGGCGGATTAACGATGAACGCTGAGAATGCGCTGAAACAACTGAGTAAGGTGAAGCATGTTGTAGTCACTAATTCCAAAGGAGACATCACAACGTCGAAAATATCCATCCCGTCAACTGAACAAAGGCAAATTATGGATGTGCTGGAGGTGGAGTATATAAAGTCTAAAATTTAGGTAATTAAATACAAAAAAATGCACAATCCCGACAAAAACACTGATAACGCAAATATCGGCGTTGTTCTAACCGATCCGGACGACTGGACAGCGAACGCCTTCTTGACGAACGTTCGCAAGCGAGGCGCGAACGCCATACCTATTAACCTCGCTACGTTAAGCGCTTCCATATCCGCTTCTGATTTCGCTATCTTCGATACCGATTTAAAAGACTTATTAGCACTCGATGCGATCATTGTCAGAGACGTCGGCATCAGCTTCGACCTGGAGCAGATTTCGTTTAAGTTCGATCTGCTTCGGCAGTTTGAAACAGCGAACATCCCGGTTATGAACTCGCCCACAGCAATCCGGAACGCAGCAAACAAGTTCTTCTCCTTTTATCTCTTCAAACAGGCACAGCTACCTATTCCGCACACGGTAGTCACTTCCGATTTGGGTGTCGCGCTGAAAGCAACAAAAGAATTTGGAATTGCAGTCGCAAAACCTATCTTCGGCAGCCAGGGCAAAGGAATAGTCAAGCTTGAAAGCACTCAGCCCGACATGAAGCAGAAACTCGCAACGCTACTGAAAGAACGAGGTGTGCTTTATTTACAGGCGTTCGTGCCTAATCCCGGACGGGACATAAGAGTATTTGTGGTTGGCGAGGAAGCGTTAGGTGCTATATACCGGATTTCACAGACTGGGTCGTTTATTAGTAACTTGAGTCAGGGCGGTACCGCACTCAAGTGTGACCTAACAGAGGAGATGCGGGCACTGGCAGTAAATGCGGCAAAGGCAGTAGGTGCGGACTTCGCGGGCGTTGACTTGATAGAAGGAGACGAAGGACTGTTTGTGCTTGAGGTCAATGCGACACCTTCAGGGAAAGGTATAACACTCGCGTGCGGTATTGACGTCACTGAAAGGGTAATTGAGCGCATGTTTGAGCGGGGGTTGAGAGTTTGAGAGTTTGGGATAAGAATTTATACCGCAAGCTATTGAGTAAATACCTAAAAACCCTTTCTTTCAAAAAGTTTCTCTAACCCCCCTTTTATTGCGCAATTACGGTTTGATCATGAAATCATCATAATTTGTTCCTCTGCACTCGGCTCGTATAGTTAATGTATTTGAACCAATTTGGAGGGCAGAACCGGGTATTGAAATTGTGCAATTTACCCAACTTTCGGATGTGTGTATACCTAAAAAACCCACTTCCTGCCCATTCACAAGCACCGGATTATTGTAGTTTGTCTGGAAGACATTTAATGTTAAATCTGCACTTGCGGGCACAGTAGCCAAACTAAATGTTGTTGTATATTCTGTCCCTTCTGGGTTTGGAACTTTCCAATCGGTAAAGTTTTGATCACCGAGATGATGGACGCCTGAGGGGATAGTTATCGTGGGTGCTGTGCTTGGTGTGGTAGTGACCTCTTCCTCCTCTTGACCCAAACATAACTTACTCAAATTTTCGTTTTTGATCTTTTCACAATATTTTTTATCGCCGGTAACTCTCCCGAGACAGAGATTTTTAAGATCTTCGTTTTCGATTTCATGGCAGACATAGGTGGGCTCTGCGGCTTTAAACTCTTCCGCCAGAAGTAGCAAACAATAGTCTCTACTTGTCCCACTCCTCTTGTTGCATTCCCTCACACAATAATTCAATAGACCATAATACGTTTTAACTGTCCAAAAAGGATCTTCTTCTTCTATGTCTATCCGCTCCGCTATGCTAAAATATAGGCTAAGATATACAGGTATGCCCTTCATACCGCTCCACATGTTCCACCTTACTTTCGGGTCGGGGTCAATAATTTCATCAGGCGGTATGGAGAACACAAGGTCATCAACGCTTTCTGCAAATGATTTTGGAATCTCTTCTATATGTGTGTATTCTATCGGCTTATCACCTTTATTCTCAAACTTCAGCACTATCTTCCCTTCGAATAGTTCTGAATCCGTCTTGTTGAATTCTATGGTTCTGACCAAAAAGAGATCTTCTGCAACCTCTTCTGGCTCGAAAGTATAAACAATTCTATCTTCTGAACCATCGTTATCAAAATCAAACGTTTCAAGTTTGCCGATGATTGACTCATGATGTTCATCGAACCAGAGCTCTTGGACACCTACCCAAAACGTCCCGCACTCCGTAGTTGGCGTGGGTGTTGGTTTGGCATCTGAAGACGGCGTAACCCCAATATTTCTGATCATGAAATCATCATAATTCCATCCCCTGCTCTCGGATTGTATGGTTAAGGTATTTGAACCCACTCGCAGGGCCGAACCGGGAATTTTAATGGTGCATTGCTTCCAACTTTCGATTGTGTTTATACATAAGATGCCTACTGAATTCCCATTCACAAGCACAGGAGTATTATAGTCTGTATTGAAGACATCTAATATTAGATCTGCACTTGCGGGCACAGCAGTCAAACTAAACGTAGTTGTATATTCTGTTCCTTCCGGCTTTGGAACTTCCCAGTCACTCAGAGTAT
>WSZT01000035.1 GCA_013139985.1 Candidatus Methanophagales archaeon | reverse complement strand
ATGATTATGACGTAGTGCATGAAGCTTTGACCCAGGGGCGGCTCTACGGGAAGGATGCGAAACGTTTAAGTTCCGCTTCCGCTTACAGTTCGGTATCAACGACACAGATAGAAGAATTTATCAACCCCATCCACAGGTTATGGGCAGAGTCATCTCGCATCAATCCGATTTCACAAATCCCCTATTTCATACTCGATCGCGTCACGCTTTGGTATAAGGACGGAGTGAAGAATCTGGTGGTTGAAAACGAAGCTCTGTCTGCCGATTATAACAATGCGGATTTTAGAAATATACGTGCTAATGCGTCCACCATTTACCCGGTCCGTGATTTAAAAACGTTAAATACGATAACTGAGAGATATTATAGCCTCGCAGTTGAGTTAGCGTATAAGAGGATGCTGGCGCAGCATGAATATGTGGTCATAGAGAGTTATAGTGACATAGCTCTGCCCTGGAACGGTCTAAACGATTTGGATATTGTTATCGGTGTCAAGCCCGGGCAGATGCTGGTATACGAACCTAAGAAGTACCTGGCTGCGGTTCAACTCGTAACAACAACATATTCGCAGGAAGAGATCAGAACTGCCAGGATTGTAGAGTTAATAAAGCCATTAAAAGTGGTTAATGTGCCACCGTTCAGGTCCGAGCAGCTATTGCAAGCGTTAAAGGAGAAGATACCGCCGTTATTGGAACACTAGACCCTAGTGGTATTTTTACATCTCAAAATATAAGCTTAGTCGAACAAATCTGGCATCATCTCAAAAAGCTCGAGTTGACTGATTCTTTAGTGAAGTTCACTGGTGATGGCTGGCTGGTAATGAACCACGCGGAAAAAGTTAGAGCCTTATGTTGCCTTGCAACAATAATGGCTAATAGATTTCAGAAGGAAATGCATGAGAAATCCGGAATCGCCATAGAGAGAATACCTTCACTTCGTCTCGCCATCTGTTCCGGGTATGCGGTAAGTGTCAAACCCTTGGACGGATACAAAGATTGGGTGGGTGACCGCGCTCGGAGGGCAACGCGAGCTTCGCTGACTATTCAAGTGCGCGTAAAATTTTGAGTAGCATCCAAGCCACGGGTTTAATCCCTGATATTTTCACCTACACTACGCTTATCAAAAAAGCTCCAGATTATGATGAAGCCAAGACTTTGGTGGATACGATGCGAGGGGAGGGCATCCTGCCTGACGATGTCACCTACAACACGCTATTTATTAAAGACCTCTCTGGGATATTAGCCGATGATATTCTTAAGTGGTATTTAGCACAAAAATACCACCCAGGACAGCCCATCCCAGCTGCAATAGCATCCTATCGAAAAATACACTGCCTTGATCAAGCACTTCGTTTAGCATTAGACTATCCACATCTACAAGCAGCCCGAAAACTGATACGAGAGCACGAGGCGGAAGCTCTCTCGTACTTTAGAACGATCTCCGATCATGACCCTCAACACCCCAATGCTGAATATGCTTTAGGCGTAGCCCTCATGGAACTTGAACAAGAATTAGAGGCCGAACCACATTTAAAGAACGCCTTGAAACTGGCTACAGCGGGTCCTAGGAAAACGGTAATAAAGAAATGGCTTCGCCAAATAGTTGACAAACGGTCTCATAAACAATGATCGATGAACACCTAATCTATCCACTATTCCAATGTAACTGGTGAAGCTAGGTACACTTCAATATTTTCAAACAAATGATACCTTGGAGATCCAATATATTTATTATCCATACATGATGCAACTGTACGCATACGAGGCAGGGCAGTGCGACCCGAAGAAATGCACAGCGAAGAGATTAGCACATGCTGGCTTGATAAAATCAGTCAAAACAATGCAGAGAATACCGTATAATACCATCCTGCTGGTGCCCATTGCGGAAAAGGCGCTCTCGCCTGCCGATAATGCAAGCAGCATAACTGTTTTCGATTGCTCGTGGTCTAAACTAGACGCTTTTGTAGATACTCTGAGGGCATTAAAGAGGAAGAAGCGTGCTTTTCCGTATCTAATAGCTGCAAATCCTATAAACTATGGCAAACCATTTTTCTTGAACTCCGCAGAGGCGTTTGCCGCTGCTCTATTTATTCTCGGTGAGCAAGAGCAATGTCAACATATTTTGGGGCGGTTTAAGTGGGGGGACGAATTTCTGAGATTAAACGAGGAAAAGCTGCTTGCATATTCTGAGGCAAAGGATAGTAGTGAAGTGATTGTGTTGCAGAAAAGATTCATGGAGCAATAAAAAATAAATTTAAATTTAAAGTTATAGGTACATCTATAATCCAGGAAGATGAGCATCTGTGTCACAGAGGATGATTATACCGGCGAGAAACGCAGGGCAATAAAGCTGGGAGAGGAGGATGCCAAGGACATCTCCACGCTCTACAAGGAAGTATGGCCTAAGGCATACGAGTATCCGAAGGAATGGCGCGAGAAGCGAGCGATACGTGAGGCTGAAATAAAGAGCGAAATGGATTCGGGTTATTTTTTCTTCGGCGTTCGTATAGAAGGTAAATTAGTGGGCGTGTATAAAGCATCTATAACGGAGAGAGGGTGTTTCGGCGAGCAACAAGCGGTTCATCCGGAATACAGTGCTCAAGGTGTCGCTTCTGCAATGTATGAGCAGTTCTATGAGTTCGCCAAAGCGAATAAATCTGCAGTGAATTACGTAAATATCTTAGCGGGAAATGAGCCCTGTGAGCGAGCTATGAAGCGCTTCAATTTTTACAAGACTGGAGAACCATGGGAGCAGAGTAAGGGCATGCTCGTTCAAACGTATGAGCGGAAGGTGGATGTTTGAATAAGTTGTTGTGTTGTGGAGAAGTCTATATGAGACAATATCGCCTTGTCATATTTCAATCATCTGCAAGCAGTTTCGCACCGCATCCTTGCCAGACATCATCTGAATTCTCCCAATCTATCTTCATTTTCACCTTCCGGAAAACGATTTTGCCGCCCTCTGCTGATACGGTCAGATAATCACCTTTAACAATCCCAAATTGCTCTCTTATCTGTTTCGGAAGCGTTATCAAACCTTTTGATGATACTTTTACCAGCATCTTTATACACACCTGAAATAACTTAGATTCTAAGAACATAAGATATTATTTAAAGGGGAAGATTATGGCTAAAGTCTCACTCGTACTCCCAGCATACAACGAAGCAGAAGGGTTAAAAGACTCAGTGCTGCAAGTAGCTGATGCTTTACACAAAATAACTCCTGCATTTGAGATTATCATTGCAGAAGATGGCTCAACCGATGGAACGGATAAAATAGCAGAATCACTCGCAATGGAGTACCCTTACATAAAGCACTTGCATAGTAACGATCGTTTAGGGCGTGGGAAAGCGTTAAATCGTGCATTTGGGTTATCGGAAGGTGAAATACTCGCATATGTTGATGTTGACCTCGCAACCGACTTAAAACACCTTGAAGAACTAATAAACGCAATAAAGGATGAGGGGTATGATTTTTCAACGGGCTCAAGAATGTTAAAAGAAAGCGATGTGAAGCGGTCTTTTACACGATTAATTGCGAGTAAAACATTTAACACCTTAACACGGTTTTTATTGAAATCGTATATAAAAGACCATCAATGCGGATTTAAAGCGTTCAAAAGAGGGCCACTATTCGATATTCTTGATGACGTGAAGGATAATCACTGGTTCTGGGATACCGAACTGCTTGTACGGGCTCAAAGAAGGGGATATACAATAAAAGAGTTCCCCGTGAGGTGGCGGTCGGGTCGTAATACAAAAGTTGATTTGAAGAGAGATGTGATTGAGATGAGCACTCAGGTTATAAGATTGCGGCGAGAGCTTAAAAATGGTTATTGAAGTCAACCAAGCATAAAAAGAAAAAGGTACAGAACGCATTATTTATCAAAGAAATAATATATTCTAGTGGTGAAATTATGATAACGGAGAGAAAAGAATGCTAATTGATTTTGAAGGAATCGATGGTTCTGGTAAGAGGACACAATCAAAACTACTTAAGAAAGAGTTACTAAAAAAGGGATTTAAAGTTGCTGATTTTTCATATCCTGATTACGACTCGGAATATGGCAAACGGATAAAGGGTTTTCTTGAGGCAAAACTGAATTTAAGTAGTGACGAACAGTTCTTGTTATATCTGATAGATATAGTAAAAAACAAAGAAGAGGTGAAACAGAAGCTACGGAAAGGGCATATTGTAATTATGGACAGATATTTTTTATCCGCTATTGCATATCAATCAGCAAATAATTTCGATTATGAAGTGGCAAAAGCGGTAACAAAGTTGATACAATTACCTCTACCCTCTGTTATTTTCTATATTGAGATACCACTTGACATTGCGTACCGCAGGAAAAGTAAACAAAAAGGTATTGTTGATAGATTCGAAGGAAATACCAAGTTTCTCACGAAAGTTGTAAATGTTTATGAGCGTTTAATAAAAGAACAGTTTCCGTCATCGAATTGGATAAAATTGGATGGCACAGAAGAACCAGGATTATTAAACAAAAAAATTCTTTTGAAATTGGAGGAGTTAATAAAAAGGGGGAGTTGACTACGTAATAAAAATGGTTAAATCCAGTCCTTTATCCGCTACCAATATGGCTAAGAACTCGCCAAAGAAGCCAGTATCTTCATGGCTCGATTACGACTTCTTCAAAGAGGAGCAGAAATCGATACCCGCTTTGACAGTTATACTGAGAACAGCAGGCTGCTATTGGCGGAAATGTACGATGTGCGGCTTCTGGCAAGAATCCGCAGACGTTTCACCTGCGGACATCATAGCACAACTGGAACATTCATTAAGAAACAGTCCCGAAGAGGAGTTTATGCTCAAGATATTCACTTCCGGCAGCTTCCTCGACGAGCGAGAGATCCCGAGCGAGACAAGAAGAGAGATAGCGGCGATAGTGAGAAAGAGAAAGAGGATAAAGAAGCTAATAGTGGAGACGAGACCCGAGTTTATAACCGCGGCTAAAATCGCGGATTTGAAAGGTGTTGCGCATCTCGAGCTCGCTATTGGCTTAGAAACGGCCGATGATTTCATCAGGTCGAAGTACATAAACAAAGGTTTCTCGTTCGACAATTATAGAACAGCGTCGAAGATCGTGATGGAGTGCGGTGCGACAGTAAAGACATATCTCCTGCTTAAACCACCGTTTGTATCCGAGAAGAAAGCAATAAGAGACGTTATAAGATCCGCTGAGCTCGTCACACCGTACAGTTCTACAATCTCGTTGAACCTATGTAATGTGCAAAAATACACTGTTTTAGAGAATTTGTGGAAACGGGGATATTATAGACCACCGTGGCTATGGAGTGCCGTAGAGGCGATAAAGGCGATTAAGAGAAGGGACATCACAGTGACGTCCGATCCCGTGGGCGCGGGACATAAAAGAGGACCGCATAACTGTGGTAAGTGCGACCATGAGATAAAAGAAACAGTGAAGGAATTCAATATAACACAGGATTTGACCGTGTTAGAACGCCAGCCCGATTGCGAATGCAAAGCGGTATGGCAAGAATTACTAAAATACAACGATTTGCTGTTTGATTCAACCATAGTTTAGCCGGTTTGTAATTGTTTCGCTAACAACAGGATTAAACAGGTTTTCACAAACACAAGCTTTCTTTATACCTTCTCTTTTTATAAAGATACAAAGATGAGCATAAAAGCAAAAATAAAAGGGAGTGAATATAAGAGATACCAGAAAACGCTTATTCTATCAACTGCACTTGCTTTTCTCATGCTTTACATAGCTTTTGGCTTGATCTTCTTCTCAAAGGAAGGAAATCCCATTCCGGGACCTTACCTTTTGTTGATTTTCGCCATTAATTTCATTATCTTCGTTGTGTTTTACGAATCGCGAGGTAAAGAGAAGAGTAAAGAGAAAGATAATTTAAAATCACTTATTAAAGGCCTATTTCTCGCTATCTGCGCAACTTTCGCACTCGTTGCAATTATCTGCGGTGTGAAGCTCATGATATATTATGATGGGTTTGAATTAATAGGCGGATTTGGGTCCTTCATATCCGCGTTGGCAATATGCATGATTGTAAGCATGATTCTCCTCAGCCTGTTAAGACC
The DNA here is from genome assembly GCA_013139985.1 of Candidatus Methanophagales archaeon. Classification (GTDB taxonomy): domain Archaea; phylum Halobacteriota; class Syntropharchaeia; order Alkanophagales; family Methanospirareceae; genus Methanophaga. Next base: position 5,511 of record WSZT01000035.1, on the reverse strand, counting down.
GCTATCCGAGCAATAGAGAGTCAAAGATTGAGAACACGCTTTATTTTCCGCATTACCTCGTCACTTGGTACTATCTCCTCGTTTTCTATCTTCCGCAGTAACGATTGCTTTTCATTTATTCGATTTGCGAGTTCCGTCTGTTTTAGCCCTGCTTTTTCCCTCGCTTCTTTTAGCTTTCTTCCGTAATCCTCCTCTACTTCCACTTCCAGATCATGGTTCATCTGCTCATATAAGCGGCTATTAGCCTTTGCATGTGCCACCGGTCCAGCCATTACGTTCTTATTTTCCACTACAACGGTACCATAGTGTGCACACGCTTTACATACCCGCAGCTTTGAGTCGCCTATTACCACATATTGTGCCGCACCTTTTATTTCCGCACCACACACTTCACACTCTGTCATTTTACGTCAAGTATATATAATACAAAGAGAAGAAGTAAATATTAGTGTTAAAATGAAAGCAAGCAGTGGCAGTGCACCAGCGGGCGATGAATATTCGCGATTCCTCCTGGACCGGATAAAGCAGTTAGAGGAAGTGAACTATGGACTGAAAGGGCAGCTAGCGCAGATAGAGGAGGGGGGAAGAGATTATGAAGCGATGCGAATGCAATATGAGCGCGATGTAAGGAAGTTAAGATCAGAACTGGAAAAGTTGCGCGCATCACCGCTTATTATAGGCACTGTTGTAGAGGTAATAGACAATAAAAGGATGGTAGTAAAGAGCAGCACGGGCCCTAAATTCGTTGTAAATTACTCGCAGTTTATAGACACAAAAGAAGTTGTTCCGGGCGCTCAGGTAGGCATGAATCAACAATCGCTAGCGGTAGTGAGTGTGCTCCCCTCTGCAAAAGACCCTGCGGTATATGGTATGGAAGTAATAGAATCACCAGATGTGGGCTATGAGATAATAGGCGGGTTGAATAAGCAGATAGAGGAGATAAGGGAAGTGGTAGAGCTACCACTGACAAAACCAAAGATGTTTGAACGTATAGGTGTGGAACCACCAAAGGGTGTTCTCCTGGTTGGTGCGCCGGGCACCGGGAAAACATTGCTTGCGAAATCCGCGGCAAATCGTACCGCCGCCACGTTTATACGGGTCGTTGGCTCAGAATTAGTGCAGAAATACATAGGGGAAGGTGCAAGGATGGTACGGGAGCTTTTTGAGTTAGCAGAGGAGAAAGCGCCATCCATAGTGTTTATTGATGAGATAGATGCGATAGCGGCTCGGAGACTGGAAGATGGCACGACAGGAGAGCGTGAAGTGCAGCGCACGATGATGCAACTTTTAGCTGAGATAGACGGTTTCGATCAGAGAGGAGATGTGCGAATAATAGGAGCAACAAATAGACCTGATATTCTCGACTCTGCTTTGCTTCGCCCTGGACGATTTGACCGCATCATAGAAATACCTAAACCGGATAGGGAAGGCAGGAAGGAGATATTCCGGATACATACAGCTAAGATGAAGTTAAAGAAGGACGTAGATATAGATATTTTGGCAGGCCTTACAGAAAATGCCACTGGCGCGGATATAAAGGCAGTATGTATCGAAGCAGGCATGCTTGCTGTAAAATGGGATAAGAAAGCAATAGCTATGGAAGACTTTGAGCAAGCAATAAAGAAGATTATGGGTGACGCGCATAGGGTTTATACAGGTCCTAAGGTGCCGGGTGAAATGTTCGCATAATACCCTTTCTTGCTTGGTTTTGTTTTAAACCCTTTTCTCTTTTGGGAACGTGTATTTAATGAAAGAATCAATGAGCAGTGTGGACATAGCGGCCATCGTTATTGAATTACAAGAGCTATTAGGTGCACGACTCGTGAAAGCATATCAACCGGGTAGAGAAGAGATAAGGCTAAAATTGCATCACAAGGGCTCACTTGATTTGATTATCGAAGCGGGGAAGAAAATACATCTCACTAAATATAAAAGGGCTTCGCCGAGAATGCCGTCTAATTTCGCAATGTACCTCAGGAAGCATCTCAGTGGCGCCAGAATCGCCCAAATACGGCAACTTGACTTTGATAGGATAGTGGAGATAACGATAGAGCGGTGGGATAAAAAGCTCCGTTTGATAGCTGAGTTGCTTCCAAGGGGTAACATAGTGGTTGTTGACGAAGATGGGACTATCTTGTTGCCATTGCGAAGAAAGAGCTTTGCGTCAAGGAAGATAAAAGTGGGCGAGAAGTATGAGCGCCCGCCTTCAAGAGCAAATCCATTGACAATGAGCGAATCCGATTTGATGGATCTCTGCAAGCAGGATAAAGATATAGCAAGTGTTCTTGCTTCAGAGCTGAGTTTCGGTGGTCTATACGCGGAAGAAGTGTGTGCGAAGGCGGGAATAGACAAAAGAATGCGGGCTGAGGAACTCACAGCAACTGAAATAACCGCTATTCATGAGACTATACACACCCTATTCGAGCCGATAATAACAAATGACCAATCCAAGCTGAAAGCGCACATAGTGCTAGAAGGAGAAGATAAGATTGATTTTGTCCCGTTTGAGTTAAGCCGCTATGAGAACAAAGAGAAGCAGTTTTTCCCGTCTCTTAATGATGCTGCAGACGAGTACTTCACCACGCAAATAGCAGAAGTAGTGGAAGAGCAAGCAAAGGCTGAACACGATACGGTAATAGGCAAATATGAACGGATTTTGAATGAGCAGCTTGAAGCACTCCATAAATTCAAACTAAAAGAGGCAGAGAGCACAAAAAAGGGCGATATGATCTACGCCCACTATCTCGAGCTAGAGGAGATGCTACAGGAGCCAGGTAAAAAAAGGAAGGTTGTTACGCTAACACTACCAGACACCGACATCTCGCTTGAGATTGATACTTCTGTTTCTTTGCATAAGAATGCGGGTGCCTATTATGATAAGGCGAAGGTATTCAGGAAGAAGAGAGAAGGGGTCGAGCCTGCGATAGAGATGACGAAGGAGAAGATAAGGACAGAGAAGGAGAAGGAAGTACGTATAGAAGAGGAGTTGATACCAACGAAAAAAGAAGTGCGGACTGAGAAGGAGGAATGGTATGAGAAGTTTAGATGGTTTGAGACTTCAGATGGTTTTCTTGTGGTTGGTGGGAAGGACGCAACTACCAATGAGATACTGGCGAAGAAGTATATGGAACCCAATGACCTTTTCTTCCATACGCAGGCGGAGGGTGCACCGGTGGTAATAGCGAAAGCGGGAGGTAAAGAAATATCCGAGTCAGGGCTAAAGGAAATAGCGCAATTTGCCGCTTCTTATTCCAATCTATGGAAATATGGGTTCTATGAGGGTGAATGCTATTGCGTTGTGGGCGAGCAGGTGAGTAAGACACCGCCTTCTGGCGAGTATATAAAGAAAGGAAGTTTTATGGTACGAGGGAAGAGGAAGTATTTTAAGGCTGCATTAGGACTGTGTATCGGTATCGAAAAACATCGGCTGGTTGCATGCCCTTGCTCACAAAAGGACAAGTTAGATATTTTCGTAGAGCTCGAGCCGGGCGACGATACTGATAAAAATGCGCTTTCAAAGGAAATTATGAGATTCTTTGTTGACCACGCGGAAAACAAAGATGATGTTAAGCAAATAGTAATGCAAGAGAAGATATTGAGTCTTTTACCGCCTGGTAAGTCGAGGATAAAAGGGTTTTCATAGATACAGAGAGAGGGTATTTGATAGGGGCGGTATATGTGACTTATGCGAATCCGTAAGAGGGATAAAGCAAGAAGATGGCGCTCTCGCGGCGGTATTGGAATTGTTACAAGATTCTTCGATCTTTGAACTTTTGTGCCCCGTGATCTTTCGCGCTCTCTTGAAATAGTATAAGACTATGGACCTATTATCCCAAACTCCGTTTGACAAATCACACAACGAAGACAGCTATCCGCCAAAACCCTTTTCACCCGCTGCATATCATCATAATTCGGTTTTCTTATCTCCATCCTCCTGAATGCAGGTCTGTAATCTATGGCACAGACCTGAACATCAGGCGACCACCCGGCTATCCGCTCTCCTATTTGATACACCTCATCAAGCGATATTAATGCCTCGTTGTAGGGTATGCCAATACCAATGAACATCTTATCAGCGTTCTCTATAAGATATTTAACAGCTTTCCATTCGTTATCCAAAAGTTTCTTCGCTAATTCCCGATCTCGTATCCCGGTGATTCTGATAAACGTATCAAGTTCCAACGCTTTTATAAGCAATAGCCCAGTTCTGGCAGGTGGGACATCTTAAAATGCAACCATGAGATTACTTTGCTCTTCTTGCTAAAAAAGTAGAATCGTCTCCTAAGTAAATTCTAAATTTGCCCTCTAAGAAGTTTTCCTCGAGTATTCTAATCCAACCACTACCACAGGCGGGATCGCATTCATCGTTTCCCGCCCAAGTAAATTCAAACCTTTCTCCATCTGCATAATCAACAAGTTTTCCATCTATAACGCCTGAAACTAAACCAAATTGGAAAACTCCAAGAGTGTTGGGATCTATCCTGATATAAGCCTGCACTGCCATGTTAAAATAATCCTCATCCCATGCTCCCCTTTCATAGATATGCCAAGTGCCTGTAAAGTCCATGCCCTTATCCATTTTTTCATTTATCATCTGTTAAATTTCAGTTATATCTGATTATCAAATGTCCTTTCATATCATATATCATTCATTTTCTGCAAAGGTTGCCTTTAAAATCGAAACAACTCTCATCGTCTATTTATAATTTCTTCGAGTAATAAATCCAATCTTGCCTTTCTTTTATTTTTAATTTCAATTTCACACTGCCAGATTGTAATCACGTTCCAACCTTCTTTTCTCAATGTTTCAATATTTTTTTGGTCACGAGCTATATTTTCCGAAATCTTCTTTTTCCAGAAATCAGTATTTGTTTTAGGCAGCTCGGCAGCTTTACAGTTCACATGCCCATGCCAAAAACAACCGTGTACAAATATTATCATTCTGTATTTTGGTAAAACAATATCTGGTTTACCTGGATATCGTTTGTCGTTCTTTCGATATCTGAATCCATGGGAAAATAAAAATCTCCTGATAAGTATTTCTGCTTTAGTTCCTTCTTGTCGAACTTTTGACATTATGTCACTACGTTTATCAATAGAATAAATATCAGAAATCGTCATCCCCCTGTAATGTTCTTCTTAATTCATCAATAGTTGGTGGTGTTGAAAATCTATGAATCATTGCATGACAATTCGCACACAACGGTTTTAAATCATTTATAGGATCAATTTCATATTCTTCTTTAATTTCCGAAAGCGGAATGACCTGATGAACATGAATGTAATTTGAACCTAGTCTCTCTACAACTTAATTTTTAGACGTAGTTATAAACGGGTAAAACCAACTATGTTCTATGGCAAGAATAAAACTTACGGTGAAAGAAGTAGAATACCTCAGCACTTTTGTGAAAAAGGGACGGAAAAGCGCGAGAGAGCTGACACGTGCCCATGTTTTGCTTTTGGTCAACATGGGAAGAACGGAAATGGAGATAAAAGATACGATGAGAATCA
>WSZT01000028.1 GCA_013139985.1 Candidatus Methanophagales archaeon | reverse complement strand
ACCGAATGTGTTTGTATCCCCACCACTTCATATGCATCCACGCCCATTGCCAGAGCGATAAGCTGAGCGTAATTTATAACAGGCAGTCCAATTTCCACGCCGCTTTCTCTTTCAATGAGCTCCTGGTTCCTATCCAGTGTCATCTGGCATCCAGGGCAAGCTACGAGAACAACATCAGCTCCTGCCTCTTTAGCAGATAGAAGCTTTCTTTGCGTAATTCCCCTTGTAAGGTATCTTCGTTCTTGCTCTATTGTATGACCAAAGCCCATACCACAGCATAAATTCTTTTCCGCGTACTCAACAGGCTCTGCTCCGGTAACAGCGACAAGTTCATCCAATAAATTCGGTATCGCTAATTTTCTGAATATCCTCGTATAATGGCAGCCATTGTGCGTAGCAACTCTTAGACCGGCAAGGCTATGCGTTATTTTCTCTTTTATCCTGCCTCTTTGCGCCCATAGTATTTCTGAAACGTGGGCTATATTGACCTCACCTTTGTATTTCCTGTTCACTGTGCTCAATATTTCTTCATTTACCTGCCGCCCTATTCCACTCTTCAAAATCCCTGCTGACTCCATAAGCACGCCGTAAGTTGTTTGACATACCGGCGCTACATTCGGATACCCTGCTTCTTCCGCCAGCGCGAAATTCCTTGCATTTACCGCGAGCATTGTGGAAAACGGTATTTTATCACCGTAATAAGCAAAGCCAGTACATGTTGAGTGTCTGGGGTCGTCCATATAGTCAATGCCAAGCCTGTCAAAGATGTATTTTATACTCTCGGTAATGCCCGGATAGTGTGCATCACCGATACAACTGTGGAACAAGTAGATTTTATTCCCTGGAATCCTTTTCTTTACTTCCTCGATTTCTCCTTCTTTTTTGAATTTTTTATACTCCGTTCTATCTACAATTACCCTTATCTCGTCAAGCGAATTTTGAGGTATTTCTCGATAAAGCCCTTCAAGTCCGAGCTCCGACCGGGTCTTTTTCATATTATTATGTATCTTTTCCCATGAAGAGCCCCATTCTGGAAACTTATCCGGAGAATGAGTATCAAGTGTCACACATAAACCTTTCTCGTAAAGTGAATTGCAATGCATCTCTTCCTGACATTTAAATTTCCACCCACTCTCCTTTTCCCTCAAAACTTTAACTATGTCCGCTACACAAATTTCTTTTCTGCAAGCGTATTTACAGGCATGGCACGAAAAGCACTTTTCTAAGGGATAATCCTCTATATCTCCCCCGGTGATAAGACACTGCACTAATCTTCTCGGATTGTATCTCTTATCTATTGAAGCAGCAGTGCAAATGGAAGTGCACGCACCACATTGAACGCAATCATAAAAATCAGAGACACGAGGGTCCGTAAGTAACCAACGCATCCGGAATCTCTTCGGGTCTTCTTCCTGCACACCTTTTTCCAGACGTGCGCTTGGAGGGGAACCTATAAGAGCATATTTAATTCCTTGTGATTTTATCTTCCCCTTCGTTTTCTCATCCTCAAAATCTGTACAATCAAGCATTTTTTTATACATTAAATGTTTTTTTATAATATCTATATATAAATTTTTCTGTTTTGTGCATTAAATTGCCCTTTTGTATAAAGATATTAGATATTAGAAGAAATTTCAGAGCGCAGGAAATTCGTGAACATCAAGACCGTTTTCGTGAAGTGAGGACAGATCTACCAGATTACACTTTATAATGATTTTTGGGATGTGGTAAGGATAAACGGGATTTCAATTCATCTGCGTGGGAAGCCAATGGACGTTTATATGCGACAAGACATGTGGGTGAAAGGGCGAAAATTAACAAAAAAAGAGAAGAAAAACAAACAGTGGAAACGCGAGTTCTATGATTTTTATCAGTGGTTGCTGAGGCATTGTCAGAAAGCTGATTGTGCCAGCTCGCGATTATCGGTAATGGCAATTTGTAAGTGACTGTAAGCGACATAATAACATTTATAGTATTACCTAAAGCCGTTAAACATTTGCCGAAACTATTGATGCTTTTTGATTTTCTTATCGTCAATTTTATAACTTCTGAAGTATCTTGACCTCATCCCACATCTTCGATGTTAATACTATATTCAGTGCCCATAGCTTTAAAGACCGCTTCCAATTGCGGTTCCCGGCTCTCTGAGAAGGTAATAGAGTTTGTGAGTTCATTCAACCCAAAAGGCAACTTTGCTTTCTTTAGTTCTTTAGCGAATCTGTTCAGTAGCGTCTTAGACGGGAAGTAGAGCGTAACCGATTTTTTTTTCTTGATGTTAACCGCCTTTTTTTGCCGCTTTGTCTCCGGCAAGGTATCACTGAAAACGCTTCTGACTCCTTTTTCGGGCTGTCTGACAGAAGAGTCCGAGTGTTTTACCAGTAGAGGCACAAGTTCCGAGCTTTCCAATTGCGCGAATAATTTAGCCGGGGAACGCACTATTTTAATATTGGGCGTTATGTCCTCGACGGTAAATCCATCCGGGAGTACAAGTTGTTCATCACACACAAGGAGTCCAAACCCATCGAAAAGAGTGAACATTTCCGCGTGGGCAGTCCAATCTTCAAGATGAGTGTGGATATTCGGTGGCAGTTTTTTATCCGCGAGTTCGTCCAATAGTGCGATTACATTCAATTCCTCATGCTCGGCTATCTGTGCGGCAACTTTAGTCTTCTTCAATTTCAGCACGATCGCAACATCATCTGCAATTACATCCGCAAAGGGCCTAAGTTGGGCCATCACAGTAACAGGGTAAATATCCGAATCCACATGTATCTCGAAATTAGGCAGGACCGTAACCTTTGGCTTTCTGATCTCTCTATTCATCACACGCAGAAAGCGATCATTTACCCGGAACGCCTTGAGTTGATTAATCGACGGGTATATTTGCTTCTTAGTCTTTGAAGCCTGATTTTCCTTCCCTCGAATGACCATATAACTATCCCGCTTATATCGCGACTGATATTTCTCTCTTCGCTCATATGCCTTGTCATAAGCTACGTCCAGATAGCGCATAGAGAGCGGGATATTCTCCAAAAATCGCTCTACAAAACGGCCCTCCACGCGTTCAAATGCGTCCGGCGCTTTATCGGGGACCGTTTCGCCTCGACCCCACAGTTCTCCTCGCTCATAAAAATTGCAATATCGTTCACCCTTCCACCAGCGGTCCTTGACTTCGACATTTTGCGGGATGAGAAAAAACGGATGCTCTTTCTTCAGGTATTGGATGAACGATGCAGTGCTGTACCAGACACCGCTCTTGCATTCTTTAAGCAGATCCAGAAGACACTTTCTTGCTTTGTCGAATCTTATCGAGGGTACCACCCCGGTTGCGCATCCGAACGTGTCGAAGCGATCGAGGACACTGAGAGAGCAGGTATTCGAAAAGAACTCATTGTCCCTGTCGTCGTATCTTTTGATTAGCGCATTTAATATGCATGCCTCCTGTTCGATCGTAGAATAACTTAAAAACTGTTCGTCTGTCTGTTCCCGGAATCTTATGTAATTGTCTGGATAAGACTCTGTAGTGCTGCTATACCCTACATATTCACCTTCGGTATCATAACGGACAAAACCAAGTGTCAGTGCTAACCGATCGATGAAATCTATCCATGGCGAGGTACCTGTGGCTTGCACCTCCTCCAGGGTTTCTTGATCGCCAATTAATTTCGCCAATCGCTTAATATCAGATTTGGGGAGATCGTTGCTCCGGTATGTCCGTTTCACATCCCGTTCCCGGATATAGTTTACAAAGACATGGATGTCTCTACGAAGTTCACGGCTATTTGAGACTACGTCCAACGCCTTTACATCAGCAGCCGGCGCTAAAGCCATTTTAGTCCCGATTGTTTTCCCCCTCATAATTTACGTCCTTTACTGTTTTAATTACATAGCCCGCCCCCGCCACTAATTTCTGGATTGCCGGGAGGGAATCACGAGGAAAAGCAATGACATTCTTCGCAATTGGTTTGATCTGGTCCGGAAAAGATCGCTGTAGTTTTACCACCAGGCTGAGATCCATTATCCGGGCAACCATCAGGTTCTCGTGGATGACAAGCTTACCCCACCTCTTATCCACTTTTTCGATGACTTCTCGAAAGAGCAAAGAATTAGTACTCAGCCATAGGGTTAGAGGGTGATTGCGAACCATCGATTGTGCATTACCAATAGCGATCAGGTCAGGGCTAATTTGCAGTTGCGAATCCAGAACCGCCATCTTCGAGATCTGTACTAACAGGTCCAAATTTTCGTACGGGACGGTTTCAAGGTCCAATATCACAGGTTGATTTCCAGTTACTCTCAGGTAGCTCTCGGGCTCTTGCGTATCCAACGTCCCTGCCAGCCGGTAGTAAGATTGCCCCTTGAGTTCTTGTTTCAAGAGGTAGCCCCAGTTCCAGCCGGTCTCGCAGATGTTACGATTGTCCGGGGCTTTCCCCTCGGGATAGAGGATGTTCCAGAATATAGAGAGGTCATCCGGCAGAATCCACTCGTTCTGATTCAGTTGAGATAACGCATAGATGACCAATTGAAGAGGATGAACACCCCCCTTTCTGGTTTTCGTTTCCAGCATTGCCGATGCGTGCCATGATTCTACCTGCCACTTTTTTAGATATTTCATACGGTATTCATGTCCCTTTATCTGGAGTTTACCGTGCGAAAGTCTGAGTACATAGCCAGTGCTTTCATCGGGAATTCGTGTTCCTGTCACGACCTGTTTGATCTTGCGTCTGAATATGTCGTTACGGATACCACTACGGGCATCGAATATCTCCGGTAACGTGAAAGGCGAAGGTAGGAAGGGGTAGAACTCTTCAGGGAACCGAAATTGCCACCGTTCCAGTTTTGTGGTCCTGCCCCAAGTATTAGCGCTTTCTGCAAAGAGCAGAATACCTTTACGAACCAACGAAACCCGCACTTTTTTGAAGATGTCCGTGTATCGCGTGGCAAAGGATTGGTAATGCCCTGTATCTGAGTCCCGATCGCCATAGAAGTACTCGAAGAATGTGACATCCACTGCTTTATTTATAAAATTCAGGACGTGTAATAACGCTATTTCAGCCTGCGTTAATGACCCGAACGCCGATTTCAGTCCTTTCTCTGTGAGGAAAACAGATTCAAAGAGAGGGGTGGAAGAGACTTCATCAGAGTAAAAGTCACGACTCTTGCATATAACCCTTAAATCGGCAGCGGTTAAGGCTGCGTCGTACATATCCCTGAGCATATCTACGGTTTCCTTGTTGTTTGTCTCAGATACGGGATATTTTTTCATTTTATTTTAGACTTACCTTGCCTTAAAGTAAGTTACATTCTCTATTTCATCCATATATATTCTTTCGATGCATGCTACTGTTTCTCCGCCTACCCAATCTGGATGCGGTTTCAAAAGTTCTAGGTCGAAGATTCGTTCCCAGCTCCGCATGAGTTCTTCCTTAACGGAGGATGAAGGCGGCCAATTTTCCCAACATATTTTTATTCCCGCCCTTTCACAGCGGTTGTCCCAATTGTCACACTCCTCTTCTGACAGAGTCAGATACCAACAATTAAGAACTGCGTGCCATGCTCCAAAATCTGACAATAATACTCTATCCTGGCTGACGACAAATTCAATTCACACTCCGGATGTATCACGAGTTAAGTGCCCACTTCGCCGCAAATCGGGTTTTGGGTGGTACCATGCCCATATAGGATATTTGCTATTAAAAACCGGCGCTTTCTTTATGACGGGGAAAGCGTTGAAGAAATTTGTGGCGCTTTTATTTAGCACGACATCTTCATACGGAGTTCTATCATTTAATTCTGATGAAGGCATGTTTAAATTGCATTCAATCTGAATAAAGAGGATCTTCTCTGCACTTTCTTTTGTCGGGACCGAGAAATTAAAGAGTTGAAAGCTCCCCAAGTTCCCATCTCCACTGGCTATTCTCCCGCTCATTTTTTCTCACTTCCACTGCCTTATTTGCTTCAAAGCACGTTTTGCTTCTGGTTTTCGGCATGCCTATTTTTTATTCTCACTATTTTTATTTGTTTTCAATATTGGAAACGGTTGCCCTGCTCATTCATATCGTATCTTTTATCTCCATTTCACCATGTCTAAAAATTAAGTTGTAGAGACACTAGCCTTTAAACCCTTGAATATCAATAGCATCGTTAAAGAAGCGATTATAATGCAGGAATCTTCTGCTACTAACAAGGATATAGAGATAAGCACGAATTTAGCTGACCTGCCCGACATAGTTGGTGACGCAGAACGAATAGGACAGGCAATAGGCAATCTATTAAACAATGCAATAAAATTCTCGAAAAAATCGGGTAAGGTGATTATTGAAACTAAATGCTTGGATATAGAGGGGAAAGAAAATGTTCTGTTCAATATATACTACTCCGCATGTATAATTTGGAACTTTTGTGTCAATAGGCTAGTTAGTTCTTGATGATGTTCGTCCAAATTGTTGAAGAAACGCTCCGTTGCATCGAAGAATTTACTGAATTCTTTGTG
>WSZT01000072.1 GCA_013139985.1 Candidatus Methanophagales archaeon | reverse complement strand
TTGGAAGAACGCGCAATAGTGCGGCTAAGGAATAAACAGGCCGCAGTTAAAGAGCAGTTGAAGGCGCTCAAAAAGGAACAGCGTGCGTTGACGCAGCAGGAAAAGCAGTTGAAGGCTTTGATAGAACATGAAAAATATCCGGAATGGCTTGAACTGAAGAAAAAACGTGATACTGCGATTAAAGAAGCGGAACGACTGGAATCAGAAATGAAAAAACTTATCTAAATATTATTTATAATCACAATGGCTACAACTTCGAGCTATCATAGCACGTTAAAGGAAAAATTAGATACTGAGCTAAATATAGCACTAGCGGCGAGGAAAAAGGGCCTTGACCCCGCTCCAACTTCTGAAATCAACATAACAGAAGACCTTGCAGAGCGAGTCGAGGCACTCATAGGGGTAAAAGGTTTAGGTGCGAGGATAAGGGAACTGGAGCAAGCGGGCAATAGCAGAGAGGAGTTGGCACTGAAAATCGGCTATGACTTCGTAGAGAATAAGTTTGGCGAGTATAGACGGATAGAGATAGTAGAGCATGCAGTAAGAACCGCAGTTGCAATCCTTACCGAAGGCGTAGTTGCGGCACCTATTGAAGGTATATCTCGTGTCGAATCAGATAGAAACGATGATGGTAGCGAGTATATAAAAGTATTTTATTCCGGTCCGATAAGAAGTGCAGGTGGAACTGCACAGGCGCTATCGGTACTGGCTGCGGATTATATAAGACGTAGAATGGGCTTTGCTGCTTATCAGCCACGCGAAAATGAAATAGGTCGGTATGTATTAGAAGTATCCGTATACGAGCGAATAAGTGGCTTGCAATACAAGCCTACGGACGAAGAGATAAAGGAGATAGTGCGTGGTTGCCCTATTTGTATTGATGGAGACGCAACCGAAGATATGGAAGTAGGCGGTTTTAAAGATCTCCAAAGGGTCGCGACGAATAAAATACGGGGTGGTATGGTGCTTGTCCTCATCGAGGGGATTGCAATGAAGGCAACGAAGATAAAACGGCATGTTGACCGACTTGGACTCGAAGGCTGGGAATGGTTAGCAAAGTTGGTAAAATCAAAAGGCGAGAAGAAAAAGAAGAAGTTCTTAGGCGATTTAATCGCCGGTAGACCCGTATTTGGACGACCATCGACAAAAGGCTCCTTCAGTCTCCGTTATGGACGTTCTCGCAATACGGGCCTCGAAACTGTCGGGTTAAACCCCGCTACAATGTCATTGCTTGGATTCGTCGCTGCAGGCACGCAGATAAAGCCCGAACTACCCGGTAAAGCGGGCTGTGTTGTACCTGTTGATTCTATTGACGGGGCAACAGTGAAATTAAAAGATGGTTCCCTTGTCAGGTTAGATTCCGCGGAGGCAGTCACTAAACTAAGAGATGAAGTAGCAGAGATAGTGGATGTAGGCGAGATACTCATAGATTATGGCGATTTTTTAGAGACAGGACATCGTTTAATGCCCGGTGCATACTCGCATGAGTGGTGGTTACGAGAATTAGAAGCAAAATCAAATGAAGAAGCGGCTAAATGGTGTTTGAAACCGCCTAATCAAGCAGAAGCAATAGAGCTCGCATATCGCTTCGATGTACCCTTACATCCTGCATATACCTATCTATGGGCGGACATAACAGAAGAGGATAACGCATATTTAGCGGACTCTATATGCAAGAATGGCACTTTGGACGAGGATACGCTCTTTATTCACTCTGATGATAAAGGCAGAATAAAGGCGATTCTAGAGGATTTGCTTGTCCTGCATCACATTGAGAATGGTTCTTTAGCGATAGAGGAGCCAGATGCTCTGTTAAGGTGTTTAGGGATAACCGTAGATTTGAGGCGAGACGAATTTACGCGGGTAAAGACGAGGAACAAAGCACCGACAAGAATCGGTGTTCGCATGGGGCGACCGGAGAAATCGAAAGAGCGGCGGATGACTCCCGCACCGCATTCTATCTTCCCGGTAGGCGAATACGGAGGAAAGAGCCGGTTGCTGAAGGAAGCATTAAAGAAGAAGGTGATAGAGGTAGAAATCGGCATGAGAAGGTGCAACGAATGCGGTAATGAATTTATATCATCTTCATGCATCTGTGATAAGTGCGGCTCTTCAAACTTTAAAACTCCTGGCTTGATGCAAGATGCAAGATCTCGGCTAAAAACGGGTTCTCGAGCTAAAAAGAGCATAGATATCTGGAATTATTATCATGCGACTATAAAGAAACTGGGTGAATTGCCTAACAAACAGGACGTGAAATGCGTGCAGGGGCTTATTTCAAAGCATAAAGTGGCTGAGCATTTAGGCAAGGGTATATTAAGGGCGAAACATGGCGTGTTTGTGTTCAAGGATGGCACGATAAGATATGATTTCACGAATCTACCGTTAACGCATTTCAAGCCCAAAGAGATAGGTTTGAGCCTGGAGAAGGCGAAAGAGCTGGGTTATTCGCATGATACTTTCGGTAAGGAATTGGAACGTGACGTGCAGATAGTAGAGCTCAAGCAGCAGGATATTGTTATTTCGCTTGATGCGGCATCGTATTTGCTGAAGGTGTCCCAATTTCTGGACTCTCTGCTCTCTAAATTCTATGGCTTATCGCCTTATTATGGTGCATCAAGCAAAGAGGACCTTTTAGGTGAACTCGTGCTTGGGCTGGCGCCACATACATCTGCTGGGATATTGGGTCGGATAATAGGTTTCACAAAGGCTTCGGCTTGTTATGCGCATCCCTTTTTCCATGCAGCGAAGAGGAGAAACTGTGACGGTGACGAGGACTCGGTCCTCCTTCTGCTGGATGCTCTTATCAATTTCTCGCTCTTCTTTTTGCCTGAGAAACGCGGTGGCAGAATGGATGCGCCTCTTGTTCTCATTCCGTTCATCAATCCGAAGGAGGTGGATAAAGAGGCACGTAACGTTTCTATCGCTCGTGAATACCCATTGGAATTCTACGAGGCTGCTTGCTTGGAGAAGCTTCCAAAAGAGGTGGATATAGAGACTGCGTCGACCAGAATAGAAGAGCCAAAGGATGTTTATGGGTTCCTTTATACACATGAGACAACAGACATAGCAGCAGGTCCTTTAAATTCGCTGTATAAGAGTTTGGGAACTATGATGGAGAAATTGGATGCGCAGTTACGACTAGCGCGGATAATAAGGGCTGTGGATGCACCTGAAGTGGCGGAAGCGGTCATAGAAAACCATTTCCTACGTGATATAAAGGGTAACCTCAGAGCGTTTGGATCTCAGAGGATGAGGTGCAGTAAATGTAATGCTAAATACCGGCGGATTCCGCTGAGTGGCAAATGCACGCGGTGCGGCAGTAAGATACTTCCTACTGTACATATAGCAAGTGTGAAAAAGTATCTTGACGTCTCGCTGCGTATGGCAAATGAGTATCATCTTTCTGATTACACGCGACAACGGCTGGAGCTGTTGCAGAAGGATGTGAATTCGCTCTTTCCTGATGCCGGGAAGCAGCAGAAGGCTCTAACAGATTTCATGTAATAAGGGGCCAGGCCCCCCTTATCAACCCTCCCGGCCACATGTTTATTCATGTGCGTATGTGTGGGGGGGCCAGACCCCTTATCAACCCTCCCGGCCACATGTTTATTCTTGTGGGTATGGGCGTGTGTGCCGAGCAAAATTCATAATATCCTGTTGGTGCAAAAGAAAATTTATGCCTATTTCCATCAAACTATCCGCTATTGCCTTCGTTACATTGAGGTACCATGTCCTTCCCCTTTTGCCGTAAATTAATTATTGACACAGATTAACGCTGATTAACGCAGCGGGAAAAAGATAAACAGCATGAGATAAATCAGTGCGATCTGTGTATATCTGTGTCGGAAATGTGTTGTTATATGTCTTTATTTATGTTGAATCGTACTTAACCGAACACCTATGAATTCTGTTCAGGTTTTTAGATTGATTTATAAAATCTCAGGTTATTTTTGTAAATAACAAGAAAGAAAAATGTTCGACCTCATGCATAAAGCATTGAAAAAGGCGTTGGAGAGCTGCGATCAGGTAGAGATCTATGGTGAGCGGGGCAATGTGTTAAGCATTGACCTTGAGCGCGAGGAAGTCAAAAAGGTGAAGCACGTTAAAAGCGCAGGCATTGGCGTGCGAGTAGTAATATCAAATAAAATCGGGTTCTCATCCACCACGGCTTTGGAATCCGAGGCGATAGAAACATGCGTAGAACATGCAATAAAGCAAGCGCGGGTGTCTGATCCGGATCCTCATTTCGTGAGCTTACCGGAACTATCAACACAGAGCTACACGAAGCCGGAAAAGACGTTTGATCCACGAATAATTGACCTTCTCGAGACTGGGACCGGTGATGCAATAGAACATTGTAAAGAGCTGCTAACGGGAATGGAAGCGTATAAGGTAAGAAAAAGCGTAACCTGCACACCAACAGAAGGCAGCTTCGCCGCTGCACATGACGAAACATACATTTTGAATTCCGAGTGTATCGAGACGAGTGATACCGGCACTTATGTCGCTGCCGGAATAGCGATTGTGGCAAGGGAAGATGATGGCGAAGAAACTTCTGGCTGGGAGGGAAAAACCAGTAGGATGCTCAGTGAGATAGATTTTGATTGGATTGGTCGGTCCGCAGTGAAAATAGCGGCGGATAGTTTAGGTGGTAAGAAACTAGAAACGAAGGAGATACCCGTTATCTTCTCTCCTAGGGCGGTGCAAAGTCTTTTCGCTTATACTCTGATCCCACAACTTAGCGCTGAGAGTGTGCAGCGGAGACAATCACCATATCAGGGAAAGAAAGGAGAGGAAATAGCGTCTGAGAATCTTTCGATTAGTGACAATGCTACGATGCCGTTAGGGATAAATAGCAGGCAGATGGATGGCGAAGGCGTCCGCTCAGAAGCTACAAGTTTGGTTGATAAGGGCGTGCTAAAGAACTTCCTCTATGATTCCTACACTGCAGGCAAAGACAATGTGAAAAGCACGGGTAATGCAATAAGAGGTTTTGACAGTTTACCTGCACCCGGAGCAACGAATTTCACTATAAGTGGGCGCAGAGCTTCTACGGACGAAATGATCCGTGAAATAGGCGCTGGTCTGTTTATAAACGATGTGATCGGTGCACATACCGCATCAAGAGCATCCGGTGATTTCTCGGTCGTTACTCAGAATGCTCTTGGCATTAAAAAGGGTGAGTTGTATCCCATTACGCAGGTAATGCTCGCAGGCAACATGCAAGAGGTGCTGAAACATGTGGAATTGGTTGGGACCGATACACGGCAGATATCTAATGTGGTCTCGCCATCAATTAGGGTATCAAAGCTGCAGGTAGTGTCGTAATTAAACGCCGGACACCAACGTAGCAATACCTACTGCACCTGCATACTGTGAATTAGGCGGGACAGTAATATCAATGCCGAGCATAGTCTCAAATTCGCGCGTCACCCCTTCTATTAGCGATACACCGCCAACAAAGATAATCGGCGGTCTCATCTCCATCTCCTGTATCTGATTTTCATACACTTGGTTCGCAACCGACCTGCAAGCAGCAGCAGCTACGTCTTCTGGCTTCACTCCGGAACCAAGAGCAACAACAAGACTTTGTATTCCAAATACCATGCAATAGCTCTGCAACTCGTGTCTCACTTTTGACTTCAGCGCCAGTTGTCCCAACTTCGAGATGTCCACATCCAATCTATGCGATGCCACTTCCAGAAACCGCCCGGATGAGCCACCACAAATACCGCCTAAATTGAAACTAGTTGCTATACCATCTCGCATCAGTATCAACTTATTGTCCATTCCACCTATATCAATCACTGTTGCATCGCCTTTATGCTGTCGAGAAAGCAAAGCCGCTCCTTTCGCGATTACACTCACCTCTTCTAAATTGAGTGCCGCCTTCACATGCTTGCCTACAAGTTCACGTCCATGACCTGTAACACCAATCGCATCCACATCCGTTCTCGAAATACCGGCACCGTTTAACGCCGATTCTATCACTTCGTCCGCACTTTCTACTGGGTCTGTTGTTGGTATCCAGCCTTCACCCACTATCTCATTATCCTTCATCACCACCGCTTTTGTGGTAGAAGAGCCGGAATCAACGCCAATTGTGATCCCCTCCTGCTTCTCACGCATTAAAAGCGACTTCCGCGCTATTAACGTCTTCAGCGCTTCCAGCCTCGAATATATCTCTCTCTCCTTCGGCTTCTCCACATTTGAATATACTATAATTGGCATATCAATTCTCTCATGCAGGAACCTTCTTATAGTATCTTTTACTATTGTGCCCTCAGCACATTTGAAGCAAGTGAGGAGTAAGGCACCCTTTATCGTAGGGTCGTCTAACATGGATACCGCTCTTGCCATCATCATATTCAGGCTGGGGCTTTCTACCTCAAATCCAACCTCTTTACACGCCAGTTCCACCTCCGACAATTCCATCTCCGGATAGACCAGTTCTATACCTACCCGCTCTGCTATGTCGTCAAATATCCATTGGATACCACTGTATTCGGTACCACAAGATATCTGTGCAACTCTCACCTTCTCCATTTTATCTTAGCCCTTCCTTCTTTAACTGCTCTAAAAACGTCATTACTTCCGATACCATCTCTTCCACTTTCTCGCCGCCTTCATACGCAACTTCTAACGTCGGTATCTCGCGCCGCCTTATCAGGTACTTAAAGAATTCGTCTGCAACTACGCAGCCCATGCAGCCAAAAGTAGGGGGTGCATCGCGCAATATAATCGAAGCTTCTGCCTCCTCTAAGAGGGGTGCAAGCAGCCCTATTCGCCCTTTTAAGCCTGCGGGTTCTTCCACGGAGACATATCTCAACGCCCTTTTCAAGTCCTCCTCAGTGACATTCAGCGGTGGTGCGTCTATCTCAGCATCCCTCACGTGTTCACCTATTTCTCTCATTAATACTACGGGCTCATGCCCGCCTCTTTCCACCAAATCCGCTAGTATCATGCTATTCGGTGGATACACCAGTACTTTCATCTTATATCTTCCTTCCCATTTTTCTTAATGTGTCTAATACAATATCAAATTATTTTAACTAATCTCTTATGTTCTGATTTGTATAAAATCTTCATCATCTTCTACACAAGTACCACCCATTTTATAATTAAATGCTTGAAATCCACAAGATTTTGAGCTTTTACTCAACACCGTTACTCGTAATGAAGAACTCACAAGATGTATCTTCAGGCATAGACCTGTGCTTCTTTAAGATGGCTCTTCTTTTACCTTGCCCTTCTGCCGCTTTCTCCAGTTGCACTATTACCTTCGAGATATGCTCGAGCATATATCCACCAGAAGGACGTAATTTGCCTTTCTCTATATCTGCATATACCTGATTTGTTATTATAACAACGAGGTCATGCCTGCGTGCGAGTTCTTGAAGATGCTCTATCTGGTTTGCCAATACTCGCCTCAAATATATGCTCCGTTCTTCATCCAGCTCTAATCGGTAGAACAGAGTCGCGGAATCCAGGATTACTAGTACAACATCGTTCCTTTCCTTTATTACCGTTTCTATCTCTTTTATGCTTGACGTTTGCTGCTCGAAACTCTGTGGCTCGTATATTATTATCCGCCGTGCTATACTTTCCACATCTTCGGATTCAGCATTCGAGCTGGCTATCTGTATGAATCTTTCAGGCGAAAATCCTTCACTATCTATAAAAACTACGGCCTTACCC
>WSZT01000120.1 GCA_013139985.1 Candidatus Methanophagales archaeon | reverse complement strand
CCATACCATCGCCAAACTTGCCCGTGTAGTGAACCTTAACAGTATCACCGATTTTCGCCTGAGCCATTCTTCCTTTTCTCCTTTCACTATGTAGCTATTACCGGTTTTTGAAGTATAAAAGCTTTTCAAGTTTTTAACTTAAAATGCTATGCCTCCTTTATACAAGCATGACGGACAATATATCTGCGTGGGTTCACGATGATATTCAAATAGCGCGGAGGTTAGAGCTATGAGCATCCCGAGGGTACTAATTGCAGGCGATAGGAGTTCGGCAGGTAAGACTACAGTGTGTATCGGACTATTAGGTGCATTGCGGGCAATGGGGCTTGAGGTTCAGGGGTTCAAGGTAGGACTTGACTATATAGACCCTGGCTTTCACACATTAGTTTCGGGCAGACCCTCGCGTAATCTGGACGGTTTCTTGATGCCGCCTGACGTAGTGAAAGAGCTGTATACGAGGAATTGTAACGGTGCGGACATTGCAGTGATAGAAGGCGTAAGGGGGCTTTATGAGGGTTTGAATTATTTCGACGATGTGGGGAGTACCGCACAGATAGCAAAGATCTTAGACTGCCCTGTTATACTGGTAATTGATGCGGGTAGCATCACGCGGAGTGTTGCTGCGGTCGTTAGCGGCTATAAAAGTTTCGATCCTGAAGTACAGATCGCAGCGGTGATTTTAAACAATATTGGAAGTGAAAGGCATGGCGATAAAGCGGAGAAGGCAGTAGCGAAGTATTGTGGTGTAAACGTTATTGGTAAGATCCCACGTAAGAGCGACCTGAGAATCTCTATGCGGCATCTCGGCTTGATTACCGCTACGGAATGCGAAACCGGTGGGAGCGAGTTTAACACCGTTTTGGATACGATAAGGGCAGCGGTGGAGGAATATGTTGATCTAAATGCGTTTTTAGATGTTGCGAAATCGGCACGAACGCAGAAAATGCCAGAGCCGAAGATATTTCATGCGGGCAAGAGTGCACGGGCAGACGTCAAGATTGCTGTTGCATTTGATGAGGCGTTCAATTTTTATTATCAGGACACATTGGATCTACTCGTTCAGGCGGGTGCGGAACTCGTATATTTTAGTCCTATAAGGGATAAACAGCTTCCGGACGGTGTGGGTGCGGTGTATATCGGTGGCGGCTTTCCCGAGATTTATGCCGATACGCTTTCATCGAACACGCAGATGCGTAACGCCATAAAAGACTTTTACGATGGCTATGGTGTTATATATGCAGAATGTGGTGGGTTGATGTATCTGATGGACGAGCTTGAATATAAGGGCAACCGTTTTGAGCTCTGTGGTGTGATAAACGGATCCGTGCAATTTGAAGAGAAGAGGGTAGTAAACTATATAGTATGCGAACTCCAGCAGGATTGTATCATAGGAGAAAAGGGCAGCCGGTTTAGAGGGCATGAATTCCATCATTCTACTATAAAACTCGGATCACACGTTGATTTTGCTTATAAAATGATCCGGGGTGAGGGTATAAAAGATGGCATGGATGGTGTCATATCAAAGAACTGTCTTGCTTCTTTTGCTCATCTGCATGCTGCATCCTATACAGCATTTGCCCCGAATTTTGTTAGGAGTGCAAGAAAATGATTGTTCCAAGCACTTTGTCATTCCAGGATCACCATCTCTTGTATCTTATGGTATATGTTAGAGTGCTTTCAGAATTAGCTTTTACCGGAACCCACCACTCGATTTCATTGTTAGACACCTTTGTATGCCCATAGTCCCTCTGCGTCCGCTCACCGAGTATGTCAAATGCCTGTCCAATGAATAGACTTATTGTCTCGTCCTTCGGCGTATGGTCTATCGAATCCGCACCTATAACCTGCAGCTTGCCCTCTTTGTCGTTCGTGAACACGCGAACGGTCCCATTCGGTAGTGGGATAGATACCTAGATTATTTCCCTCACTATTGTTGAAATTAAGCAGCACCTCAACCTTCTTTTCGCTTGTGTCCGACCAGTCGCTTCCATACCACCACCAGCGGGGTATATCATCATATACGTATCCCTTCTCGACATCGACGCCCGTCGCCTCCAGCAGCGAGATCTGTTTCTGTTCGTTGTTCTTTAACGTTGTTCGCCTCTGTAAGTTATACCTGTGGTACTCAAACAAGGCCTCCTCCTCGAACTGACTTGCTCCAAACTCGTCAACTTCATACAGAATCGCCCCAATTGCTTCCATAACCTCTTCCGGCGCCCGATGCACATCTCCAGCAACAAGCTTAAGCGCGATGTCCTTAAATGTGGTACCCGCATTATTTGTGACCGTAACCCAGCCATTCAAATCAAGTTCTTCAGTATCTTATCCTTGCTGACCAGGACATACTGTAAATTCTGCTCCACTACCTCAATCATGTGATCAATCGCCTTTAGGCGAACACTCGTAGTGTCTATTCTCGATGCAATACCTTCGTAAAGGACCTTAATTATCCCCGCAAGCAGGTATTTTGTCCGCTATTCTTTGACAACGCTGAGATCTGCGTTGCAGATAGCAACTTCCAAATCCTCGGCCTCTGAGTCTATATGATGATGGGCTTATTAATCGGGTTTAGACCGGCAGCCAACCCTATCAGAGTTACGCTGATAACTAACCCTATTACCAACCACAACGAGTATTTTTTTATCTGCGTTTATCTATTATTTCCCCGCATTTATCCTGACATAATCATAAGATAAATCGCATCCCCACGCAGTTACTTCGATCTCTTCGCCTGCCGCCATATCCACATCAATGAATAGCTCTTTACCTTTCATTATGTTCCTCGCACTGTCTGACAAATCCATAAATTCGCCTTTCTTCACTGCTAAGATCGCATCGGCATTCTCGTTTCTTACGCTTATTGACATCCCCTTAGAGTTAACATATGCAGCAGAACTACCAATTGTTGCTATTATACGACCGCACATAAGGTCAATGTGTTCACCAAATATAGCACTCTTCACTAACGGCGATCTGAGGATCTCCCTCGCTATATTTTTCGCGTCAGCAACAGCACCTTTTACACGCACTTCGATGAGCTTCGTTGCACCTTCGCCATCTCTCGCTATCTGTTTCGCAAGTGCTTTGCATACCTGATTTAAACCCGCTTTAAAATCCGCTTCTGTTACCGTCACACTTCTACCCGTTGCTACCAGCAATACCATGTCGTTCGTGCTCATATCGCCATCTACCACAATCATATTGAACGAATTATCAACTGCATCTTTCAAGCACTTTCTCAGCGCTTCTTCGCTTAAAGCAGCATCGGTATAAATAAAAGAGAGCATAGTGGCCATATCAGGGAATATCATCCCCGAACCTTTCGCTATTCCGCCTATTACCACCCTCTCGGCATTGCCAGCATCTATACTTACTGCATGTTCCTTATGGAAGGTATCAGTGGTCATAATGGCCTTCGCTGCTTCCGTGCTACCCGTATCGTCAGAAGTTAGCCCCTCTGCAACTTCCCCAAGCTGCTGCTCTATTAGCGCCATATTTAATTGTGCCCCAATGGGGCCAGTAGACAAAACAGCTACTTCTTCTTTTATCACTCCTAAGGCGGAAGCGACAAGCTCAGCCATTTTTTCCGCATTCTTCATGCCCTGCTCACCGGTAAAACTGTTTGCACAGCCACTGTTCGCAATTACAGCACTTATACGCCCATTCTCAAGCTGCCGCTTCGTAAATAGGAGAGGTGCCGCCTTCAGTTTATTTAACGTGAATACCCCCGTAGCTTTGCCGCCGCCCTCTATCAATGCTAACCCTTTACTACCCTCTTTTATACCGTATGCTCTTACGCCTTTTACTGCGCAAATCCCGCCACTTACCTCTTCTATCTTCATATCTCGCTCTTCCCCTCCATCTTAGCTGAAGAAAGTCTACAATGAACCTTTCATAACTCCTTTCAATTATGCAGAATGAGAAATTATTTAAATTACTTGATGGTATATGTTAAATAAATATGAAGGGCTCGTGGTCTAGTTGGTTATGACACCGCCTTCACACGGCGGAGGTCATGCGTTCGAATCGCATCGAGCCCATTAAATTAACCGTCACTCTATCCTCGTGTAAGATTGCCATGCCTTGAAATGCAGGTGTGTCCTTGAGTTCTCCCTCCTCTATTGCCGTCGCCTGCCTTACCACCGCTATTCTTTCAGGTGTCAATTCGCCAATCACCCTCGCTGCAAGAGCGGGGCCTGGAAAGGGTGGTCGGTTATACATCGATTCGGACAAACCCCGCGCCTTCCCTACTTCCCGCACGCCATCCTTCCTGAGTTGCAATAGTGGCTCTATAACTTTATACCAAAATTCACGTTCCGGGTCAATCCCTAACTGCGCAAGAATATTATGCTGCCTCTTGATTCCTGCAACCGTTCCATCTACGTCCGTCAGAATAGTACCTTGCAGAAGAAATTCCGCACCACTTCCCTGCACAAGTCTTTTTATTTTACTATATCCTATGTATCACTTAAAGTATACATTAGCTGGTAGGACAGTTACTATATCGCCAGAACAGGATAGAGAAGGTAAGGCAGTGGTAAAGTTAAAAGATAAAGGTGATAACACCTTAAAGGAGGATAATAAAATGCATGATGTAGATACAACAAAATATGTTATTCATGCTGACATCTCAGCAGAGGGTTTTGTTGAGAAATCAGATGTGGTAGGTGCAATATTTGGTCAAACCGAAGGGTTGTTGGGTGAAGAGCTGGACCTTAGAGACTTACAAAAGAGTAGCAGGATAGGCAGAATAGAGGTCAATATTGAGTCAAAGAGTGGGAAATCAAAAGGTGAGATACTTATCCCCTCTGGCCTGGACAAAGTAGAAACTGCGATATTGGCTGCCTCTTTAGAGACCATAGATAGAGTAGGTCCTTGTATCGCGAAGGTAGAAGTCTGTAAGGTGGAGGACATAAGAGCGACAAAGAGAAAAATGATAACCGCTCGAGCGAAAGAGTTGATGCGTAAGGCTACTGAGAAAGGCATAGATAGTGAAATGATGGTGAACGAAGTGAAAGAAGCAGTGAGAATGGAAGAGATAACGAAATATAAGGACTTACCTGCTGGACCAAACATAGAGAATTCGGATGCTATTATAATTGTAGAAGGGCGTGCAGATGTGTTAAATCTACTCAAATACGGAATTAAAAACACAATTGCCGTAGAAGGCACGAATATATCGCCGATAATAGGTAAATTGAGCAAGAGGAAGACCGTTACCGCTTTCGTAGACGGTGACAGAGGTGGCGACCTCATATTGAAGGAGCTTTTACAAATTGGTGATGTAGATTATGTCGCCGCGACTCCGGAAGGTAGAAGCGTGGAAGACATGTCGTATAAGGAAATAACGAAATCGTTACATAACAAGTCGCCGGTAGAGCAGCAGGGCTATACTAAGCAGGAACCCGCGCCAACACGAGTAATACAAAGAAAGAAAACCAAGGAAGTGAAGGACGTGAAAGAAGCGAAGGTAAGCTCCAACCCATTTAAAACTGACCTGGATGAGCTCGAAGGTACGTTTAAGGCTAGACTGTTGGATAAGGATAAGAAGATAGTAAAGGAGACAACCGTGAGGGATCTCGCAAAGGAATTGAAAGAGCTAACAGGAAATGCAAATAGCGTGGTCTTTGATGGCGTAATCACGCAGAGGATAGTGGACCTTGCGAAAGAGAAGGATTTGGAATACGTAGTGGGGCTAAAAATGGGCGATGTAGTAAAAAGGCCTGCATCGTTAAAGATTCTGACAGCCGAGTCAGCCTGACTTGAGAGAGGCAAAATGAAGTCGTAGGTTAGAGCGTTGTACTCTAACCTCTTATAATTCTTTATCTAATGTAGCCCAGCTCTTCCTCTCGCCTTCTTGGAACTTGAGCTTCTTCCATCTCTTTCAAGCGTTCGATGACCTTTTCCATCTCCTCTGCACGGTCTTTCAGATCCTGCATGTCTATAACACTTTTGAGATTTAATGCACGACAAAGGATTTTTAGAACCGCCTGGGCGCTTTTAGGATCCACTAAATACCCTGACGTAAGGCCTAGCAAACACACTGCCGGAATACCTCTCATCTTTCCAAGACCTAACAAAAGTCCCGATGCCCCTACGATACTCCCGCCGGGCTCCTCGTCCCGGAATTCCACGCCATAGCCCTTCATCTCATCCACAAGTCCTACCTCATTCACTGATCCAAGCACTGTCTGTTTCTCTACAAGCTGACCTATGCCATATCCACCCAGAGTGTATATACGCGAAACATCATGCTGTTGTGCAATGTCAAGAAGCCGCTCGGAGATGAGATAATGCCCCTCGTTTGTAACGCTCTGCTGGTCACCATTGACGATTAAAAGATCACCAAGCTCCTTTGACTTCCATGCATAGATCTCGATTTTACATAAACGGACTGTTCCATCGCCATTCACCAATACTTGTGGTGGAAAATGTCGAGAGTATATCTCCACAATCTTCTCAGCATTCAACTCCTGTATCATGTGCTCTGCAACCAATTTCCCTACGTTTCCCACACCTGGAAGCCCTTCTACCATCACTGGTTTGTTCAATTCCACCTTTTTTAGCTCATGTACTTCTATCTCTTCCATATTTCATCATCCTTCTATATTTCCCATAAGGGTCTTTAGGAGAGAATCTTGGAGGCATTGGATTCATTGTCCTTCGCCCACACCTCGCACATACCTCATTCAACGTATATTCCCCACATACCCCACATTTCCTCAACTTCGACTTCATAAAACTTCCCTTTTTTTTAAAAAAGAAGAGTTCATCAATGGTAAATCTCTTCTCGCCTTAAGGCAGATTCCGGTAAAACGCACCTTGTCCTCCGTTTTTCTTTAATGCCTCAATAGCTGTATCCGCGGCATCACTTAAGACGCTTTCCGCCTCCTTATAATTGGATGCGATGACTCTTATCTTATATCTTGGTGCACCTATGTAGAAGCATTCTACATTTGTGCTTTCCACACCTTCCATCTTCGCCTTCGCTTCATCCTCCACATTAATCAACGCTTTTTTTATTATTTCTACACCATCATACAGGGGACACGTCAGCTCCACATATCCGACTATCTGCACGGAAGGCAGTTTAACATTAGTGACCGCCACATGGTCTATTGCATCCGCGTGTTCCTCTTCTATCCCAAGAGAAATCAGTGCGCCCTTGCCGACTTTTACAACATCCTCAAAAGCATCGTACAGACTACCATAAGCATCGGATAATTTCTGCTCTATCTCAGCGAGCTCTTCGCTGCTGATTTCGAGCGGGGGATTTGTGAGTGCAAGAGAAAGCCACTTCTTCGCTTTTTTCTCGTTCTTCCACTCTTTTACCTTCTCCCTTTTTTGCCCTTCATTTACCGCCTTTAGTGATAAATCTATATGCCCCCTCCGAGCATCCACAAATAGCACTTTGCAGACCACTTTTTGCTCTTCTCGTACGTAATCCCTCAGATGTTTCACCCAACCGGAGGCAACCTCAGATATATGTATGAGTCCTTCTTTTCCCCCATATTCCACAACTGAGACAAAGGCACCAAAACTCTTAAGCTCTTTTACCGCGCAAATTACTAATTCGCCCTTCTCTGGCCATTCCTCGCGCCCCATCTAATCAAGGACCTCTATCACTTTGCTTTTTATCTCCGCTTTACCGCCCCTTGGCTCAACTAAGGTTCTTCCACAGACATTACATTGTACCGTCGTAGCTGCATGATCAAATACAACCTGCTCATTCTCACAATCTGTGCATTTCACCTTCAAAAATTTGCTTTGTGTTTTTCCCACTCTCCTCATAGCCATATCCTCCTTTTACTAAAAACCGACCTTTCTCTTTGATAAAACATTTATGTTCATTCCACGAAATCGAGCTTGGCTACCCTAAAGCCTTTCCTTTGATGTGATTTCTTGCAGGTCATGCACTTATATCGGAGAAAAACCTTCTTCGTTGGCTTATCTCCGCCCGGGACCTTTGAGAATTTACCACTGTTACCTATGCCCGACCTACGTTTCTTCTGCCTTACTATCCACTTCAAGGAAGAAGCTCTCCCTTTTTTCACCTTTTCCACTTCGTGCATCGTATGCTTCCCACAAAAGGGACAATAAATCCGCATGCGTTTTGGCATCTTCATTTTCCTACTCCCATTTTCTTCGCTTCACCACTGAATCGCACTGCAACCCCTCGCTTACTCAATATCTCGGCGTTGGTCTTTGGCAGCATAATAACATCTTCTTTTTTTATTTTATAAATCCTTCCATCAGTACCCATAAAAGTAGGTATGTCTTCTAAGACCCTAACTATATGCAGTTCTTCATTTCCTGCTTTTGTAGAACTTGCTTCAACTTCTTTAAACATCGACCCCACAATTACCTCATCCACCTTTTCGCTTCCACCTTCGCTTTTTTCTTTATTTTCTTTATCGTCCAATATCAACGCAAATATGCGCGCTTTTCCTTCCTCTACATGACCTTTCACGCCCGCAAATATCGCTTCCTCTTCCGCTAACATACCCTTAGGTACTGCTTTTATACCCGAACTGGCGAGCTTTACTATCTTTCCTATACGCCTTCGGATTATGTCCTCCGCCTTCATACGTACATTTCTTATCTCGTCTTCCACAAGCTCCCCTCGCCTTTCATCCACTTCCCCTTTCTCATTCTTCAACTGCTGTATGTATTCACGCACTGCATCACAGAAGTTTTCCGGTAATTCTTGCAGTGATGCCGTATTTCTCTCCTTATGCAGGATTTCCCAGAGCTTCTCTATGTCCATACACTCAATTTTTCTTTTTACTTTACTACTAAAGAACTAGTTTCTTTGGTAAAGCTTTCTTTACTAAAGAAAGGTTTCTAGTAAAAGATTTTTGCGAAGTAAAATATTCACTTTATTTCCGCAACACCACGGCACATAAAATAAAGCGCAACATGCTCAGGTACCGAAGCAACTTCGCCTTCTTCCACATCATAGCTTTCGCCTTTCATAGTTATCGAAGAATTGCGGGTGACACTTATCTCTATTAGCGAATCACCAAATGCAACTGCATCCACTAAGGGGTCAAAGTCATCAAAAGTGTCTATACTTAATGGCTTTACCTCTAAACTCGATTTGCCATGTAACGAAGTAGGCAGCCGGATAAGTCGTTTTATGTCTGCTGTGACCGGCGCATCTGGTTTATCGGCATAAGCCGAGTATTTAGCCTCCGAACTTTTTGATAGGCCTTGCCAGATGGAATCAGAGAAGCGAGGTATTTGCCCTTTTTCTATCCTACTCATCACGGTTTCATCATTTGCAATTCGTAATATCTCTTTTGCTTTCTTCCTTTCCATTGCACCAACACTCTTTACCACTTTGATAGCTTGTTTTTCGTCCATCGTCTCTATTTCGTGCAGAAACGCTATTAATCCTTTAAGAACCCGTTTTCCCCAGCCCTCGGGAATCAACCTCAAGTCCTCTCTTCCGGACTTTTTGCCGCTTTTATCTTTTGAATCGGTCACTAAAAAGCTATTTATGTCCAGCCCGGTTGCCATCACATAATCGACAATCTCCCTTCGCTCTCTACTTCCAAGCCCTCTTACTTCTTCTGTTTCTATATGTATGTGGTAGCCTCGCGAGCCTGAAAATACCAGCTCTATCGTATTTTCCGGGAATCCGAAATCGTTGAGCAAGAAGTCAATCAGTTTCCACGTTTCTTCTTTCACTGACTTTAATATGTCCTCATAAGAATAACTCTGGAACTCTGCTTCGCCTATGACATGGTCTGCATCGAGGTCAAAAATTAGGTCAGCGCCGAGCCAATCTTTATCAGCCATCTTCGCCGTAGGGTATTTGTATATTGCGGTTGAGAAGTAGGCATGTGCTGGGGCATTTTCACGGAGGTAATGCACTAACTCCTCCTCGGCGGTAAAAGCTTTGTGCCTTCTCATCACGAGTTTCGCCGGGTAATAGTGGTCAAAGAGAACAAAACCCCACTCCCGCATCCATAAATCCGTTGGGATTTCTACTTTTGTCCGCCTATAATATTCACCAAATTTGGCCGTTACGAATCTTTTTGTCTGCTCATGCATTTTCGTAAAATCTCGTGGTTTTTTATTGTATCTGAATAAAGTATAGCTTCTACCTATTTAGGACGCAGATTTATACTGATTTACACGGATTTATTTTTTTCTGTGTTAATTAATCTGCGTTAATCTGCGTCAATAATTTATTTTCTTGTTCGCTATATTTTATCAAATATATAAAAGAGGTATAGTAAAAAGGGAAAGAAAGAGGGAACATGATAAGCATAACGATACCAAAAGGCAGTTTAGAAGCGCAAACGCTGTTGCTATTCAAGCAGGCCGACCTGGAAATAAAGGTGACGAGTAGAGAATACAGCCCGAAGATAGAGGACCCGCGGATAGATATTGTAAAGATATTGAGACCGCAGGAGATACCGGAATACGTGGAGAAAGGGTACTTTGACGTTGGCATAACCGGTAAAGATTGGATAGAGGAACGGGGTGCGGACGTAGAGGAAATAGCGGACTTGAGTTATAGCAAAGCAGCGGAGAAAGAGGGCATAGTAAATATCGTCCTGGCTGTGCAAGCCGACCGAGCGGATATAAAAGAAGCAAGCGATATAACGCCGCAGAGTAAAATAAGCACTGAATATCCCAACCTCACAAAATCGTTCTTTGACAAGCTCGGTATTCCAGTCCAGATATTCTTCTCTTACGGTGCAACCGAAGCGAAAGACATGATGGACTGCATAGTCGAGCTCACGGAGACTGGCGAGACCCTAAGAAAGAACAACTGGCGGATAATAGGCTCGATACTGGTATCTTCTACTAAGTTGATAGTGAATAAGGACTCGTGGAATGATGCGTTAAAAAGGAAGGAGATAGAAGAGATAAGAACCTTGCTTTCGGGCGTGATAGAAGCAAGAGGTAAGGTATTGCTCAGCATGAATGTTGGTGAGGCTAATTTGGCGGCTGTGGTGTCCGCACTACCGGCAATGAAAAGACCCACTATATCGCAACTTTATGATTCCAAGCCCCGATATTATGCGGTGGAAACGGTAGTGAGTAAGCGTGATGTGAATATCTTAATACCTGAGTTGAAGAGTAAGGGCGCTGAGGACATTATAGAGATAGATATAACCAAGATAGTGAAGTGAAACATCTATGGTTGCATCCCCTTATCCTGTGGACAAAAAAGATTGGGACCAGTATAGATTTGGGCACAAAAAATCTAATCGAAAAGTCCCGTAACACTGGTGAAGAATATCCCGTTCGAGATATTCGATGCGGTTGACTTTATCATCGTGGATATCTACTCCAACAATCACTTTTCGTTTTGGCATGTATGACTAAGCGGGATGTGCTTTTATTAAGATTTATTACGAATCGTCTGAGAAGGATTATTGTGCCCTAGTAAAAACTGGTCCCAAAATATTTAAGTACTCTCTACAATATTATCTTAGAGTGCTGCAGAGGAGATCGGCATTTCAATTAAAATCGAAAAAAATGAGATTTAAAAAAGATGAGGAATTCATTTCTGAAGTAGAAATTAAACCAAAAACGGAATTGGAACAAGTTACTAAATCCTGCTTTATAGTTTTCTCATCAAGGGAAGAACATATAGAGAATGTGATTGACAGCATAGAAATGGTTATTAAGGACAAATATGATTTTACTGTAAAACGCTTAGATAAAGAAATAGGTTCTGATGAGAGCCAATATGAGACAATTTTAGATCTATCGAAAGAATGTAGTTTTGGAATTGTGATATTGGATGGTCTCAGACCTAATCTGATGTTTGAATATGGACTGTTAAAAGGACTTGGAAAACAGGTGATGGCATTTAAAGAAAAAAATGCCAAGGTAGATGTCAGAAATTTTTATATTGATAAAACCGAAAGTGAAAGAGAAGATATCGAAAATCCGAAAATTGATTATGATAAGCATCTCTCTGACATCAAAGATAGAAATTATAAAGAATATGATAAAAATAATCTGAGGGATTTCAGACAAATCTTGGATGATGATTTTGTAAAACATAAGCAGGATATTATAAACGAGATTATGAGGATGATGACACCTAAGGGGCTTATATCCGAAGAAGGACTGATGAGTGAACAGTTAAATGTAATTGCAAACAAATTAGCAAAAACTGCTAAAGAGTTGATTGATCAAGATGAGTTAGAAATAGATCAAACAGTGAAAATAATAGATGATTTAGCAAAAGAATTTAGGGTTGAAATGCCCGCAGAATATTACTTCGGTTTAGGAAACATATACTCCAATCGCCAGAAATACGATAAAGCAATCGTTTATTATGATAGAATATTAGAACGCAATCAAGAAGATGAGGTGGCATTAGCCAATAAAGGGCATGCTTTTTTCCATCTCGGTCGGTTTAGTGAGGCATTGGCATGTATTGATAAAGCATTGGAAATAGATCAACAAGATGCGGTGGCATGGAGTGTCCGGGCACTTATTCTTTCTGAGCTTGGTAAACTTGACGATGCAATAGAATCTCACGATAAAGCATTGAAATTGGATCCAAAAGAGTGGGTTTTTTGGTACAATAAGGGGGTCACGCTATATTCTTCTAGTATGAATGAGGAAGCAATCGAGTGTTATGATAAAGCAATAGAATTAAATCCAGGTGTTAAATATGCGTTAATCAACAAATGTAGCGCGTTGGATAAGATCGGCAGATTCGATGAAGCATTAAAATGCATTGATAAAGCACTGGAGAGAGATCCAAAAGATGCAAAAATTTGGGAATTCAAAGCAGGTATTCTTTACGATTTGGGTAAATTTGATGATGTGTTGGTGTGTATTAATGAAGCATTGGAAATAGAACCTGAGAATTATGGATTTCTAGGAAATAAAGCCTATACCCTACATAAGCTTGGCAGAACGGACGATGCTTTGGAGTGCATTGATAAAGCACTAAAAATAAATCAAAAAGATGCAATCCTGTGGTACCAAAAAGGCAGGATAACAAAAGATTTTAATGAAGCTATTAAATACTTTGATAAGGCACTAGAATTTAATCCTGACCATGTAGAAGCACTGTGTTCTAAGGGTTCAGAACTTTCAAATATAGGTAAATATGATGATGCCCTGAAAATTTTCGACGAAGTAGAGAAGAAATGCGAGGGCTATGATACCTGTGAAATTATATCTATGAGTAAAGGGATTACTTTATCTAAAATGGGTAAATCAGAAGAAGCGATTAAACACTTTGATAAAGTAATAGAATTGAACCCAGAATATGCTGATGCTTATAGTAGTCGTGGGGCTGCTTATACTCATTTAAAGCAATACGAAAGAGCAAAAGAAGACTTTAAAAAGCTCCTAGATCTCAATCCAAACGAGGCTATTGCGATGCTAAACTTATCAGAAAGTTACATCATCACAAAAAATTATGTGAACGCACACGAAATGGCGGAAAGGGCACTGAGTATTGCCGAAGAACATGAGGCTATTATAATGTCTCATTTTACGATGATTTGTTCATCGTTGCTTCAAAATAAAACAGAAGATGCAACAAGTCAATTGAATAGACTGATTGATTATCTCGAAAAAATAAAAGAATGGGCGCTTACATGGGATTTTTCGGATGTCGCACCAGCAATAAGTAGGCTTGATGAAGATGCCAAATCTTTAATGCTTTCACTTATAGAGCTGTTGGAGAATAAAATAACGCTGGACGAGTTTAAACATAATTTCGTAGCTCAATAATTTATTAATAAAGTTCCACATTAACAAACTATGACCGGCGGTTGGGGCATAACACCAGAAGAGCAGCCCGAATTTAATGCAATTTTTGCGGTGGCAATAACGTTAGGGATCAGAAACAAAAAGAAAAAAGCAAAAAAAGTGGAAAAAATATTAGATTGGGGTACTAAGGCGATAAAACCGCTATTATATACCGTCGAATGCTATATAGCAGATTCATCATGCTCGGATGAACAGATACATAGAAGAGCAGATTTGGCATCTTAGGTTATCGTTCAAATAGGACCCAAAGCCATTGCAACTCTTATTGAAATTGCACATAATGGTAATGTCAATATTTATATTAATGAGTTAGCTAAGGAAATAATAAAGAAAATAGGGGAGGACTATCAAATTAATCTTGTGGTTACCCAAACACCAAAAACTTTATATAATCCAAATTAGTATAATACATAATATATTACCAACACAAATAGGAAAGGGCTGTGAACTATGAAATTCATAAACCGTAAAAACGAGTTGGATGCAATTAAAGCGAAATTAGACGGGCCCGATTTGGATTTATATGTTATCTACGGACGAAGAGGAATAGGAAAGACAACGCTTGCACTTGCCAGTGTAAAAGGGAAAGATTTTATCTATTATCTGGCAACCGAAGAGAACAATCTCAAAAAGCTCAAAGATTTCCAAAACTGATAAAAGAGAACCCGAAAGTTGTTTCCGAACTCCAGAGGATAGTGGATGTCCTTCTTGCAAATACAAAGACGAAATTTCTGGTTCCTGTTCATTAATCCAAATATAACATTTATAGAAGAGGCAATTTTTTCGGTTACGGAAATTAAGGCAGTTTATAACCGCTATCTCGGACACGTGTTTGAAAATGTCTGCCGCGAATTTTTAAATCTTAAAAATCGTCTTTTATGAGCCCATGGAAGATTGAGCAGTTACAACCCGCTCATATCGCTCTTCTTCACCTAGCACCTTCGTCGCATCTATTCCGAGCTTCGATGTCAGCCCATTTAAAGTAGAAGGGTCAAGTGAAGAACCTTTTGCTTTCGGTATCAACACCACATCTTCATCCCATCGAACCCGAGTCGCTATTGCATACTCCACATCATTAGGGTTAAATATATCTATATCGTCATCCACAACGACAACGCGTTTTAGGCTGGGATGAGCGGCAAAAGCAGCGATAACTGCATTCTTTGCCTCGCCCTCTTTTTCCTTCTTTATCTGCACTACCGCATGCAAATAGCAGCATCCGCCATCTGTCAAGAAGACATTCTTCACTCGTGCCATACGCTCTACCGCTCTAAAGATCAAAGGTTCGTACGGCACGCCCATAAGCAGCTTGTGCTCCGCACCTGAAGGAAGGATAGCATGATAAATCGGATCTCTTTTGTGATACATCCGTGTAAGCGTGATAACCGGCTCAGACCTTATTTTGTCATATGTACCGGTAATATCCAAAAATGGTCCTTCTTTTGCACGCTCGTCTCCTATGAACCCCTCAAAGGCGATTTCCGCATGAGGTACTGCCACACCGTTATCCAATTTGAAAAGCTCTATCGGTTCCTTTTTCAATGCCGAGGCATATTCAAATTCCTTGCCCGGTGGCACTCTTGTCGCTGCCGCCAAAAGGATCAGAGGATCCACTCCGATTGCTATTCCTACTTTCAATTCCTCACCTCTTTCTATCGCTTCACGATGCATCATATACAAGTGCCGGGAAGGGACAAGCCTCGCGGCTAATCGTTTATCGTCTAATACCATCATTCGGTGAAACGATGCATTTCTCACGCCATCTAACTCCGCAACAACTACACCACTCGTGATATACGCGCCGCCATCTCTACTGAAATATGTTAATATCGGGAACTCGCCCAAATCCGGCTCTTTAACCACTTCTTTCGTCGGTGAATCCGCTACTATGTTCACCGTGCCGCCCTCGCCACCTTCTGCTATTTTAGCCATGAATTGCACGGTATTTGCAGTTGTTGTACCAAACAACTCGGCCAGTGTGTTTCGCCCGCCAACTAGGTTCATTATGACCTTATGCGAACCGTCAACAGCGTGGAAAAGAACCGGCTGACCTTTTTGCTCATGTGCTGCACATATAGATGCAACCTCGTATTTTGATGACACTGCATCCCCTATTTCTATTACCTTTCCTTCTCGCGCTAATTTATCTATGTACTGTCTCATTTTTCGTATATCTCATATCATATATATCTCGTAGCCTTATGGGCCTTATTTATACTTCATAAAAAGCTTTGGGTTACTTCACATAACCGTTTTGTGGCTTCTTTGATGTCTTTTGCCGCGTATATCGCCCTACCTACGATCGCATAGCTCGGGAAATGCTTTACCGTTTCAAATGCCGCTACTATATCGCCACCCTGGTGTTCTTTACCTATTCCCGGGAAGAGAAAATTCGGCTCTTTTAGTTCCTGTTCTAATAATGTGCAGTACACCCTCATCTTTTCTATTTTAGTCCCTGGAATCACGAAATGCTCAACCCCCAACTTTGTAGCGTCCATATACATCCTCTTTGGTGCATCATCGGCGATATAACCGCCTTCACTTCGTAGATATTTGCTGTGTGTCATCTCGCCACCAACTATCGGCGTTAAGCCGAACTTAAAACAGCCCTTAACCTTTTCATTTAGCTTTTCGGTTCCTACACCAATAACGGCTGCTTTTAACGCTTCAGGTCCCGCTTCCGGGAATATTATGACCGAACTTATCCCCGCCGCCTTACAAACCGCTAATATGTCGCCACCACATATTTCGGGGATGTCGGACCCTAATTTCTGATGGTCGTATATTATCGGAAGATCAGTATATGATGTAATCATTTCACATATAAGGGGTAATCCATACTTCAATGCTAATATAGCCCCTACTTTATAACCCACTACACCTTCTATGTCGCTTGTCTCTTCTACTATCCGCTTTAACTCGCCTATATCTTTCACATCACAAGCAGGCATAATCCCATATCTTGACTTGAAGAGTTGCATTTTATCTTAAATAAATAAATAATCCATACCTGCTTATAAAAATTCCTTTTTTATGAGAATCTGTGTAATCTTGTGGTTTCATGGTGACAGCCACCCGTGTATGAACATAACGATTAAATAAATAGCGAAGAAGAGAAGCACTATCATCACTCCGGCCCCTATGCTTAATTTCTCCATCGGCTCGTCCACAAGTTGCGGCTTCTCTTCTTTCCGATCACGCTCTTGCCCATTATCTTCAGAAGCAAACGGGTTCCGCAACTTTGTGCATGTCGCTGTTATCAATACTACAGAAGCCGCCGCAGGATTCCTACTGAACCAAACAGCAGAATCGGTGAGCCTATGTACTCCTCTGTCCATAGCACTAGCAAAAGCCGTCAGTGGTTTCTCGCAGAACCATATAATACCTCTTCCGGCCTTCCGATATATGTAATCTATATCATACGTTATCCGCTCATGTGGCATAATCAGTACTCTAAATGCAAAGAACATAAACGTGGTCACCGCCAATAACTCCAAGTTGCTTACGATATGCGCGAGTGTGTATGCATCATAGAGAACAACCGGATACGGAAGAATAGCGTAAAGCAGCTGGGGATACACACCGAAAGCAATGCAAAGGAAAGCTACAACGCACATTGGAATAAGCATAAATAACGGTGCTTCCTTTGCTTCTATCTCATCATTTCTCTTGAAAAAGGTGAAATAAGTGAGTTTCAAGAAAGATAGAAGAGTACCTATTGAACCCAACATCAAAACGAGTGTAAGAATATGCATGTGTGACAGTTCCGCGGCGTGTATTACCATTCCTTTACTCACGAATCCATTAAACCCGACAACACCCGAAATAGAGAGTGCTGCTATTACGCATGTTATCATCGTCACCGGCATCTTCTTCGCCAGTCCCCCGAGTTCTGTGAGGTTTCTTTTTCCTGTCCGATATATCACGGCCCCCATACACATAAACAGCAGTGCCTTATACAGGATATGGTTGAAAACGTGTGCAATTCCGCCGTTTATTCCCATGTGTGTAATTTCCCCCTGTGCTATAACCATGCCTATCCCTACCCCTGCTACCATGTAGCCCACCTGAGATATGATATGATAAGAGAGAAGTTTCCGCACGTCATTCTGCAACAGTGCAAATACAACTCCATAAATACACATCAAGCCGCCCATGTATGCTAAAAACGGGACATCACTACCGAGTAGCGGAAGTTCTGCACCCGGGAAAGTCCTCGCAAGCACATATACGCCCGTCTTTGTCGTAAATACACACATGAATACTGCACCCGCGAGTGTTGCCTTCGGATATGAATCCGGCAGCCAGGTATGCAGAAATATGAATGCCGTGTTCACGCCTATTCCAATAAGCAGGAGGAAATACCCTAGGCCCAGTTCCACCGGGAAATGACCTATGCCCAAAGCTCCAGGTACTAGCGAGATAGCGCCTGTGCCCATATAATTTATTATTATCCCCGCAAGAAGTGCACATCCACCGAACAAATGAAACAGTATATATCGCATCCCCGCCTTCGTTGCCCGCTCTGTCCGGGTGTACCAGATCAACCCGAGCGAAGCGAACGCCATTATCTCCCAGAAGATATAGAGCGTGAAGAAGTCGCCGGCAAATACCGCGCCCATCGCGCTTCCTAAATATAATAAGCCACACATAAGCTCGCCATTCTCTTTTACTATGTCTAACGAATATAATATCGCAGCAGCGCCGATTATGGCAAATATATAGCCCATTATCAGGCTCAATCGGTCAACATATAAGAATGTCAGATCTAATCCGGGTAGAACGGGGAATACCCAACCTACGTGTGGTTCTAATACCGCCACACCAATTAACCCCACCACCGCTAAGAGAATAAGATACACCTTCCTCGCGCTGCCCTTACCGAACAGTGGTAATAACGCAGCTCCGAGGAAATAAATGATAAAAGGCGGTATATTTGCAATACTACTAATATCAATCATCTTGCTGCCCCTCCCTTTGTATTAGCGACAATATCTGCATCGCTACCAGAAAGAATCCTACTCCTACCACACCGAATACGAGATAGAAACCCATGATCTGTTCATCATACATAAACAATACCAAGGCTACACCCAATACTACCGCTATTCCTATCAGCACTATTTTTAGTATCTTCCCGATCATTGCTGTCACCAATACAACGTAGTTTACCACGTTTTATAAGTTTTACCAAGAAAGCTATGCTGATGCATAGGTATCTCCATATGCAAGTGTATGGGTAGGCGAGGTTTGCAAGTATCCGCTCATAATTCGGTGGAAGGGGGAAGGTTCTGAAAGCCGATAGTATGTCCCTTCTCCACGCTCCATCTACTCCACAACGCCCTGATTGAGCAGAGATTTTGCCGCACCAAACCAACCCGTCCCGTTCAGACATTTAAGAACTTTCGTAGGATCTATTCCGGTGTTCTTACCAAAACATCTCCACGCACCAAAAATTCTATTCATCCCCATTTTCTTTTTCTACCCCCCAAATATTTTCTCCCACTCTTTGGCCCGCACACATGTGCCTACATGTGTGTGTATATATGTAGGTATATAGAAGCTTTTCGGTTTTCTCTTGTATATCTAGTTTTGCATAACCTGCTCAATAAATGATGGAAAGCACCAAATCACAATTTCAAAATCCATGAATAAAAAGTTTGTTTTGAACATTGGGATTTTGATATCGAGTATTGTTTGGCATTTGGGATTTGTAGTTTGGAATTTAAATCCCCCGAATATTGAGCAGTTATCTTTTGCGCTTTAAATCAGAAACCCGCACCCAAAGTCGCACAATATTAGGGTTTAGGTGCAAAGTCCTTCCACCCATTTATGATGCCTTGGATAAAAACCCTTAAGGGAAATTTAGCCCGCTTTTGATTATCCTTTTTGAATGCTTTCAATCAACGATTTACCCTGTTCAGAAAGCCGATAGTATATCGCCTTTTCTCGCTCTACCTTCTCCACAACGCCTTGTTTGAGCAGAGAATTCCCTGCATCGAACCTGTTCCCCATCCCCCTCAGCCCACCCAGGATATTTGTAGGGTCTATCCCGGTGTTTCTGGAAATCTCCGCAGGATACGAAGCATTTGGATAGATCTTATAGAGATACATTACGACTTCAGTCCTTACTCGGCTCCTTCTGAGAGAACGCAAGACCTCTTCAAATTGTACTTCCTCGCTCATCCCTCGCTCATCCCCTGCCGTTTTTCGTGTGCATCAAATAAATTCTTCTTCTGCATCTTTTTCCTCCCACCTTTTATTATTGCCGTTTTGGCATAATAAAGAAAAAGTTTGAGCTTGTAGATTTTAAGCTTTTGGTCGCAAAATGCAGAGTGTGAATTGACAAAGATGAGTACGGAAAAGGCGTTGTATGCAGAAAAAAATCGAAAGATATTTATATACCCTCCTCACATTCAAAACTTATAAAGAGAATAAGAGATAAATAAGGGATAGGTGTTTCAAGATAAAGATGGGCACATCGAAAACGCTCGCAGAGATAATGATGGATTGGCGCACTCTGGCAGTGATAGCGCTTGTGACGATTGGATGGCGAACTTATGTAAGCATTGATGGTACGATAGCGCTTTGGGAAAGTGTCTGCTCAGGCGTTGTTCTCATGATATTTGGCTGGGGTATCTTTGGTTATCTCTATGCCATGTCTAAGCGAGATACAAGCTGGCTAATATCGAATAAATTGGCTCAGGGGCTCGCCATTAGCACAGGTGTCTTAAATCTTTATGTTCTTATTTACTACGGAATGAGATGGCCGAGATTAATGGCGGGAATGGAAGCTTATGTAGAAGCCTATATGCCAAGCGATTACCTTCTCCGGAGCCTGAGATACGCCATGTTAGTGCTGGCGTATTGTGGTATTATCTGGGCGACCGGACATCTAAAGAAGATGCACGATAATTACATGTTGATAACCGAAGATATGCCGGAGACGCGAAGGAAGGGTGCGGCAGAGACAATGTTCAGGGTAATTACCGATGAACGAACAGTAATAGTGATATTGGGTGTGGTATTTTTATGGCGCGCCGTCATAAGTCTTGACGGACAGATAGAGCTCTGGGAGAGTATGTGCTCAGGCATTGCTCTTTCCATGTTGGGTTGGGTTCTCTTCGGGTACATAAGTTCATTGGCTGTGAGAACAACCAGACCAAGCGTAGCAAAGATATATCAAGGGTTTGCCTTTGCTATATTCTCTGTAGACATAT
Source organism: Candidatus Methanophagales archaeon (assembly GCA_013139985.1). Classification (GTDB taxonomy): domain Archaea; phylum Halobacteriota; class Syntropharchaeia; order Alkanophagales; family Methanospirareceae; genus Methanophaga. The sequence continues at coordinate 4,271 of WSZT01000120.1, read as the reverse complement.
ATGTTCTCGTTTACTATGGTATGAGGTGGTATACCTTACTACAGTTGTATCCAGCTACGGAGGCAGCTATAGCGCCAATGGCTTATGTCTTTAGAGATATACGATATTTTGTGTTGGCGATATTTTTCTGCGTAACCATAGTGTTTTCCAAGTATCTGGAAAAAGCCTCCGGGGAATGTGAGTACTTGACAAAGAAAGAGGCATGAGGCAGAGAATGCCCCTTCCTTGACTTGACTTGAGATCCTGGAATTTAGTTTGTAATGCTATTGATTAGTAGAGGTACGAGCTAGGATATGAGAAGATGCGCAAGAGAGAATCCATATTCAAATGGGTAACCGACGAACGGATATTGATATTGATAGTGGGGATTGCGATTCTATGGCGAAGAGTCATAAGCGCAGATGAGAGTATATCGTTCTGTGAAAGTGCGTGTTCCGGTATTACGCTTTCCATATTGGGCTGGGTTCTCTTTGCTTACATGTATTGTACGTCTAGAAAGCCGACTGACTGGCCAGTGACAAGAAAGATTTATCAGGGTATTGCCGCTAGCCTTCTCGTGTTAAATATCTATGTGGCTATTTACTATGGGATGCGATGGTTCAGGTTACTGCATGAAGAAATATATATGCCGATGGATTTTGTTTTCCGCGATGTAAGATACCTCATGTTAGTGTTGTGTTACTGTTCTGTATTATGGACGGCGAGGTACTTAAAGGAGATGCGGGATAAGCACCAATTGCTTATCAAAGAAGAACCAAAGGGTCATGCAGGGAGCATGAAAGAATCCGTATTATGGGTGACGATGCATGAACGGACATTAACAGTGATAGTAGTAGCAGCGATTTTATGGCGGATTGCTATAAGCTTTGACCATACCATATCCTTTAGGGAAAGTGCAATCTCATGTGTTATCCTGCTCCTATTGGGCTTGTTTCTCTTCGGTTATGTATGCGCGTTATCAGTGAAAGCGAAACGCAAGATAGAACTGACTAGGGTCATCCAGGGTATTGCCGCTGGTCTAATGGCGATAAACATTTATGCTATCTTTTACTACGGGATGAGAGGGTATATATTAATACTAGGCCTGGGAGATGTATCGGTGACTTATGTGCCACTTGATTACCTTTTCAGAAATATACGATACATTATGTTGATAATATTTTATTGTACTGCAATAGTGTTATCTACGTTCTTAGATAAGGCATACAAGGATTATACAGTACCAAAAAAAAGCGCAAATTTAAATGTTTAACATGCCCTTGTTGTAAAGTAGCGACATAGCATACGCCAACATACAAAATGCAAGGAAGACAAGCGCTAAGAAGATACCTGCATAAAAACCTACACTTTCCACGTCTACACCGGGGCAATTCGTCTTTACTGATTCCACCGCTTTCGGATCATTAGGCTCCAAAGACATCATGAGCCTCATTGTGCCCGCGGGGCTTTTAAAAAAACATTTCAGTGCACCAAAGAATTTACTGCCCATTCCTTTCCTCCACCTCTTTTGTCTCTTTTGGGGACGCCATCTTCATATCCTCTTTATCTCGATAGTAACGCTGTCTTCATATACACAACTTATACCTTATAAAGGTTTCGATATTTGTCGTAGCTTTGGGACCATGTCATAGGTATGTATTTTGTCGTTGGAAAAAAAACAGTTTTATATAGGGTATGTTCTATATATGGACCATTGTAAAGAAAAGCGGTTGAGGTTGCTAAGATGGGTATAAAAGAAACCGTTAGTAACGCTGTAATGGATAAACGCTCTTTGATTGCCGTTCTTGTGATAGCGATTCTATGGCGGTTAGGCATAAGTCTGGATGGCCAAATTGCGCTTTGGGAGAGTCTGTGTTCGGGTATAGCCCTTTTTATAATGGGCTGGTCTATCTTTGCGTACATATATTTAATGAGCAGGGAACTGAAGGGCTGGTTAAGATTGTGCAAGATTTACCAGTGGATCGCCTTTGGTCTAATGACGATAAACACGTATGTCATAGTCTACTACGGGATGCGATGGTATAGGTTAGCAGGCGTAAAAGGCGTAGTAGAAGCAGTGGTGCCGCAGGATTTCCTGTATAGGGATATAAGATACTTTGTGCTGGTGGTATTCTATTGCGCGATAATATGGTTAACGAAATATCTGATGGAGATGCACAGGGATTATCTATTGGTAGTTAAAGGAGAGCAGAAGGTGTAGCGAATAAACCAAACTTTTTGTTAAAAGAAACTTTGAACAGGGGGCAATCGTTTTTTCATACCCCCATTGATATTTTTTAAAATTAAATATTGACACAGATCAACACTGATTAACGCAGAAGAAATTAAATCTGTGTAAATCTGCATCCTAAATTAAATTTATAGGTAGAAGTCATACGTCATCTGCTATAAGTATTAGAAATATATTGACTGGAGAGTCCGTGCATGTGAGAAAACATCTATTTTGAGTATCTGCGTGCGCGATGAAAAAAGCGAAAAAAATATAACCTATTATATCAAACATATATGTGTAGTAAAGAGGAAGGTGAAAGAAGAAAATGGCAGCGGAATTAATGTTAGAAGTTAGAGATGTAATGACCTATCCGGCTATCACTGAAGAAGGAGATGCATCAGTCGCTAAAATATTAAAAATCATGAAAATGTCGGGAATAGGAAGCGTGGTCATAACAGAAGAAGATAAACCAGTAGGAATTGTTACTGACCGTGACATAGTGACGAAAGTTATACTGAAGGATAGAGACATAAGTAAGCTAAAAGGGAAAGAGATAATGTCCTCCCCCTTGATGACCATCGAGGTGGATGCATCCCTTAGGCATGCGGGCAAGCTCTTGGTTGAGAAGGGCATAAGAAGACTGCTTGTGATTGACGATGAAGAGCTCGTAGGCGTTGTAAGCCTTAGAAATATACTGACAGGAGAGCCACAGCACGTAAGAAAATATCTATTCTAAAAAACCGAAAGTTATTAATACTCGTAAATCCTTAAGGAATATATGTAGGAGGCGATAGAAAAAGATGTTATTCATAACATGCGTGAAAGTCAATCCGGGTATGATAGAAGCAGCGAAAAAATTCGGCGACGAGATACTTAAAAATCCACCCACAGGCGTCAAGTTCCTGCAAGTGTATCACACACTGGGCAGGTATGATGCGATATGGATTTACGAGGCGGAAGACGCAAAAGTGATTGAAGATTTCCTTCACGATAGCCGAGATGTCTCAACCACGGAAACCTGGGTTGCATTTACAAGAGAGCTGTAAGCAGGAGAGGAGGGATCTGTCTGTATTCCCCCCTTTATTTTTTGATTAAGAAGATCGTTACAAGCGATGCAACACATGCCCAGAACCCGGAGAATTCCTTAGTTTATCAAATGACATTTTAAAAATTATTGAAAAGAACATGGAAGTTGGAAAGACAGTTGAATTCAAAATAAAGATAGGAGATGAGAACCCCGACATCTCTTTCCAAAACAATCTTTTTTCGGTATCCACAAAAAGAAATAAAGAAAGTGAAGAGGAAATAGTTGAAAAATTAAAGGAAGAGATAGAAAGGGGAAAACCAAATATCTGTTCATTGTTTCTGCAACGGGTTGTAATCGATATTTAATTTAAAGCCCTCTCGTAAGTCAAGTTATGGAGTTGTTCTCAACGGCATCTGCTCTTCATTTGACCCTCGCTCTCAGTATGTCACTTGCAGATAATATCCCTACGGGAACATCATAACTTCGGCCTGGTGCCTTATGAAGTATCAATAACCTGTGGATGTTCAAATCCCTCATAATATCTGCAGCTTTCTTTATCGTCATTTCCGGGTCTATTGCCCTCACAAAGGTAGACATGACCTCTTCAGCCGTTAATTTGTCCCAATCTTTGTCAAAAACTTTTATGAGGTCAATCTCAGATATAACCCCTACCGCTTCGTTGTCTGGCGCAGTTACTACAATACTAGATATATCTTCTTTTACCAAGAGCTTGGCACTTTCACTTACAGGTGTATCAAACGGGACAGTAACAACTCCACGCGTCATTACATCTCTTACCCGCTTCTCTTTTGAGAAATCCATTTTTATCCCCTTTTTTGCTTTTACTTATTTAATTTATTATTTCTTTAATATTATTACACCATAAAAACATTTAGAATATGCAGGTGCAGTGTGCTCAGAAATTATACCGCAAGATATTTATTGAGCAAATCAGAAGCACCTAATTTCATGGTGCAAGCCACCTACCTATAAACATGGACAATAGATATAAAGCGATGAAGACTAAAATCA
>WSZT01000188.1 GCA_013139985.1 Candidatus Methanophagales archaeon | reverse complement strand
CGTAAAATGGATTCTCACGCTCGTTATGTATCATCCAAGCAACGAGGAACGCGCCACCGCGACTAACAACATCTAATATGCGACCGCTAAGTTTTAATCGTGCCAGCGAATTCTGATTGACACCTGCATGAATGGTAACAAAGTCTATTCCGTCTTTTGCATGGTTTCTTACCGCGTTGAACAGGTCATCTGAACTCATGTCCACTACTGCTCTTACGTTAGCCTTCTCTAAAGCCGCTTGATAGATCGGAACCGTCCCAACCGGTACATCTACCTCTTTCAAAATGGTCCTTCTGGTTTCTTTAAGGTCCCCGCCAGTAGAGAGGTCCATTATAGCATCAGCGCCGTATTCTACCGCAACCTTTGCCTTTCTCACTTCTTCCTCGGCACTAACATAATCCTTTGACGTACCCACGTTAACGTTCACTTTCATACTCATCCCAGCGCCAATAGCTTTTAGCGTTATAGCTCTCTTCTCTGCCCTCTTTGCGTTTCTGGGGATTACCACTCGACCTGCCCCAAGGAGTTGTTTCAATTTTTTCACGTTAACCCCTTCAGCAAAAGAAACTTTTTCTAATTCCTTTTCTTCCCACTTGACGGTGCCCGAATTGCCGTTCATTTCTTACTCGTCCTTTTTCATCTTAATAAAATTGTTGGATATAAGCCGACATAGGATATATATATGTACGCCCTCACAAGATATAAAATATAGATCCCTGCTCGCTTTTAGTAACGAAAAAAATGGGTATATATCTAATCAAATTGTTGAACTTCATTTTCGTCCAGGCGTTTCTTAATTTGTGTTAAAGTAGTATACCAATCAACTATACGCCGTTCCGCGAATCCCAGTATAATCACTATAGCCACGAACAGGAAGATTGTAAGCGGGAAGAGGCACCAGGGACCACACATACCCGGATTCTCACATGATTCTATAAATTCTAGACTTATAGTCATAGCTCTTCCTCCACTTTTATGTTGGTCTTTTGTATATAAAAACTTTTTTGGTAATTGTGTAATCTTATGGTTATAAACGCGCTATTTCAGGAATTCTGCCCCATGTTGCTAGCTTGTCATTATATATTACAAGCGCACCTTCAACGCCTTCCACGTGGTTGATCGCGTGGAATGCCTTTGAGATAGATTGTGCATCAGTGGCGGAATTGCATAGCGCCGTAGCTGCGGCATCGGACAAAGATGCGCTATTACTTATTACCGTTGCTGCATCTGCGTGTCCAAAGCTTATGGAATGTCCTACGGTACCCGAGGATGTGCATATCCCCACCATAGAGGCGGAAGGTTTTAGCTTGAGTGCAATCTTGTTTGAGAAGGGACTTTCGCCTGCATATATGCCTACAAGTAGTTCTCTGTCACTTATCAATGCAACATCGCCACCATTATCTACCATTGCGTATGTCGCCCCGGCATCTCGCATTGCTTCTACCGCAAACTCAGCTAAAGCACCGGCAACTGCTGACATCGGCCCTAAGCCGAATTTTTCCGATGACTCTATCATTCTTCGCACTATCGCAGATATACTATCATTACCGCTTTCTGCCTCATCTACCGGGTAGCTTTCAAGTGTTACAAGGAAGTAAGGATGCCAGCGCACAAATCGTTCCAAATCTTTTCTGCGTTCTTTTATTTCATCTTTTGCAGCTTCTATGTGCCTCTTTTCGTCTGCGGTTATCCATACAAAAGTCTCTTTTAGCCGGAAACTTTCTCTCATCAAAAATCTACCCTTTCTTGTGCTGATTCATCAAAGCCAAACACTTTTTCACTTAAGATCATAGGAATCTCATCCCTGTTCTCTTCCGTAACAACAATTATCTCAAAATTGCGTTTTATCCACCTTACCAGTTCGTGCTCCGACCTCTGATGCACAGAAACAATGAGATGTTTACCACTTTTTATCGCTTCTTCCACAGCAGCGATGAAACGCATTGACTTCAGCTCCATAGGCCCTATTTCATCAACGAAGATCACTGCTATATCAGGACTTGCTACCGCATCTTTTATCGAGTTTGCACCGATGGAATCTAAATCAATTATGTTTACCCCGTATTTACCCACTTTTGGGCCTTGCTGGTGCACATGTGCCAGAATGCCTTTCACGCCGGAAGTTATGTCTTCTATGGAGAAACCTACTCGCCTGCCGCTTTCACGTATGTCGGAAGTAAGCATACCACCCACAGCCATCCCTTCCTCTTTCAATCGCCTTATTACTTCTTTTATAATCGTTGACTTCCCTATCTTCGGCTTCCCGGTTATTCCCACTCTTATTTTCACGTCTTCTCTAATTAATAGATAAAAACAAGAAAATAAATTATTTTATTGACACAGATTAACACAAACCTTTTTGCAAGCAAAAAGCTTTACCAAAAAATACGATGAAACGAGCAATGCCGTTAAAAATAGGCCTGCCAGTCCCCAATTAAATCAGTGTAAATCAGTGTAAATCTGCGTCCTAAATTAAATTTATAGGTAGAAGGTATACTTTATATAGCATATAAAAATGGAGATCGAGAAGACTTATTGCGAGGCGTTTGATGGTTTAGTCGCAAGGATATGTATAACCGCGAGAGATGATAAGAGCTTGAAACGAGCAGCTTTCGGCGCCACTGCATTGCCTTCCACAGTCTTTGGTGAATCGGAAGGTGGGGTGGAGAAATGGTTGAACGAAGACGAAACACCAGACGGTAGAAAAGGTGCACTGGTTCAGCTATGGGTGAACTATGGCGAGAATGCGGTTAAAAAACTAGACTATGAAATATCAAAACGGATACGGCAGGGGATACTGGTAGTGCCTATGACTTCGGTATTCAATGCGCTTGATTCAGAAGTGAAAATTGATACCATGGCTAGAATCGGGCATTGTGGCGATGGCTACGAAACAATAGAACGCAGATTCGGAAGAGATGTAATAGCGGTGCCGATAATGATGGGCGAGTTCCTCGTGGAGCATCGCATAGGGTATAAGAAGGGCGTAATGGGTGGGAACATATGGCTCCTTGCCGAAACTTTAGAGGCTGCGTTAAAAGCGAGTGAAACGGCAATC
>WSZT01000213.1 GCA_013139985.1 Candidatus Methanophagales archaeon | reverse complement strand
TAGAGCTTTATGATGACGGTGCGGATGTTGTTTTCGGTGTTGCTGGTGCAAGTGGTGTGGGCGTTATCGAAGCGGCGGAAGAGCGTAATTTATATGCTATTGGCGCTGATATAGATCAGAGGGATCTTGCACCGGATAACGTGCTGGTAAGCACACTGAAGTGCACAGATGTAGCGGTATTTAATGTTATCAAAGATATGGCAGAAGGTGATTTTGAGGGTGGGATCCGCTCGCGGGGCTTGAAAGAAGGCGGTGTCGGGCTCAGCCTCGATAACGCTCTACCTATAGTCACAGATGAAAAGAAAGATGAAATAGGAGAAATACGAGAGGAAATCATCGACGGTGGGATAGAAATTCCATCTAATATTGATGTAGACTCAATGATAAGTATGTCTCTAATGGAGGTAGCAATATGAATATATATACCATAGAATACAGGCAAAAGCTGACCACACCACAAAAGGCGGTTGAGAGAATAAAGAGCGGCGATACCATTGTACAGGGCATGAGTATAGCAGAACCCCCTGCCCTTCTTTTTGCTATTGCCGCTAGAGCACGAGAAGATGATCTGAAAGAGCTCGAAATCTTCTCCTTTCTGCCACAGGCGCATGCAGCCAAAACGGTCCTCGCTCCGGACCTTTCTGATTGTATTCAGGCATATACGTGGTTTGTGAGCGGTTCAGATAGAGCTTTAGTCAAGGTCGGGCTTAACTATTTCGTGCCTATTTACTTATTTCAGTTGCCAAGACTATTACGTGATTCTATGCAGATAGATGTCACTATCACCACCGTTTCCCCAATGGATAAGGCCGGCTACTTTAGCTTCGGCACCGCAAATGACTATACATCCACAGCAGCCAGGCATTGCAAAAGGCTTATTGTGGAAGTAAATGAGAACATGCCCCGTGTCTTTGGGGACTCGCTCATCCACATCTCCGAGGTTGACGCCATTGTGGAGAATCATGTCCCACTTCTGGAGATGATACCACCAGAGCCAAAGCCTGAGGACGCAATTATTGGCAGATATGTTGCTGATCTGGTACCCGATGGAGCTACTATCCAGTTGGGAATAGGTGGTCTGCCTAATGCAGTTGCTCGGTATCTAGATCGGCATAATGACCTCGGCATTCATTCAGAGCTGTTTGTGCCTGCCATGGTTGACCTGATCGAGAAAGGGGTTGTTACAGGCAGAAAGAAAACACTGCACCCGAGGAAAAATATCTTTACTGTGGCTTCTGGCACTAAGAGGATGTATGAGTTTCTGCATGATAACCCAAGCATGGAAAGCTATCCCGCCTCCTATGTCCTCGACCCTGCAATCATTGCTAAAAATGATAATATGATCTCAGTCAACTCCATCCTGGAGGTGGATCTTCTCGGTCAGTGCAATGCCGAATTCCTTGGTGGCTCAGAGTTCAGCGGGACAGGGGGACAGTTAGACTTTGTGCGAGGCGCTTTTGGGTCTCATGGCGGTAAGTCCATACTGGCTTTTTATTCCACCGCTAAGAGCAAAGAGGTCTCTCGTGTCGTACCACGTCTTGAAACCGGCACCGCAGTTAGTACCCCAAGGATGGATACCCATTATCTTGTCACTGAGTACGGGGTGGTCAATCTAAAGGGCAAGTCCACTCGTAAGAGGGCACTTGACATCATCAGCATTGCACATCCAAAGTTTAGAGATGATCTATTACGGGAAGCGGAGAACATGTATCTCCTTTGAAATCCATGAGGAATATTGATGCGATACTAAATGGCCTTTATGACGGTGTAATCACCTATGGCGAGCTAAAAAGGATTATGCTGACTTTGGTGTCCCTGGCCTGGGTATCACTTGTATTTCATTACAGAGGATAGAACCGCAGGTGGGCACGTACTTGAATTTATCGTTAAAGACGCTAAACTAACCGTAGATTATACTTCTGAACTGCACATTATCCTGCCTAACACGGAAGAGTTTAACCGCTTAGATTTGACAATGAGCAGAAAAGGGGAACTGAAAGAGGCGGAGAAATAATAGGGGGTGTTGGCTTATGCGTATAAATCAAAACAGCATATTCAAAACACGGGCAATTCTGATTTGAAAATCTTATTAAATCCGTGTAAATCTGCGTCCTAAATAAACCTATTATTTATTTAGCTTTCTCCAATCCACATCTCTATGGAACACATCAAACAGAGTTTCTCGTTTTACTAATAGCCTATCCTTTCCCGCTTTGGTAACCATTACCTTAGCAGGCCTCGGAAATGAGTTAGTGTTAGAAGCAAAGAAATCGGAATAGGCGCCTGTATCGTAAATGATGATATAATCACCTCTTTTTGGCTTACCGTTCAACCTATTCTTTATCCGACAAAGCAAATCGCCGGTATAACACAAATTACCGGCAATAAAAGTTTCAAAACTCGCGTCTGAGTCTATGTCGTTCGCAATCTCCATTCTATGTAGTTGTTCCGGAACAAAAATATTCTGGGAATGATGATTAACGCCCGCATCTACATGAACTATGTTCTGCCCACTTGGAGTTGCTCCTACATGGCATACTCTTACTAACGTTACTTGTGCATTACCGACAAGACTTCTTCCCGGCTCAACTACCACTTTTGGAAGTCCTAACTCTTCCAATCGCTCCTTAAAAGTTCTGTTTGCGGTATAAGTACCATTAAACAATTTTTGTATAAATGTATCGGGCGTGAACGGGCAATAGAGCTCTTCACTAACCCATTCATTATTGCAATTATACCCGATCAATTCATTAGCCCAAGTAGCATCGTTTGTATCCGCAATTTTACGCTTTATCCCGTTCCATTCTTCTTTACCAAGATATGAGATGCCACAGCCACCGCCTATATTAATTTCCTTAACGTCAAAGCCGATTTTATCGGCATCCGCCGCTAATTTTATCAGTTCATCAAGTACCAGATGGTATGCACCCATATCTGTAATCTGAGATCCAAGATGAACCATCAAGCCATTAGGAATCAGATGATCTAAGCGTAGAACCTTTTGGAGGGCCTCTTTTGCACGCTGAATCGGAATACCGAACTTACTCCATTCGCTGGACGTTGTTATTGCCGGTGACGTTATATGCTTGAGCGGAAAACCAGCAAGCCGCAAATTTATCTTTGCCGCCATTCCTAAATCTCGTGCTGTCTCATTTATTATGTCTAATTCCTCTTCTGGATCTACGTTGATTAATATTCCGTTCTTAATGCATTCTTCCAGATATTGTTTGCTCTTGCAGTTACCATTTGCTCTTATCTTCGCTGGTGGTATGCCCGCATCAAGTGTGAATTGCAATTCATATTCCGAAGCTACATCTGCGCCTGCACCAAGCTCAGCTAAGAGTTTGAGGATTGCAAATGTTGTATTAGCCTTTACGGCATAGCAAATGAGGTGGTTTTTATATACATCGTTAAGTGCAGTTTGATACTGTTTATAATTGCTCTCGATTAGCTCTTCAAAAAGGACATATAGCGGTGTGCCGTATTTCTCCGCTAACTCGACCATGTCCACGCCGCGGATTTTGCGATGGTTTGTATCATTATCCATATACTTAGTTATCATTTGCAAGCTATACTATATGCTCCTTTGTTATGCTGACATATATTATAGTTCTAGTATTGTATTAGCATCGCGAAGACAAGAATGAGCTCCAATTAGTTGGTTAACTTCGTTCCCGTATAGGTGAATGATTTT
>WSZT01000027.1 GCA_013139985.1 Candidatus Methanophagales archaeon | reverse complement strand
ACCAGGAGCTCATTGAAAGAGAAAGCGGCGTGGAAATTGGACTGCCTGTTATAAATTACGCTCAGCTTATCGCTCTGGCAATGGGCGTGGATGCATATGAAGTGGTGGGGATACAAACACATTCGGTTCCTCTTGATGCGCTGTTGGAACGGGTTGAGGTATTATGAATATAAATAAGCTCCAAGTCACTGACCTCCTTCTGAAGAAGGAGACCTCAGAGAAAGGCTCATTTTTTTAGTTCCCTTTTTCGCCATAGGTTGAAAGATCTGGATATTCCTTGAGATGTTCCTCGATGACTTGTTTTGCTGCTTTTTCTTTCGTTTTGCGAGTGACAAAGTGTTTTTTATAGCCTTCTGTATAGTTATTTAGGATTGTATTAAGGCGTTTACCTTCGAGTTTTAATCGAAACCAACCTTCTCTTCCTTCTATACTCTCAATTAACCCAAGAGCTTTACCTTCTCCTATAAAATGATCGGATATTTCTTTACCAATTGTTTCACAAGCATAATGAGCAAGATTTGTAGGAGACTTACAAAATTGTTCTACGGAATTTATTGAAAACTCCTTAAGAGATGCATCAGCACGCATGTTGTTTCTAACTATTTCTACAACTATTTTACTGCCTATAGCTAGGGGATGAGAGGAAGGATAGAATTTTACTAATACTTCGGATTTTACGTTATATCCACTGCCTAACATTTTGGTCAACTTGTTATCCTTATGTTGACTTTCGTAGGTTTTGTCTCTTGAATTTATTCTCGTGAATAATTGGAGTGTCTGCTCTATAAAAAACATGTTGACCTGCCAAATTAGCAATAAATCATCAGAAGCAACATCAATCTCACCTTTGCATTCCCGCCGTTCAAGCTCTTGAACTATACGCTCCACATTTTCTGAAGGGATGCAAAGAACAAACTCCATAGTTCTAATTTCGTCGCCCAGCTTATTCTCTAAATATGTCTGATTTTCAATCACTTCCCTTTTAGCTTCGTATGCACCAGAAATGTATTTTCCACGGCCTGAAGTGGAAGTTTTACATTCTACAAAAATTGCACGTTTTATTTTTTCATTATAAATTAGAACATCAAAGTTTTTCACACCAAGTTCAATAAGAGGCTCCGAGGAAACAAATGCATAAGCGAGCTCAGTGTAACATTTACTCTCCGGTCCAAAAGCCGAGTTACAAATATCAACTAATTTATCATGATACCCGGACCTTTCAAAGTGCTTTTCAAATGCTTCCATTTCACTTTTTTGGATGCTCTCCTCAATATCTTTCAATCGTGCCTGGATGGTTTTGCCAAATCTAGACGCACGCAGACGCTTTAATTCGTCTTCCACGTTAGCTCCTCCCCCTTTCAAAATAGCCTCCTAAACTACAAGTTCTGCTATAGGATCAATTGATTGAAGAATGAATTCATAAAACTTCATAAACTCAGAAAAAATCATCTCGTCAGCAGGGAACATCCTGATATGATTTTCATCAGCTTTTATACGAAACTGAAAACCCGATTTTGATACCACATCAGAACTTAAAAAAAGCGATCCTTCTTTAGCGATGAAATCTACAATGGTATATTCTTTATTAAGCTTGTTTTTAAATTCTTTCATATCATGGAATTCCATTTTTTCTTGAAGTTGAATTGAAACCGGTGTACTGCTAGGAATGTTAAAACTCCGGCGTGCTGTTTTTACAGGAAGAACTTTAAAGGATGAACTATTGTAAGCATCAATAGTTCTCCTAGATTCGTTTACGGCTTTTTCTAAAATCTCAAATAATATATTAAGATCTCCTTCAGCAAAAGTAAAGAGGCCTTCATCATCGACTGTAAATTTTATCGTTCCGGGAATATGCACGACAAATCTACTTGGTAAAACTCCATATTGATACCCCAATTCCTGAAGTGCTTCTCTTCCATCACTTCCCCAATAACTGATCGTTCGTTCATATTTCGGTCTAATTTGTGATTCGAAACGCGAATTGGACAATCGGCGGGCAGTAAACGCCGTAATCTCAAGGTTTTCATATTTATCTATTAATTCTTCAGCTATTTCCTTCATGAGGCGGGGTTTAAAAAATAAATAGTATGTATTTGCATCAGAACCTAGAAATTCTCGAATTTTAGGTATTTCCTCTTCCCTCGTCTTCCGATAATTAGTGTAAAAAATTACTACTCCGGTATCAGTATCATGAGTTACATAGCATTCAAGAGGGCCTCCATCAGAATCAAATTTCATGTGGCGAACTGAGCCCAGATTGCGAACTATCGTGAACCCAAAAGATTGAAGAGCTTTAAAAAAATCAATTTTGTCATACTTAGTAATCCCTACAATAATTGTTAAGTCATGAACGACTTGGGCAGGGTTATAATTCTCAATAAGATATTCCCTGAATTTAGGGGGATCAGAAAATGTGATATCCGGTATTAAAAAGAGCTCAACTTTTTCCATAATAGGTTCACCAAATCATTTCTTTTATAAGTGATATTTTTTTTAGAGCAATAATTACTAGTATTAATTATATTAATATAAACATTTCATTTCGCAGTCACTGACTCCGCACTGGAAGGTGCGGAGCATCGGTGCGGATGCTGGAGGGTTTGAACTTCCGTCTGTTTGATCAAATCAGTTTTTTAATCAGATCGTCTCATAATAACTATGAGTATATGAAAAGAATCTACCCTATTTTAACTATAAAAATGTTGAATGGAAAGCATCTATTGCTTCTTTATCTGTTAATGATGCTATATAATCACAAACTACTCTAATATCTTCCTTATTTGATATTTCTGTTTTTCCATATCCTTTTGTATTTTTTAATTCTTTCTTGAGCACAGGCGAAAATTCATTTTTAATGCCCTTTGGCAAGCAATATGGGTCCTTCTTAAACATAATATAAAGTTCGTTGAGGATATGTCTGCCCCGCGAGTTCATTGTATTCACTTCATCTCCAAGTATCGCATTTTCATTAATAAGATTTTTAATATGTTTTCTCAACCTATTTCCTTCTTTTGAAAAAATGATAAATTCATGTGCACCCGAATCTCCAGTGTATTTTTCATTTAATTTATTTATGCCTTCTTTTGAAACGTCATTGATTAATGTCCCAATAATCGTTGAGATATTTTGCTTACCACGACTAGGTCTATCTCCTAATAAAATTTTAAAAGAATCGAAAATATTAATAATTTCTTCTTTTGTTATTGCATTAGCCATACAAACATCTTGTAAATCATGTGTACATTGAGCGATTTCATCTGAAATATTTACAATTTGTGCTTCAATCGAACCATTATCCTTTCCGAATTCCTTTATTAGTTCTTTATTTTTACAATCTTTATTAAATCGGCATGTATGTTTAAAAAGCCCTTCTCTAGTATAACTCGTTAAATTTAAGCCGTATTTAACAGCCCCATCACCATCTAAGAATTCAACATTTGGGGGACTTTCTAATAAAGAAACGACTCTTACACTTTGTTCATTATGAGAAAAACCTTCCAAGTCGTCACTTTCCATTAATAAATTTAATGCACTTTCACCTGCATGACCGAATGGTGTATGCCCTAAATCATGACCAAAAGCTATAGCCTCTGTAAGGTGTATATTTGCTTTCAACATCATAGCAATAGAAACAGAAATTTGCCATACTTCCATAGTATGAGTTAGTCTATTACGTTGCTTAGGGTTTTTCTCTGAAATAAAAACTTGTGTTTTACCCAGCATTTTTCTAAAAGAAACACAATGGAGAATACGATCTCTATCTCTTATGAATGCATTTCTATAATCGCAGGGTTTTTCAAGAAACTTCCTTTTTTCATCTTCAGGTTTTTTAGGATAAGGAGTTGCATATTCTGCTAATTTAATACTATTAGTATATTCTTCTCTATCAACTAATTTGAATCTGTTTGTCAACATATACACCTCATATCTTTAGGCAGTCACATACCCCATACTTAAGAGGCTGTCCCGCAATTGACTTCAATTAGTACTATACTTGGCATATACTTAAACCTTTGCTAAAAGAAGATAAAATGTGGGACCATACCCCTTTAATCCTACTACACATATTTTTGAAGGATGATTGATTATTACGTCCATTTTTGCGGAATTCACTCCAATAGCTTCAGTTTGACTTTTTATCTAGCATCCATATTCTCTTCAAATTATGTGCTATGCATGCCAGACTGAATGAGGAGTTTCATCATGACCTTTGGATGATATGCAGGACTGCCAGGGCCATCATATTTTTCCT
>WSZT01000023.1 GCA_013139985.1 Candidatus Methanophagales archaeon | reverse complement strand
TAATCGAACGAAAAATAAGTAAAGACGATTTACAATTCGCCAGAATGATTACCACTCGCAGCGCATTTAAAAATTATATGGCTTTTGTGAATCCAGAAGAAGGAGAAGTTGGAAGTATTTTCTCGGTTAGTGGATTGAAGGGACCTTACAAAGAAATTTCCGTGACTGGCAGTGGAGAAATTAACCCCCTGGAAAACGACCCTCTGCTAAAGACAATTGGTATTGGGACAAGAATAATGGTAAATGGTGCAACAGGATATGTAATTGGGGAAGGAACGAGAAGTAGCGAAGAAAAACCGAATCTTTCTGTGACTGCGGATATGCACGAGATGGATGCGGAATTTATGGGTGGATTTATCACGTCAAAAAGCCCAGAGTGCATAACTTCCATTGCTGTTCCGGTTCCTGTAATTAGCGAAGAGGTATTTTCTAACCTTAAGATTATGGATGAAGAGGTAAAGCTGCCAATAGCTGATATTCATGATAGAATACCGTTTGTAGAGAGCAATTATGCCGCGGTGTGGCAAAATACCGATTTGGAAATACATTTTGACACCCGTAAATGTGTACAATGTGATCTATGCGATGTAGAGAAATACTGTCCTACAAATGCTTTTTCCAGATCAAAAGGCTTTGACGAGCATAGATGTTTTAACTGCGGTGCCTGCGTACATTTATGCACCGAAGGTGCATTCAGAGGAAATTTGGGGCGTATTAAAATACATGATAAAGATGTTCCCATAACATTAAGACAGTCAAACAGGTCAAAAGCGAACGAGCTTGCGAAAAAATTGAAAAATCAGATTATAGAAAAAGAATTCTTGCTCACAGAACCAGTTGATTATTTGAGGCGAGGAAATGAGGTCAAGAAACGAGAAAAAATAAATCTGCGTAAATCCGTGTAAATCTGTGTCTTAAATAGAAAAAAGCCATACTATATATACAATGACAAGAAAGGCATTTGGAATAATAGACATTGTAAATAGAGCAGAAAAACCGAGGGATGTAGGGCTTACGATGGTGCTAGATAAGGGTTTGGGTTATCATGCCGCGCAAGATTTGATGGAATACGCATCCGAATATATAGATATAATTAAGCTGGGCTGGGGCACGCATAGACTCTGTTCGGAAGAGGTAGTCAGAAGAAAGATACAGCTCTATACGGACAACAGCATCCTGGTAAGCAATGGAGGGACATTGTTTGAAATTGCTTACCTGCAAAGGAAAGTAGATGAATTTTTTGAGTATGCCCGTCAGGTAGGTCTCAGCTCTATTGAAATATCAGATGGTTCTATACGGATTAGCAGGGAAGAGAGAAGCGAAATAATAAGAGAATGTAAAAATATGGGATTTGAGGTATTTACAGAGGTAGGCAAGAAGGATCCACTTGAAGATGCCGGGCTTACGATAGATTACCGATTAAAGGAAGCAAAAAGTGATCTGGATGCGGGAGCAACACAAGTGATAATGGAGGCACGGGAATCGGGAAAAGGCATAGGTGTTTATGATAAGGAGGGGAAGATAAAGGAAGACATGGTAAATAAGCTCACAGAGGGGATAGGATTGAAAAATATCATGTTTGAAGCACCGGAAAAGAGCCAGCAGGTTTATTTGATACTTAATCTCGGTCCTGAAGTTAACCTCGGTAATATAAAGCCAGAAGATGTGATTCCCCTGGAAACGTTGAGAAGAGGACTGAGAGGGGATACACTTGGCAGACTCTAAATTTAGAATTACTATCGGCAGCGATAATATTCTACGCAGAAAGGTTACAGATATAGAGGAAATCCTTGTGGTCATTGATGTATTAAGAGCATCGAGCACGATTGTTACCGCTCTGGCAAACGGTGTAAAAGAGGTGATACCTATTGATAGGGAAGAAATGGTTTTTGAATTAAGAAAAGAGGGATATATCCTGG
This sequence comes from Candidatus Methanophagales archaeon, assembly GCA_013139985.1. Lineage (GTDB taxonomy): Archaea > Halobacteriota > Syntropharchaeia > Alkanophagales > Methanospirareceae > Methanophaga. The sequence goes on along the minus strand of WSZT01000023.1, from coordinate 5,662 downwards.
CGGGGGAAGATAAAGGAGTAAAGTTGCCCAATTTTGACCTGGGTAATTCTCCCGTTGAGTTACTCGGGTATATCGAACAATCGAACATCGAGAAAATCGCCTTAAAAACAACTAATAGCACTGAATTATTGGCCAAAATAGAAAGCGCGCTCATCTGCTCAAGCTTGAATTTAACTGCCATTAAGCACCGATTAGAAGAGAAGGGTAAGAGTGCGAATTTACTGGTTCTGGGAAGCACACATGGAATAACAGAGGATATTGCAGTTGCAATGGCACTTTACAGCAGTCTAAATGATGGATTGGAGATAAACAAAGCGTATTTGAAGGAGTGCATTAGCCGCTGTAACACCGCAAAACATCTAATTGAAATCGGCTATAAGAAGGATGTTGAATTTGTTTCTCAGATAGACAAATACGATGCCATTCCCATACTAAAAGGAGGAGTTATTTGTATAGATGAGGAGATATAAACCAGAGGATTTAAGGCATGATATGGAAGAGGTATTAACCAAACTTGGCACTCCAGAAGAAGATGCGAAAGTAGTGTCGGATGCACTTTTAAGAGCAGAAATGCGCGGTTTCGGTTCTCACGGCATCTTAAGATTTTCAAAATTAATCCGCTCCATCGAGCGCGGTTTTCAAAAAACAAAGACCTCGATAACTACCGAAAGAGAAACAGCCAATTCAGCACTGATAAATGGAAACAGCGGTTTAGGAATAGTGGTTGCAAAGAAAGCAATGGAACTTGCGATTGAAAAAGCGAGTAGCAACGGCATTGCTGCTATTGGGGTTCATAACACGAACCATTTTGGAATGGCGGGTTATTATGCTGAAATGGCAGCAAGAAGAGATATGATAGGAATTGTTATGTGCAATACAGAGCCTGCAATGGCACCTTTTGGGGGGGAGACGCCGATTCTTGGTACAAACCCTGTTTCCGTTGCAATACCAACCAAGAAACATCCGGTTCTATTGGACACCGCAACGACCAATATTGCAAAAGGGAAGATTCTGAAAGCGAAGAAGGAAAAAAAGTTATTGCCCGATGATTGCGCGCTGGACAGAGAAGGGAATCCAACGATAAATCCAGAAACAGTTTTCCGTTTACTACCTCTTGGCGGGAAAAACTTTGGTTACAAAGGCTATGGATTGTCGTTTGTTATTGATATTTTGTGCGGGCCCCTGGTTAATGCGGAAAGCGGAAAGGACGTCAAAGGCACGGTAACCTTGGAAAAATGCACAAAAGGCGATCTTTTTATCGTGATAAACCCCTCCATTTTTACTGATATTGACCTATTCAAATCAAAGGTGGACCATTTGATACAGGATGTTAAAAATGACGGTGCTATGTTTCCCGGTGAGATAGAAGAGATTAAAGAGGAACAAAATAAGGATGGTATAGAAATTCATGATGAGATATACAACGAGTTCAAAGAAGTTGTAGAGAATCAGATAGATGTGAAAATAGAAATAGATAGGATATAAAATGTGCGAACTAGAAGAGAAAATAATAGGAATAATGAAAGATAATGGAATAGATGTTGTAGCGACTTTGCCATGCGATAAAGCCAAAAATCTTTTTTATCTTATTCCTCAACACATTCACGATGTCGCTCTAAACAAGGAAGAAGATGGGATCGGAATATGTGCTGGTGCATATCTCGCAGGTGGAAAACCAGCTATTGTTATGCAAAGTTCAGGATTGGGCAATTCCATAAATGCGTTAATGTCCCTTACCAGAACCTACGAGCTGCCTTTGCCGATAATAACGAGTTGGAGAGGTGTTTACAGGGAAAAGATACCTGCACAAATACCGTTTAATAAAAACCTACCCAGAATGTTAAAAGCATTTGATATCCCTTACACGATAATAGATGACAATTCCAAAATAAATTTGATGGATAACATTATTTGCGATGCGTATGAAAATAGTAGAACTCATGTTGCATTGATTTCGCCAAAAACATGGCAGAAAGGAGGGGCAGAGAAAGCAGAAGTCATGGTGCATTTTCCAAAACGAGAAAGGAAAACTATCCTGGAATATAAAAAAACGATTCACGAGCCAGAGATGACGAGATACAATGCAATAAAAACAATAGCAGAATATTTAGATGAAGAAGTTGTTGTCTCCAATATAGGTGTACCAAGTAAGGAATTGTATGACATCAAAGATAGAGATTTAAACTTCTACATGTTGGGCAGTTATAGTCAGGTATCCCCAATAGGCTTGGGAATATGTTTAGAAACCGAGAGAGAAGTTTTTGTTCTTGACGGTGATGGTAGCGTATTAGCCACAAGTATCTTACCTACAATAGCAGCGGAAAAACCAAAGAATCTATCCATTTTTTGTCTGGATAATGGCACATTGGGAAGCACAGGGGACCAGTTGACGAATGCTTATTCCGGTGTAGATATGGAATTAATAGCGATAAGTGCAGGAATAAAAGAAACAAAAAAAGTACAGACCGAGAAGGAGTTAAGGTCAACTATCGAGGGGTTGTATGACAATAAAGGACCGAGATTCATTCATGTAATAGTGAAACCTGGCAGTCTTCCTTCCGTTGCGAATATAAATTTGGCACCAGAGCAAATAAAGGGAAGATTTATGAAGGCTATGAGTGGTAAATCCTAAATCATAAGCACCAACTCCCAAACAATTTCCAAATCCAAATTCCAAAAAAGGGTTGTTTCAAATTTTGAGTTTAGATATTGGAGTTTATTTATGATTTAGAGTTTAGTGCTTAGAATTTATACCCCTTAGATATTGCTGCAATTACCCCGTATCTTATAGTACTTATAGGATCATCTCTTATCCATATTTTGCGGGATATTATACAAAAAGGCAATTTAATGCACAAAACAGAAAAAATTATATATAGCTATTATAAAAAGAATACTTATGTATAAAAAAGTGCTTTGTAGTATAGGCTGGAAAAAGTTAGGGGGTGATTAACGTGGAAAAGAGACTTATCGCAGGTGTAATAATTATAGCAGTATTTACAGCGATGTTTGTAGGCTGTATAGAAGAAAAGGCCCCGGCAAAAATGACGACGATTACTATCGGTTATCAACCAAGCACACATCAAATCGCAGCGATGTTAGCAGAGGATAAGGGCTGGTGGAAAGAGGATTTAAGTACGTTTGGCATAGAGAAGGTAGATATGAAAGTGTTCCCTTCTGGCCCTCCGGAGATGACGGCTATGCTTTCTGGAGACCTTGACGTTGCTTATGTGGGTGTTGCACCACCTATTGCCGCTCTGTACGAAGGTTTAGATGCAAAGATAGTTGCGGGCGTCCAGACCCAGGGGTCTGCACTGGTTATCCGCCCAGAGCTTGTAGATGAATACGAAGGACCTGCATCTTTAAAAGGCAAGACGATTGCAACGTTCCCTCCTGGTTCGATTCAGCATACTGTCCTTTCAAAGTGGCTTTTAGATAACGGAATAGACCCAGAAGGGGAAGTGACACTAAAAGCAATGGGACCCAGTGATGCTACTACTGCTATCAGTGTTAAAGCAGTAGACGCAGTCTTCCTCCCCAGTCCGGCACCGACAATAATCGCGGTGGCGGGAAACGGAGTAATTGTTGAGTGGTCCGGTTCAATATGGCCAGATCATGCATGCTGTTGCGTGGTTGCAAGTGGCGAAATGATAAGAGAACACCCCGAGATGCTTGAGCAGATAATAAAGACGCATATACGTGCTACCGACTATGAAATCGCGCATCCGGACGAAGCGGCCGAGATTTATGCACAGTGGCAGGGAGCAGATGTATCAACGATAAAGCAGTCGATAAACGTAACAGATATGCACTGGATTACCGACCCCAATTTGGAGGTGGAATCGGGAATCGAATATGCGGCTGTGATCTACGACCTGAACAGAGAGAGATATGCAGATCGGGGAGTAGAAAGGTTTGAAAAGGACGACATCTTTGATACCTCCTTTTATGAGGCTGTAACCGGGAAAATATGAGGCTAGTGACAAAAGAGAAATGGCTATGGTTAGTTCCACTAATCATAGTCATCCTATTATGGCAGTTTGTAGCAGTGTACGTGGTAAAAACCCCCTCAATCTTACCCAGCGTCACAGCCGTTATTTTTTCCTTTTATGAGCTCCGAAACTATATACTACCGGATATACTGGTCAGCCTACTTCACTTTGCTATTGGTATGGTATTAGCATTTGCCGTGGCACTTCCTCTGGCTATTGCTATGGGCTGGTATGATACTATATTCAAAGCGGTAGATCCAATTATAGAGCTGATAAGACCCATCCCCCCGCTCGCATGGGTACCACTTGCAATTGCATGGTTCCATCTAACGCACTATGCAGCGGGATTTATCATATTTATAGGCGCTTTTTTTCCAATCTTAATTGCCAGTTATACGGGATTTAGGGATGTGCCCAAGGTATTGGTGGAGACGGGCAAAGTGTTAGGATGCATAGGGAATAGAAAGTTAATAAGATATGTTGCTATACCTTATGCGCTTCCTTCTATTGCTACTGGCACTCGGGTTGGAATGGGCGTTGCTTGGATGTGCGTTGTAGCAGCTGAGATGTTCTCGGTTAGCAATTATGGACTTGGCTTCCGTCTATTCACGAAATTTTTCCCTATGCATCAGATGGACTATGTGGTAGCGTACATGCTTATTTTGGGGCTGGTAGCACTCTGCATAGACCGTGCATTCAGACATTTCGTTGAGGGGAAACTATTTAAGTGGAAAAAAGGGATAGTAAAGTGAAGTGATATGATATGAACCACAAGCTCGAACTTCAGCACATAACGAAGACGTTTAGCACAGCAGAGGGCGAGATGTCCGCCCTGGGCGGAATAAACTTAGAAGTCAAGCCGGCCGAGTTTTTGTGTATTATCGGTCCTTCAGGCTGTGGCAAAACGACATTGCTACGAATGGTAGCGGGTTTAGAGCACCCAACCAGTGGCAAGATCATCTTAGATGGAAAAGAGGTGAAATGCGCATCGCCCGATAGAGGAATGGTATTCCAGGAATTCTCGTTATTCCCGTGGAGGACGATTTTGAAGAATGTGGAATTCGGACTGGAAATAGGAGGGATGAAGGATAAGGAAAGGCGCGAGATTGCAGAAAAATATATCGCGCTCGTAGGTCTACAAGGTTTTGAAAACCATTACCCGTATGAACTTTCAGGCGGAATGAAGCAGCGGGTAGCGATTGCAAGAGCTCTTGCGACTGAGCCTTCTATTTTATTGATGGATGAGCCTTTTGGCTCGGTAGATGCGCAGACGAGAAATATACTTCAGGAAGAGCTGCTGGAGATTTGGAAGAGGACAAAAAAAACCGTCTTGTTCGTGACTCATAGCGTTGATGAGGCGGTATATCTCGCAGATAGAGTAGCAGTGATGTCCGCGAGACCAGCATGCCTTGTTAAGTGCCTTGCCGTTGATATACCAAGACCGAGGAAGCGAACAAGCGCAGAAGCAAATGAATTCAGGGCGAAGTTGCTCATGTGGCTCAGTTTAGAACGCTCAAAGGCAGGTGTTACGGTTTGATTTGACGGTAGTGTCCTAATTCGAAATAGTTAATGGGTAGTAGAGAAATTCGTGCCACGTCCACAAGTGGTCTGTCAAACCTTCTAACATTGCAGGTGACTTTCTTCTCTTGAACTCGTTTATGAAATTCCAG
>WSZT01000243.1 GCA_013139985.1 Candidatus Methanophagales archaeon | reverse complement strand
AATCTTGGACAGTACGACGAGGCAATTGCCAACTATAGCAGAGTGATAGAATTAAAACCGACCGTAGGAGCATATAGAGGCTTGGGTATTGTATACTCTGAAATTGGAGCAAGTGAAAATGCAACGGATGCATTTGATAAGGCGCTTGAGATGGACACCAGCATAATAGAAGAGGGAACCTACAGGAGTATGCACAGTAAATACTATAGTCGAGGGCTAACCTATTACGCAATGGAAGAACACGATAAAGCAATTTCTGACTTCGACAAAGCCATAGAATTAAAATCAGATTATGCAGAAGCATATACGGATTTGGGTAAAGCATACTTGGCGATTGGGGACAAGACAAAGGCAAACGAGGCATTCGAAACAGCAATAAGATTATTTGAGGAACAGAGAAACTCATACGCAGCAGAACAGGTAAAGGAACTATTAGGGCTTATGACTGCTGAATCGATACCAGGGAATAATATGGTGAGCTCCTCAGATTCTAAGGAGGTGTATAGAGTCTGAATGCCCACGCTTGTAGGAGTAGATCGGAAATCTAGGATGGGATAATCAAGGAGGTGGAAAGAAAAAAAATGTGCGTACCCGTAGCCGTAACCGCAGGAGGAGCTATTACTACGTGGGCTCCAATGCTACTAAGCTATGTAGTAACCACCGCGGCAATAGTGAGTCTATTGGCGGTAAACTACCGGAGTAGTTTAAAGAAACTAATCACAAAGGCGTAGCCTGCGGTAGCTAGCGGCAGTAAGAGAACCATTTAGACATTAGAAAATGAGGGGGTGGCCTCAGTCACCTTCTCACTTTCATTTTTATTTATTTATTTATGTCGTTTAAATCAATTTATGAGCACATGCAGTTGATATTATTTTCGCGTTCTCATAACAGGAAGTAAAAAGCCGACGTTAAACGAAAAACGTAGAAGGCCCTTTGGCATATGCCCGACACATACCCCTCACATGTATTGATACTACATGTTACTTTGGGAGATTATCACGGCTAGAAGTAAGATAAAAATCGATATGATTTTATAATAGATCACCAATAAAAAAAATAACTCATCCATTACACATCACAAAAAATAGAAAGTAATATATATACATAACAACAACTAAAGAAATAAGAGGATAAAAAAATGTGTGCACCGATAAGCGTAGCGGTTGGGGGGTTGGGCGAATCTTTTGCCCCTATGTCAGCGGAGATAGTTAGATTCATCATGGACGGGTGGGTGTTCTTCTTTGGTGCCACTCTAACCTGGGGATTCTTAAAAAACCCGCTAAAATCAATAAAAAAAAATAAACAATAGAAAAGAGATAGGGCAATTACGACCCTTTCTACTTTTCTTTTATTTTGTTTTGTTTTATTTCAGCTCTTTTTTGAACTGAACGTTTTAAAGGTTTTTTTTATGGCAGTTCACCGACTGACGCCGCCCAAACAGGATCAGACTCATCCGCGAAATTAGTTGTCATCTGCGTAATGTTTGTTCCATCAGGATCCATCATGTAAATCTCGAAATCACCCTTATATCTACCAGAAACAAAGACTATCTTCTCGCCTCCTAACGCCCACGCGGGTGAGAAATCCTGATATTCTGCATTGTTTGTGAGCTGCGTAACATTTGTTCCATCTGCATCCATCAGATATACCTCAAAGTCGCCATCACGATCTGAGCTAAAGAGTAGCTTGCTTCCGTCAGAAGCCCATTCACCCGGAGAATCCCACTTGTTGTTATCTGTCAACTGTTCTTTATTTGCGCCATTCACATCCATCACATAAATATCTGAGTCGCCAATACGACCAGAGCTAAAGGCTATTTTGCTGCCATCTGGCGACCAGTGAGGATTTATATCCTTACCTGTATCCTCTGTTAGTCGCGTAACGTTTGTTCCATCTACATCCATCACATATCTCTCGGGGTCACCATCACGATCTGAACAAAAGGCTATCCGACTACCATCTGGCGACCAACATTGACACCCATCTGCGACCGTATTGTGCGTAAGCTGCGCAACGTTTGTGCCATCCGCATCCATCACATATATCTCAAAATTGCCATCGCGATCTGAAGAAAATGCTATCTTGCTTCCATTGGGATGCCATTCAGGATTTATATCATTTGCAATATCGTTTGTGAGCCGTGTAACGTTTGTTCCATCAGCATCCATCAGATATATCTCATTGTTGCCATCCATATTCGAGGTAAAGGCGATCCTACCAGTTACATTCTCATCAGCAGCCATAACTGGCGGCAGCATCAAAATAGAGAATAGCACTGCAATAGCCATTACTATCATCCATGCAATTGCAAATTCTTTTTTCATTTTTACGTTTTCACCTCCTATTTTTTTGCGTTGTAGCACATTTAAAAAATATGTGTGGGAAAAGACCATCTTTTCCCGTTTATTTCTTGTTTTTTTTATAAAACACATCTAGCTTTTTGGCTTCTTAGTCACGGCGCTGGCAATAGTCCAAGCTCGACATACGGATTCACACCGGCATATTTGAGCTTTTGGTACTCCTCTGTGCTGTTGACTGGGAATGAATGCATCGTGGAAACGAGCTTTCCTGGGTCGTCAAGGTACTCCATCATATCCAAGTTCATCTTTAGCCTTGACCACCACCACTTGTGGGTCGCAAAGTCCTTGAAATCAGACATGGGGAACTCGCTTATCGCTGCTGCTTTAGTCCAGTCAAATGCCAGAACTAATCCATCACCTTTTCCTGCTGTACTGTTCCATCTGACGTAAATCCCTGCCACGTCAGGTAGTCGCGCACTGTCTTCATCTGTTAGATGCATTGCTACATACCGCTTACCGACTGTCTTATCGAAAATGACCTGAATAGCATCGTCTTTGCACCATGGTGGACAGCCTATTATTTCATATTTATCACTGGCGCTCTGTAGCGGTAAGTTCTCGTCCAGATATTTGACGATGAAGTAACCACTGGTAAGTCCCGGGCAGATATGATTATGGAACTCAGCCGACTTCAAGAACTCGTAGGGTGCGCCCACAGCCCAAACGTTGGGGATGGTTATTAGGCTGAACTCGTTCCCACCGAATACTTTCGCATTCATCTTCTGTTGCCATGCTTCTGGCTCGTTGAGTAGTGACTCTGCACTGATGTCCTCTTTTGCAATCGTTGTGAAGACCTCCTCGTCAGATAGCGCATTGAATTCATCGGTGCTAAGCGCGAAGACTGAATTATCCACTTCGAGATACACACATTCGCCCGTAGCGTTGTTGAAGAAAGCGAACCATAGCGGTTGTTCTTTGCTTCTGTGTATGAGGAGCAGATTGCCGTTACCGATTGTGCAGCCCGTGGAAGCGATTACGCCGTCAACGCACTTCTCTGTTGTCTTTCCACCTGCTTCGCCACCTACTATCGCAAAGCTGGCATCGGTCATCGCAAGGACCCCGGGATCATACTTATCGAACGCTAGTTTCTCCTTTGCTATCTCCGCTGCGCGCCAGCCCAGTAGATTATCAACAGCGATGTTGTCAGGTCCTACGAGGTTTGCCAGTGCAGGATCGGGCAATAGACCAAGCACGACATACGGATTGTTGCCTGCATACTTGAGTTCCATTAGTTCCGCTGTGCTGTTGAGGTCGAATTCATTCATTGTCGAGACAAGCAGTTTCGGATCGTCGAGGTCCATCATCTCCACATCCATCTTCAACCTCATCCACCACCAATACCAGGGTTTATCCTTATTCGTCTCGTCAATGTCGCACACTTCTCTTGCTTTTGTCCAGTTAAAAGCCAGAACCAATCCATGCCCTGTATCTGTTGCTTTATCCCAGCGGATATATATGCCAGCGGCACCTGGAAGTTGCTTCTTTTCTTCGTCCGTTAGATGCATTGCCACAAATCGCTTACCTACTGTCTTATCGTATATAACCTGAAAAGCATCGTCTTTGCACCATGGCGGGCACCCGATTATCTCGTAGTTCTGGTTGCCTTGGAGTGGTAAATTCTCGTCCAGATATTCGATGATGAAGTAACCACTTGTTACCCCCGGGCAGATATGGTTGTGGAACTCAACAGTCTTCAAAAGCTCGTAGGGTGCGCCTTTAGCCCATACGTTGGGGATGGTTATTATACTGAACTCATTTCCACCGAATACTTTCGCATCCATCTGCGGTTGCCATGCCTCAGGCTCGTTGAGCAGTTTGTCAGCATCGATGTTCGCTTTCGCTATCGTTGTAAAGACCTTATCGTCTGGAAGCGCCTTCACCTCTGCGGCAGTCATGTCGAAGACAGAACTGTCCACTTCGAGATAAACACACTCTCCCGAGCTCTTATTGAAGAAAGCGAACCATAGCGGCTGCTCTTTGCTTCTGTGGATGAGCAGAAGGTTAGCTTTGCCTATTGTGCACCCAGATGATGCGATTACGCCATCAATGCACTCTTCTGTTGTCGTCCCACCTACTTTTCCGCCTACTATCGCATAACCCGCATCGGTCATCGCGAGGATATTCGGGTTGCCCGTGACAAACGGCAGTTCTTCTTTTGCCACATCGGCTGCACGTTGACCTAAAAGGTCAAATACGGAATCGCTTTCCGCTACTGCGAGCCCCGCAGCAGATATCAATATGGCCATAGCGACTATCGAAAGCGCTAGTGCCACTTGCTTCTTTACTATAATTTTTTTATTCATCTTTTTTTTATACCTCCAACTATAAAGTTAATAGTTCATGTTATAAAACTTTCGGTTTTTGTCATAAACAATACGATTTATATAGTATGATAATATAAGTGATGTGCACAATCTATTTTCTTCTTAATATTGTGCCGGATTGGCGAAGATGTTAACAAGAACAAAACCCATTCAGAGAAATTTATTGTATACAACGTATGACTTCTACATATTTAATTTAGTTTAGTACGCATATTTGCACACATTTACACGGATTTAATTTCTTCTGCGTTAATCAGCGCTAACTGTGTCATTAATCAATTTTAGTGCGTTTCAATGCCATCATGCAGCGGATGAAATCAATCATGGGGAAAAAAAGATGCATGGTCTCTGCACCACGCACGTATTCTGTTTTAACAAAGCTCAACGATTGCTACCACGGCTATTTCCCACGTCTATTACCGCCGCGCTTGCCGCTACCGTCCAGAGGCTGCACACCATCGCCGTTTTGTCCCTTACCGCGGTGCATGCCGCTACCGTCAAGAGGCTGCACATAATCGTCGTCTTGTCCGTTCGGTATGCCATCACCATCATCGTCTCGGCCGTATATGCCCATATTATCGCAGATCCCATCGCCATCTGCATCGACAAAATTCTGTCCTGCACTCACCACACAGATGGAAGTTGCTACCAGTGCCAGGACCATTATACCCGCGATTATTTTTCTACTCATCTTATCGTTTCACCCCCTATTTTTTTAGCGTGTTTCCACGGTTATATATTGAAATAACCCGCCTTAAGCTTTTCGTTTCACCCATATCCTTACCAAATCTCGCCCAAATCTCACCAAAATCTCACCCAAATCTCACCCAAATTCGCTCAGATAAATATATACACAATATCAACTTTCTATCCTTTAAACACTCATCAGAGCATGATGACTCAAGATTTTAGGCTTATATATAGCAATATCGATAACGCCACAAATTCAAACAAATCGGGTAATATCGCAAACAACCCCAGAGTATACATACGGCGATAACCGCAGGTATAATGGAAAAGCGGATTCGAGGTGAGCGCCTGCATAATCAGGAGAACAATAAAGGCAATCAGCCCCATTGCGAATTGCGATTTTATCTGCCCGTAATTCTTCGCATAGATGAAAAGCAAACAAAATAGTAATATGAGGTTTCCAAACGTTATCAGCGCTTTGATATTGACAAGCAACATGTTTTGTCGCACGTCTTCGAGCGGTTGCATGCCTCCCTGAAATTGCGTGCCTTCTTGCATGCCCTGAGGCGATTGCATCTCGAAATTACTCGGGGCGGATACCACACCGATTGCTACCACGACCATCGCCAGAACCATAAAACCCGTAACTAACTTTGTTTTCATCTTCTTGCCCTACCCTATTTCTTTGCTATACTATATCTTTTTCGCTTTTAAATTTATCCCACATTTTATCCAAATGGTCTTTAAAGACTTCATAATCTTCCTCCATGTACGAGGATAAGAAATACACGGTGCCATATCTATCTCCTACGGATGTAATTATCTTGTTGTCCTGAAGGACCTTAAGATGGTGCCTTACGGTTTTGTAATCCAAACCAAGTAACTC
>WSZT01000117.1 GCA_013139985.1 Candidatus Methanophagales archaeon | reverse complement strand
GGAAAATATTTGGATTCCCGATTGAGTGGGTTTATTACATGCCAGAAGAGATTGACCTCGCTGAGTACATGGCGGGAAATATGGACGTAGAAGAAGTATCAACAATTGATGATGTGGTCGCATATATGATCTTGTCGTGAGTTATATTGACACGCGCTAAGTCTGCGACAGAAACTCTATTGCACTGGTAGGGCAGTGGTCAACGCAAGCTCTACAAAACTCCGGAGGGTCAAAAGCTCTCTTACACTGCTTTACATCTAACAATCTAACTCGCCCTTCTTCTATCATTAACACCAACACATCGTTATATCGCCCCCCTTTACCATATATCACCTCCTCGTTCATCCTGTTCTCCTCGCATACCACGACACAGATCCCACAACCTACACATTTCTCATCGTCTATTAATAGTCCCATAAATTCATTCTCTGTAGCGGGAAAACGGTTTCGCAGTTCTTCTAAATTAGGCATGTTACTTTTATTGTTAAGTTAAGGGAAGATAAAAAAGTTTCGTAAACTTTATATATTGTGGTTTCATTTTTAGTATTTATTAACTGATGAAAAGGAAGAGTAAAGTGAAAGGATTAGGCACTGTACTTCACATTGTAGATAATAAATTGATTGTGAAGAGCGATGGGCTAAATGTAAAAAAGGTTATCAATTCCGTGGTTATTTCTGAAGATAAACGGCAAATCGGAAGAGTTTATGATGTCTTTGGATCTGTTAATCGTCCTTATGTGAGTATAAAGGCCCTTGAGAGTATAAAAAAGGAAGGGCTGGAGAAGCTTGCTAATAAAAGAATGTCTCTCCTCTGAGGCATAGAAGGTAAAAGGAAGATGCATGAAAACAGAGGGACTGAAGAAGAAAACATTGAAGAGGTAAAAAAATCTGAGGCTAATCGAGAATGGTTACATAGGCTTAGTGAACGTCAACGAAGAAAAAGGTTAAGTGCTGCAATTGGGAGACAGCGTTTAGTCGCGCAAGCGGAGATAGATAGGCTCTCATCGCTCCTAACTATACCGGAAAAAACGCGGGAGAGTAGCTTGGAGATATATCGTAAAGCGTGGGAAAATGATTTGATTCATGGACGTTCGATAGAAAAGATACTTGCTGCGTCTATGTACATGGCTTGTCGTAAACATAATGTGCCAAGAACGCTTGACGAAATAGAAAAAGTAACAAGGGTGGGGAGGAAGGATATAATAAAGGCGTGTAAGTTATTGGCAAACCGACTGGGAATGAAGCTTGCTCCGATCTCTCCTCTGGAATATGTGGGTAGATTCTGCGCTAAATTGAATCTGACTGACTGCGCGGCTGAAAAGGCAAGGGAAATAGTGGAAAAGGCGTTAGAGCGGGATATGACAAGCGGGAGAGGCCCTACCGGTATAGCAGCATCGGCGATTTATATAGCTGCAATTTTATGCGACACAAAGAAGACACAGAAAGAGGTTGCTGAGGCTACTGGTGTCACTGAAGTGACTCTACGTGTACGGTACAAGGAGATGGCCGCTAAATTAGGGATAAAAGTGGAGTAAATGGGGTCATTTGAGTTAATACCTGCGATAGACTTGAAGGGTGGCAGATGTGTTCAATTGAGACAGGGTAAAAAAGAAGACGAGATATTCGCATCAGCCGAGAATCCGGTGGAAATCGCTAGGGGCTGGGTTATCCAGGGTGCAAGGAGATTACATGTAATCGATTTGGATGGTGCCTTTCAGGAAGAGAAGAACAATTTGGGGGTAATAAAAAAAATAGCTGACGTAGAAGGAGTGCGAGAGAAAGCAAAGATTCAGGTCGGTGGTGGGATCAGGTCGTATGAAACTGCGGTTGAACTTCTTGAGCTCGGAATAGATAGAATAATATTTGGGACGGTTGCGTTGAAATCACCCCATCTTATAGAGCAGGTTGCGAATGCGTTTTCGCCCGAGCGGGTAATGGTTGCATTGGATGCGAGAGAGGGTAAAGTTGCGATAGATGGATGGCGAGAAGTAACAGGGGTAGATGCAACGGAAGCGGCGAAGCAAGTAGAAAGACTAGGCGCAGGTAGTTTGCTGTTCACGAACATAGACGTTGAAGGTTTGATGGAAGGTGTAGATCAGGAGATTATAGCGGAGTTTGTTAGTTCTGTGAGCATTCCTGTGGTTATAGCAGGTGGGGTGAGCAGTGTGGAGGACATAGGGAAGATAAAAGATGCGGGTGCGAGCGGGGTAGTGATGGGGAGTGCATTGTATAAAGGTAAAATAGATTTTAGTGAGTTGTTACGCCGCCGACAGGGCTCGAACCTGTGACAATCCGGTTAACAGCCGGGCACTCTACCAACTGAGTTACGGCGGCAGGCACTTACTTACATGCACTAACTCTTATCTGCCTATTCATATTTAAACACTTTTTCCTTTAAAAAGTACTTTCGTTCTAACACACACTATTTAGCATATACCACACCTTCCTCTGGAGCGATCAAAAAAGTCCTAACAATTTGGCCTTATCCACTGTAGCTACGCAAACTACTCTATCTGCTCCACCGTAATATACATAGTATTTATTATATACCTCGCATGCGCCACAAGTGAATACAACATTAGGGACCTCACCTCGTATTTCATAATCCCTTTCCGGCTCGAGAATAGGCTCGGGATGCCGGTATAATAATTTCGAGGGGTCTTCCAGGCTGAGCATTGCCGCGCCCAATCTATATACCTTATCCTCGTCAACACCATGATACAGTAGCAACCAGCCCTTCTCGGTCTTTATTGGCTGCGCACCCGCACCAATCTTCTCACTTTCCCAACTCCCTTCTTCGCCATGTGCCATAATCTCTCGCTGCCCATACCACTCAATTAAGTCATCGGAATAAGCAATCCAGATACTCATATGCTTTCCAAGCATTGGTCTATGAAGGAGCACATATTTACCGCCTATCTTCTCCGGGAAGAGGACAGTATCTTTATTATTCATCTCTTTCCACTCTATTCTATATCTTTCCCATTGTACAAAATTCCCGGTGGCTGCTAAACCAATCCGTACCCCTCTCTCAGAAAAGGCAGTATAAGTCATATAAAAAACGTCTCCGATCTTAACTACACGAGGGTCTTCACACCCACGCGGTTCCAATATCCGTTTCGGCGAGAAAACCGGTTTGTCAAAGCGAAAGAAGTCAAATCCATCTATACTTACCGCATACCCTATTCTCGAAATACCATCGCGTCCAATGCCCCGGTATAAGAGGTGAAATAAGCCTTTATCGTAAACCATCGCAGGATTAAAAACATTTTCGGATTCCCAATCGTTCTCGGGCTTTGGCTTCAATATCGGATTGCCTTCGTAACGCTTCAACTTCATTCAATTATAACCCCCGCCCCTTTAATACCGCAGTAAAAACGTCTATGTATATCTCTGCTATCTTATCCGCAGACCTCATCCGTGCAAACACTTCTTCTGCCTCTGTCATTCCCTTCGCTATCCCCTCATCGTTACAAAAGTCAACTAATTTATGGCACAGGTCCTCCGTATCCTTATAATAGAATGCTTCATCCTTCAATGGCTGGAAGTACTCGGATTGCTGTGGAATAAAGATTGGGCAACCAGCACCCATCACCTGGAAGATTGTACCAGAGACAGGCCTGTGGTATCTGCTCTGGTATTTGTGGAAGATAACGGCATCCGAAGCAAATAGATACTCGTCAAACCGTTCATCAGATAAAGCGCCTTCTTCACGAACAAACATCCATGGCGGTGCCGACTCCTTCTCAAGCATCTCAAAGTCCGCTGGGATCACAAATAATAGAACCGCTTTTGGCATTAACGGCTCACACAAATAGCGCAGGTAAGGACGATAGCCCCTCTGACAGAAGGTAAAGATTATTTTCTTATCCAGTGGCAAATCCAGTCTTTTTCTACTTTCTTTCTTATCGCCACGCCTTATAGGGAAACAAGGAAAAGGGATGTACTCAGCGTCCGGATAAACGTCCTTCAGGAACTCTTGCCGCTCATCGAAGTAAATCACCTTATCCCAGGGAAGCTGATAAAACCATGCTTCCTTGGGCAACTTATCTTCATGAAAGATATGGACAGGAAAAGCTCGCTCTTTTATCATGGGGAATATCATAGCAAGCTGTTCTACAGGAAGAGACCTTAAGTCCTCCACTACGAAAATGTCAAATTCTGTTGTCAGAATGGGTCTGGGGTCCAGGAAGTCTTTCCCGAAACATCTTATTACATAACTCTCATCTTTACCCGTAAATCTATCGCCCTCCAACTCATCTTTAAGAAAACTGAATACGGTCACTTTATGCCCCAGCTTCCGCCATGCATTCACCAGCGCTTTTGCGTGCACCGCAGCACCAGTTCCGTCGTTCCAGGCTGTCATCACTGCAATCTTCATCCATTTTCCTCCTCAACTATCTATTCCTGCCTATATATACAAATATCAATAAATTAAAAAGCACCATGTTTTATTACTCCGTTCTTCTTTATCTCATTAAATATATTAGAAGAGGGGGTATATATAGACAAATAGGGCATAAGAAACCATCAAAAACGGTAGAAAGTTTTATATTGCTCGAATTTCACATTCCTATAATAATCCTATCATTCACACCCCTGTATACAATTCTAAATGCCGGCCCGCTATCTCAGCCCATGAGGTCGCTCTCCTATATCTTTCCGTTCTATCAAGTACATACTGCCTAAAATCGTTATCCGTAAAAATACGAATAGCTGTTTTTGCAATCCCCGATGTATCGGATGGAAGAACAAGAAGTTCGTCACAGATGTTCTTTAGCGATTCAAACTTCGGTATCCGAGATGCGATTACCGGCTTCTTTGCACCTACTGCGAGATGAAAAGGGCCAGAAGCAGACAAGTCTTCCACATAATACGGAAACAGGACAACATCAGAGGCACCAAAAATATAGGGTATCTCATCGTCCGAAAAAAATCGGTTGGGGAATATCACGTTATCGCTAAGGTCAAGTTCTTTTATCAGTTTATAGAGATATTTCAGATATGTTCCATTTTTTTTTGATGCGCCTGGAGGAAGTCCACCAGCAATAAATAGATACGCATCTTCTACTTCTGCCTTTACCTCTTTGAGCACCTCAAGTCCAACATGCATACACTTATAGGGCTTGACGAAACCAAACATAAGCATTATCCTTCCTTCTTCGGGTAATTTCAACCGTGCCCTTGAACTCTTCTTATCTGCATTACTGAGTAATGTCCCGTGAGCGATGACATGGGTCTTCTCAGAAGGTATCCCAAGCCGCTCCAGTACCGCTTTCTGCGACTTGAGATGGACAATAACCACATCTGCGAGTTCCGCAATTCTCTTAACGAAGTCCTCGTCCACCATACCCCGGTCACAGAATTGGCTTGGTCTAACGCAATGGATAGTTATTATTGTCCGCTTTTTAGATGCTTTCAATCGCTCGAGCAGTATAGGCAGTCTATCATCAAAGTTGTAAATACTATATTCGTGTTGAATATGGACTACCTCTGCGTCCATCGTATTGCTGATGATTGGTTCTACATAATCTTCATTCCTATCCCAACATGGTACCACCTCAAATCGCACCTGCCTGAATGGTGACGCATCCTGCTCGGCAACTACCTTCATTTCCAATTTGGGACTCACCGTTCGAAGCCCGCGAATGAGATGGCCTGTATAAGTGGCTATCCCACACTGTTGTGGGTAGTAGGTGGATACGTGAGCGATTTTCATCTTTTAGTAATTAATAATAGCGTTTTTAGTTAAAAGAAAGAAAGTATTTGTTTAGCTCCTTTTTATAACCACAAGATTACACAGATTTCCACGAGAAACATTTTCTTAAAAAGAAAAGCTTTACCAAGAGAACTTTTTTGTTTTTCTTTTAGCACAGGCTAAATTTTCTTTTTGTAAAAAAGAAAATTATAGTGTTGTGTTAATCTTGTGAAATCTCGTGGTTTTTTTTATTTGACTATACAAATACTAATATGCGACCACCGCTACTCGCTCCCCTTCCTCTATCCCTTCCTTATTCTCCTCTATCACGATAAAGCCATTCGATTTCGTCATGCTGGATAAAATACCCGAGCCGCTCACCCTTATAGGCTCGACGTAGCACTCTTTATCGCTACAGATCAGTTTCACACGCACAAAATCGGTTCTGCCCACAGCCGAAGGGATCTTTTTACTCGCTATTGCAAATATCTTTACTCGTTCTTCCTTCACGCCGTGCATCGCGTACAAAAAAGGCCTTACAAGCATTTCAAACGCAGATATTGCCGCTACCGGATAACCAGGGAGAACAAATACCGGCTTATCTTTGATGATCCCGAAACCGGTTGGCTCGCCCGGTCGAATAGCCACACCATGAAACTTGA
>WSZT01000038.1 GCA_013139985.1 Candidatus Methanophagales archaeon | reverse complement strand
CTTCAGCTTCTTCTTGGTTCATTTATTATTAATAAAAATACTTCGTAGAAATATAAAAGTTATGCAAAGTAGTTCTCACACGGCGCCATCAGTGGATAATTGTCGCTGGTTTTGTTATGAGGTGTTTTGGGACCTTTTTGGAATCGAATAGCCCTCCTCTTTCATGCTTTTCAATATCCTTGCAACACTCTCTAAGGCATCAAGATGTGCTGCACTCCCTACTGTTGCCTCAACGGATGCGCAAGGGGTATTATGTAGTATAAAAGCAACTTTTCGCTCGGATTTTTGCTTATCCTTTAATACTATCCATCTCTTCATCCGGCCCACGATTTTCGCTACCCGCTCATTGATTGGTACATGCCGCTCAAACTCTGCTCCGTATTCCTCTACGGCTCTCGGCACTCCAATGATTATCGGCTCGATTATACCTTCAAATTCGGGCATCGCAACACTCAAGCCAACTTCCAGGTTGGATAACCCTTGGCTATCCCCCCTCCACTCTTCTTCTGTCTTGTAGTAGGCCATCAGTGGATGGAATACCAGAACATCGAGTTCTTTCAGGGAATTGGTCGACCATTCTTCAGTTCCAGCATTAAATACCGATTGAAGGTTTATTAGTGCATCGAGCTTGAGACGACCCAAAAAGAATTCTTCAATGACTTCGCCGCTTGTCTTAGCACCGAGTTCTACATCGCCCATGCCATAACAGAACGCAGGAAACACATCGAATTCCTTTTCCAGTTCATGGATCAATGTATTGATGACTTCCAGGTCGCCATTTGCCCATAAAGTACGGGAGAATATTATCCCGACTTTGTGCTTGGATCTCGGTTTATACCATTGCAAATACGCATCTATGCTCGCAAAGGCAGTTTCAGCATCTGGATGGTATATACCCTGCCACATCGTCTCTTTGGGATCCTCATACGTGTAATCCCGGCCTAAAGCCTCTTTTCCAATATATCCTAGCATATTCTTTAGGTTCTCTGCCCCGCCATACACATGGTAAGCATTGACCTTTGCAACAATATCCAATGAAACGTTTGAAAGTGAGCGGAAGAAGGTGTTTCGTCCTAAAGGGATTATTGGGACGTTCTTGTTTAATTCCTCGATGAACTCATCCCAGACCTTATCAGTTGTTAGACGCAGGAGGATGACATCGGCGTGCTCGAAAGAGTTTATGCAATCCTTTCTCTTTCTCTCATCCTCCAGGTCGCGTGCAGACCATGCATCCAATTCTATTCCAAGTTCCTTACCACCTTCAACGAGCAAGGAGATATCACTTCCCCAGGTCATTGATGTTACCTTCATCTTTTATGTCTGCCCTTTTTCACATCTTACTTTATAAAAATATTATTTATTAGGTTATATATATAGATTATGTCTTAAACATCTACCGTGAGCATATGTAAATCTTTCGGCCGCTATATAAACTTTTCGGGTTTAAAGGCACGTTTGAACGCGACCGGAAGAATGCATTTTAGGACATTACAAAATAGATTGTGATTATTATGAATACTGTTGTGCCAATGAACACGGCGAGTTCGATAGAAGCCAATTTTGTGGCGAACTTGATGCCATAGATAGAAGTAAAAATATGGAAAACGTTCTTCGGGAAATCCATTATCGAAATGAAAAGGAGCAAGCCAGTGAATATTATTATTTAATTTAATAAAGATGCTAACGTTGCATGTGCGGCTGTTGCATTGAAGAGGAAGATAGCAGGAATTATCGTGGCGTCATGAGGCAGTTTAGCCGCTTTCGTCAACGGTTCCAGGGGCTTGATGATATATCGCAGTAAGCCTAACACCATAGCAATATTTGCAATGAATATGCCTAAGAACAGGAAAATCATAAGCCGGGCATACAAAGAGATATAGTAGAACAGTTATAGTGCCTCTTTTTAGTTTTCACACATCTTTTCATTTATATATCCCGCTCCTGCGTATTCAACCACGGCTCTTTTAAAATTGCAGGACAGTTTTTGTTCATGCTACAACGACCACAATTCCTGTCTTTGCTCACACACCCGGCTAACTCAGCATATTTCAATGCAAGTGCGGCCCCCGAATCATTGAATTGCACTTTTTGGGGGGATTCACCGCCCCACGTGACGTTTTCTAAATGCCTTTTACATCTTCTTCCTATCTCCGCTAGTTCTTTCCTTGTAGGTCCCGGATGATAATACAACATAAAACTAGGCCTAAATCCTATTAAGTGATACGGTATTGAGGTATCGAAAGAAGCAATAAATTTTGCTATTTCTTCTATCTCATTATCATTTATCCCGGGCACCACAACGGTTTTAAGAGCCCTTATTTTTGCTTTGTTTTCGATTAGGTATTCCGCATTTCTCAAGACAGGCTCAACAGGAGCGCCGCTTAAAGCCAGATGCGTATCATCATTAAAGGCATTTATCTCAAGTGCAATGTAAGAACAAATGTTGACTATCCGTTCCATACTCGCTTCGGTTGCAAATCCATTGGTTGTAAATGCTATTTTTAGTTCGGGCATCAATTTCTTCGCCTCTATTACTACTTCTTCGATATAAGGGAGATGTATTGTCGGTTCTCCACCGGTAAAACCCAGCTTTTCGAGTCCTACTTCCCGTAATTTATCTACCGCCTCTTTTGCCATTTCTTTTGGAGCAACGTAACCGCGATAGAACCAATTGGTATCCGGATATTGCGATAATCTGTAAGCGTTGCAGTAGAGACATCTGAAATTGCAGCCGAGAAGTGTTATTGAGTAACTTTTAAGCGATTGCGCTAGGCAGGTATATGCAATCTCAGGCAGTTTTACGTTGCATACGCCCACCTCCTTATATCTGTTAATTCCGCATTTCCATTCGCACAATTTGCAATTCTCGAATCCGTTCATGTTACCTCATTCTCGACTTTAATATATATATAAATTTTTATTATACTCGATATAAAATCCAGCGGATTTATCTTGCTATCGTATTTCGCATCTGCTAACTCCGTCTTTGGTTTCTTACCGAAAAATATACGCTTTACGTAGGTTAAATCGTGCATGTCAATCGTATCGTCCTCGTTTGCGTTGCTGTAAAAGTGTTTTTGTTTGCACTTAGGAGTGCAATTTCAACAATTGGAGGTGATCACGACATCGGAAAATATGGCAAAAAAGACCCGCATCATGAAAAAGGCGTATTTGGATTGGATAAACTTTCAGCGACATTTTGGCTTTTTGATAGAGGGAGACTTCATAGAACAAATTGAGGACCCTTCTAGAGGAACGGTCTATGGACTTACAGAGCGGGGCAAAGATTTAAAGTTGAAATTAAAGGATCTAGGAACAATAGTATCTGTATAACTGAAGACAAGTCCTAAGTAAATCACATGAACTTGCTTAAAGAGAAAGAGCTCATTTTTTGTCAGTTGGCATAATGACATGAATGAAAATATTGCATTACGGGTTAGTCCAGCTATTTGACATTTAGCCGAAATAAGACGCTTCTTTTTCGGTAATCTCTTGTTTTATAGGTATAGAGAAGAAGAATGTTGAACCTTTACCCAGCTCGCTTTCCACTCCTATCTTACCATTATGCGCTTGTATGAGCCCCTTTGCGATAGCTAATCCTAAGCCGGTTCCGCCATGTTCCCTTCGAAAAGAGGGGTCAATTTGTGAGAATGGTTTGAACAATTTCTCTATGTCATCCTTTGAAATCCCAATACCGTAATCTGTTACAGAAAACAGAACATTTCCGCCCACTCGCTCGGTTTTGACGACCACGTCAGCCGCCTTTTTCGAGAATTTTATTGCATTATTTAATAAATTACCTATTACCTGTCTCAATCTTTCGGCATCGCCAATTATGTCGGGTAATTCAGCTAATTTTGCACTTACTTTTATTGCTTTCTCTTCCGCGAATGACTCTTGCATTTTTATCGCTTCCTTAACTGCGTCATTGAGGCTTATGGAGTCAAGAAACATCTTTATTCGCCCTGCTTCTATTCTTGAAATGTCCAGGATGTCGTTGATCAATGTATCCAATCGCGTTAGATTTCTGAGAATGAGTTCTATGCTATTTCCCTGTTTCTCGTTCATCTTACCCATATAACCATCTTGTAGCATTTGCAATTGCGCTTTCATAGGTGTTAGAGGAGTTCTTAATTCATGGGACGTTATAGAAAGGAATTCCGTTTTCAGTCTTGTCACCACCTCTAAATCAACCACTTTCAACTCCAGTGCCTTGTTGAGCTTTTGAATTACCTCATCAGCTTTATTTCGTTCCGTAACGTCTCGGAATATCGTTAATTTCGATATACTGCCATCAATATTCTTCAGAGGCGTCTCAATGAGATCATAAGTTTTTTTCGTCCTGCGGGAGTACCACTCCCACCTCATGCTCTTTCCTATCATCACCGTGGAACTTTTGCACCGAGGACAGGGCTCTTCCCGATCGTGAAATACATTATAGCAAATACTGCCGACCTGATCTCCAAACTCGTCACGCAAAATCTTGTTCATGAACTCTACTTTATAGTCTTCAGATATGAGATATACACCGTCCGCCATGCTTTCAAATATCAAATTCAGGTTATCTCGCTCTGATTTTATCCGCTTCTCTAACTCCACTTCTTTTGTTATGTCTCTGCTCACACGGACAGTGCCAATAGGGAGGTTATTTTTGTCTCTTAACAATGCCGCGGACATGCTAATATAAACAGGCTCCCCATCCTTCCTCAACATGATTGTCCGGTAGTTTTTTATCTTTCCTTCCCTCAGCACGCGATCCATTATTCTGTTCGCTTCTGCATGCTCTACGAAAAATTTTCTGTTTGATGATCCTATTACCTCATCTGCGCGATAACCCATCATGCCCTCTGCACTCTTATTCCAATCTCGCACAATACTATTCATGTCCACGACCGTAATGGTATCGGCAGAAGTCTCAATGATATTATTCAAATAGTCCTTCGTCTCTATCAGTTTCCTCTCCGTGCGCTTCAACCCGCTAATGTCTTTTGAAACTACTGTTACAGCCGTGACGGTGCCTGTTTCCGGGTCTTTAACAGGACTTAGAGTTTTGAGGTAGCATCCCTCTCCGTTTTCTCTGTATTCCTGCTGGACCGAAGCACTGGTATTGAAGACGTATTTGACATTTTCAGTAAACTCTTTCGTCGCTCCAGCCGAGTGAAAGTCGCCGTATGCATGTCTCAGAAATTGCCCTCTCGCTAGCCCCAACCGCAATGGATGCTTTTTGTTCATGAACAGATACTTACTGTCCTGATCCACAAGGTAAACAGAATCTTCGGTAGACTCCACAAGGGAGCGATACTTTTCTTCGTTCTTTCTTAGCTCCTCGGTTCTTCTTTTTTCCTCCTGCAAGAGAGATTTAGCATGTTTTTCGCTTACCAATCCAACAACATATGCGACTAAGATGAAAATAGCCGCTCTTTGTAGCGTCTCAAGAATTACACGTGCTTCTGGAGTTACGATGCCAAGATACATGGCGATGAGAGTCGTGAGAACATGAAAAGCACCGAGAAATAGTGCAATGTAAACCCCCTTCCTATAATACCATATCCCTGCTAGAATAATAGGAATATAGAAGAAATGAGTGTATACTTTTTCTTCACCTCTGATGAAGGTGACATAAACGTCTAAAATGGCACAGGCTGCTATTGTACTAATCAATACAATATATTTGATCTCTTCAAACTCAAGGTTCCTTATCTTCATCGTTTATTTTAAAGTACAACTGCCATTCGTCCTTATGTACAAAAATAACTTCCTTCTATTTCTTCCTTAGTATGGCCAAATAAAAAACCACGAGATTTTACAAGATTAACACAAACATTTTTGCAAGCAAAAAGCTTTACCAAAAAACCTATTTGTTTTTCTTTTAGCACAGGCTAAATTTTCTTTTTGTAAAAAAGAAAAAGTGTTGTGTAATCTAGTGGTTATAAAAAGGAGCTAAACAAATACCTGCCTTATTCTTTTATCCTCAATTTTCAGGCTCGGCGACCGCGACCAATTGAGAGGGTCCAGTTTTACCCATTATTAGTGATGTTGAGAGTCGAGCGTTGAATTTCGAACCGTCTTTTCGCAGCGCAATCAAATCCCCTTCCCAGCTACCTTTTGCGCACGCCATTATCACAACATTTTCTGTTTCTCCTTTCCATAATTCTGTGTATGGCCGTCCTAAAACCACACCCTCTCGATCATAGCCCCACAGTTCCAAGAATGCTGGATTTATATAGGTCAGTTTCCCTCCCATATTGGTCATATAGATAGGACTAGATGCGATTTCAAGGGCGTTCGCTTTTAGTCGCCACTCTTCTTCCGCTTTGATTTTGCCTATACCGCCGGCGATCGCTTCTGATATGCCCTCAAGTAAAGTTCTATCCTCTTTCGAGAAGCTTCTTCCGGTACGGGTGTAAATAATAAGCGCGCCGTGAATCTCGCCTTTCGTCTTCAGCGTAATCGCAAGCACCTCCTGAAAGTTATTGGCTAAACGGGTTTGGGCATCAGTTCCTTTTTCTGTGTAATCGAAAAAGAAGGTTTCCTTACGATAGATTGCCTCCGCTACTATTTTACTCTTCCAGTCCTTCACTTCACTGGTTTCTTCAGGTGGGTTACCTATCTGAGCATAACTAAAAAGCATCTCTGTATCAGGGTTGTAAATCTGTATATCGCCCATATCGAAACCGATTACATCTTGCAATTGCTTTAGGGGCCACCGTAAAATAAATTCCGATTTTATGCTTTTTGTGGTTTGATTGTGTAGTTCCAATTCGGATGTTTTTTGTGTCGTTCTAAATATAATTTTAGCATCTCTTTTTCTGAAAAGGTTTTGCCTTTT
>WSZT01000232.1 GCA_013139985.1 Candidatus Methanophagales archaeon | reverse complement strand
GGCGCTGAATATTACCAGTACATCGCTTCGGTCTTCGCCACATGGCGGTTACAGGCAAAAGATGTCTACGCGGAACTCAAAAAATTGCTCGTCAATGAGCTTTGTTTGAAGTGAGCTATACAAATACTATTTTTTAAATTGTTTCTTTGGTAAATTTTTAAAAGAAAGGTTTTTCATAACTTTTGTGAACATTTATGCGATTTTCTCAAATACTCTTAAAAGAGGTCCAAGAGAATGTGCTATCGGTGATATAAGACAAAAATGTTGGATAGTGGAGATACAGCATGGATACTTGTCTCAACAGCCCTTGTGGTATTGATGACACCAGGCGTAGGGCTGTTCTACGCAGGGATGGTACGAGGTAAGAACGTTGTTTCTATGATTTCACTCGCATTTGTAGCGCTTGTAGTGGTCAGTGTACAGTGGGTACTCGTGGGCTACAGCTTAGCCTTCAGCTCGGACATAGCTGGATTCATAGGTAATTTGGGTTTCCTCGGACTGAACGGAGTGGGCATGGGCTGCGGTGATTTGACAATACCGGAATTAGCATTCATGGCATTCCAGCTCGCATTTGCTGTTATTACACTTGCAATCCTGACCAGTGCGATGGCAGAACGGGTGAAGATAAGTGGTTTCATCGTTTTCTGCTTGTTGTGGACAACACTCGTTTATGACCCGATTGCTCACTGGGTCTGGGGCGGAGGCTGGCTTGCGCAGCTCGGTGCACTGGATTTCGCTGGTGGGACAGTCGTGCACATATGTTCGGGATTCTCGGCTTTAGCTGTGGTGCTTGTCATAGGGAAGAGGCGTGGATTCGGAGAGCAGCAGATGGGACCTCACAACATACCGATGACTCTGCTCGGTGTGGCTTTGCTCTGGTTCGGCTGGTTCGGCTTCAACGGCGGAAGTGCTTTAGCGGCTAACGGACTCGCAGCCAATGCTTTCGTGGTGACGAACACATCCGCAGCGGCTGGTGCTATCGGCTGGATGGCAGCAAGCTGGAACCACGGTCAGCAAAGCTCTTTGGGTATGGTAAGTGGTGCGGTAGCAGGGTTGGTTGCGATAACACCGGCTGCGGGATTCGTGGGTCCAATGTCCGCATTAGTAATAGGTGCTGTGGCGGGAGTGATCTGCTACAAGGCAATGCTCTTCAGAATAAAGAAGAACTTTGATGAGAGTCTCGATGCGTGGGCAATACACGGTGTCGGTGGGTTGTGGGGTGCGCTCGCTACGGGCATATTCGCAACCGCAGCGGTAGGTGGCTACACGGGTTTGATCTACGGGAACGTTGGACAGTTCATAGCACAAATAATAGGTGCTGTGGCGGCAATAGTCTATGCGTTCACACTTACGCTCATACTCGCAAAACTCGTTGACGTTACCATCGGCTTACGTGTTACAGAAGAGGAAGAATATGTGGGCTTGGACATATCACAGCATGGAGAAGAAGCGTATGCATGAGATAAAGGGGGGGGGTACGATTAATGATGAAGAAAATAGAAGCGATAATTCGTCCAGAAATGCTCGATCGGGTTAAGAAGGTTCTTGAACAGAAAGGCTGTGTTGCCATGACCATAACAGATGCAAAGGGAAGAGGTGAGCAGAAAGGCATCACGTTACAGTTCCGGGGGCGAAGCATGGAAGTTGATACCCTGCCGAAGATAAAAATCGAGATGGTCGTGATGGACGAGATTGCAGATGCTGTAATCAACGCGATAGCAGACGCAGCGAGAACGGGTAAATTTGGCGATGGTAAGATATTCGTGCTGCCTGTGGAAGAGGCGATAAGAGTTAGGACTGGTGAGAGGAGTAGAGACTATCCGTGAGCTTTTCCTCTCTTTTTATTTTATTGCCGTACCTTTTATTCTTTACTACTACCTAAGATAGTTATTGTGAAATTTAGGACCAAGCTATGAGTTCGGCATTCGCAGTTGCGGGAACGCACAGTGGAGTAGGCAAGACTTCAGTCACCCTTGGGCTTATCTCCGCTTTCTGTCGTCACGGATTCGATGTCCAGCCGTTCAAGGTAGGTCCTGACTTCATAGACACGAGCTTGCACACTCTCGCTGCCGAGAAATCGTCACGAAACCTCGATACTTTCATGATGCCCAATTCCGCAGTCGTTCATTCATTCAGGAAGAACGCATCGGAGGTGAACATAGTTGAGGGCGTTATGGGTCTCTTCGACGGTTCTTCCGCAGGAGGACCGGGGAGCACATCACATCTTGCAAAACTTCTGGACATCCCAGTAGTCCTTGTTGTTGACGCTTCTAAGCTAGCCGGTAGCGTTGCTGCTCTTGTTCATGGGTACAAGACCTTTGACCCCTCGCTTAATCTTGCAGGTGTTATCTTGAACCGAGTAGGTAGCACCCGACATAAGGAACTACTAGAAGATGCTTTAAGAGGAATTACGCATATATTCGGAGCTATACCACGGGATGAATCCATGCGAATCCCGGAAAGACACTTGGGACTTTATATGTCGCATGAAATTGACTGCACACTCCTGAACGGCTTTTCAAAGCTTGTAGAGGCGAATATAGACATGGATAGTTTGCTTGAAGCGACAGAGCTTGAGATTCCTGATGCAGAGCATAAATCACGATTACGGGTGGTTGATGGCGTCAAGGTGGGTGTAGCGATGGACGAGGCGTTCTGTTTCTATTATCCCGAGAACTTAGAGGTATTACGTGAGTTCGGAGCAGAAATTGTACCTTTCTCGCCGCTTCGGGACTCTTTACCCGATGTTGATGCTTATTACCTCGGTGGCGGCTACCCGGAGCTTTATTCAGAACAGCTCGCGGAAAACGCATCTTTACGGGAGGCACTTGCGGTTACGATTCAGCGTGGGTCGCCGTTCTATGCAGAATGCGGCGGCTTGCTTTACTGTCTTGAACAACTCGAAGGTAGAGACATGCTCGGTGTATTCAAAGGTTCCGCAAAGCTCACAAAGCGGCTTCAGGCTGTGGGCTATGTCGAAGCGGTCTCAGTAAGGGACTGCCTGCTATTCCGAAAAGGAGAACGATTCCGGGGGCATGAGTTCCATTACTCCGCAGTTCGCGTTAAGTCGAAATTCGCATATGAGCTTCTAAAGGGTGTTGGAATAGCGAA
>WSZT01000177.1 GCA_013139985.1 Candidatus Methanophagales archaeon | reverse complement strand
TCCTCGTCTATCTGCTTCCTTAGCCCCTTCACAGATTCTTCATACTCCAATACCTCGCTTAACTCAGGGTAAAGGTCCACTATTTCCATTAATCGCCCTTTGTTGCTCGTTAATCTCCTTATTACCTCTGAAAAACTTTCGTCTTTCCCCCTTATACTTTTTAGTAGTGTGTATACATCATCTGACAACGAAATGCTTTTTGTCATCTCTCTTTAACCCACCTATGAAAAAATTTCACATATATTCTTGGATAGCCCATGATATATTTAAGCTTTCGTTTTAGTTGGGATATGTCCTTTCCTGTGGTACGGATATCAACTTTGCAACATGTAATAGACCCCCCCAATGAAATTCCGGGGCATCCATTTTTTGTGCTGACTCGAACTTTGTTCGAGATATAATTTTATTATTTTTAAAGGATATAAAAGCCCCAACCAGGCCACACCCGAATAAATTCGGGTGCATCCTCGCTCGATCCTCATCTTGCGTCCTCCCTCTCTAACCAGCCGCATACAAAACAAGCAATTATTACAATGAAAAATATGAAGCCAATTATATAGCAGATCCATGAAAGAGAAGTGTACATTGCATCCTGAATATTAGCTGCAATAAGTTCCTCGCCGCTAAGTCCACCCATTGGATTTGCCAGTAGGCCATATGCGCTCGCAAAATTGCGTATCGGACCCAAAATAAAAATGCCAAATAAGACGCTTGCCATTATGAATACACTTCCCAGTGCATACCACTGCCCTTCTTTCATATTTTCACCTCATAGCTTTTTAATAAGCTCTTTTGCTCTTTCAGCAATTTTATCCCCTGCCTCAATCTTCTTTTGATTTTGTTTATCTGTTAGATCGGATAGTTCATTAGGCCCAACCGTTACTGCTAATCCCATTCTTGAGAGAAGTATGATTTCGTCTGCAATGACTCTCGCTTCATCTAATTTATTTTTAGGAAAAGGTAACAAGGGCTTTTTAATATCCTTTATAACCCTCTCCAACTCATTACCAATCTTTGCCATTTTCGTTTGAAGTATTGTTTTACTCTTGATGCCCCCTTTATAGTCTTTCCAACGCGATAAAAAATCTTCTAATTGTTCTTTCAGTTGCAGTTTCCCCTCTCTACGATGAACTAACACTTCAATTACCAACGCGACCACTCCTGACGATAATAGAACACCTATTATTGTTACCCAATTGGTGGAAGCAATATTTATCGCTTCCGGTAAGTCTACCAAATTCGACACATTTGACAAATTCGTTGTGTCTCCCAACATCTATTTTTTCCTTCTGCCTATTACGAAGTCACATACCCCGCAATGAAGAGGCTATCCCACAATTGACTTTAGTTAGTACTATAGTTGTTATATACTTAAACCCTTGCTAAAAGAAGATAAAATTTGGGACCATACCCATTTAATGCTTCTACACATATTTTTGAGGGATGAGTGATCAATACGTCCATTTTTAGTGGAATTCACTCCAATAGCTTTAGTTTGTCTTTTTATCTAGCGTCCATATTCTCTTCAAATTATGTGCTATGCATGCCAGATCAAAGCTTCCCGATTCTTTAGTTTCGCCTTGCATCTTGGAGGCAAGCTTCTCATGGGGGATATATCCGTCCAATTCGTGTTCTTTCAAAAAATCAATGATACTGATTTATACCCTCCCACACCGCCTTTATCGCATCCGATACCACTCCTCCTGAGAATTCAACCACAGGCATACCCGCAACCATCGCTTCAGTGACCACCGAGTCGTATGGTATGTTTCCAACAACTTGTATTCCTCGCTGCCGGCAAAACTCGGTAATCCTCTTGCTGTTCTCTTCATTAATGTCGTATTTATTGATGCATACGGCGGAAGCAATACCGAAATGTCTGGTCACATCCATGATTCGTTCGAGGTCATGCAGTCCGGACATCGTGGGCTCGGTAACGATGAGTGCAAGGTCCACGCCAGTCAATGACGCAATTACAGGGCAGCCGATGCCCGGCGACCCGTCAATCAGAATGAGTCCACAGCCCTCTTTTTCTGCAACCTGCTGTGCATTGTTTCTAACAACAGTTACCAGCTTCCCTGATGCCTCTTCCGCGATATTGAGCTGCGCATGCACCATTGGGCCATAGTTAGTCTTTGATATAAATGCATAGCCAGAAACACGTTCTTTCAGCGTAACTGCCTCCTGCGGACACGTAAACACACAAGCGCCACAGCCCTCACAACGTGCGGGATTGACCGCATAGCCTGATTCTTCGGTCGAAGCGATAGCGTTGAATCGACATGTTTCTTCACACGTTCCGCACTCGGTACATAGCGTTTTATCCATAACGGCAACTTTCACGCCTTTACACTCCACCTTCTCTATGATTTCCGGATGCACCAGCAGATGGAGGTCTGGTGCGTCAACGTCGCAATCTGCAATGACTTTGTTCTCTGCAAGAGCAGCGAACGAGCCCACAAGGGTTGTCTTCCCCGTACCACCTTTTCCACTAATAACCGTTATTTGTCTCATTTGGATAGCTCTTTTATAACCACAAGATTCTCTTTAGTCAAGTCCTTATAAAGCCACTTTTCATTCATATCTTTCATTTTCTCTTCCACTCAATTAACCACAGATTACACAGATTTTCACAAGAAACCTTTTCATAGAAAGAAAAGATTTACCAAAAGAACTTTTTTTTCTTTTAGCACAGGCTAAATTTTCTTTTTTAAAAAAGAAAAAGTGTTGTGTAAATCTTATGTAATCTCGTGGTTGTATATAGTATCAATTATCCCTGCAAATTGCTCCTTCCACTCCGGCATCGCCTTCACAAAGGGCACGCCCTCGGAATAGTAACGTGCAATCCGCGAGTCATGCGGAATCTCAAGCAAAATCGGAATCCTTTCCTTCTCGCAGTACTCATACACTTTTCGATCCCCAATCCCTGCTTTATTTATAACCATGCCAAAAGGAATCTTAAGCACTCTGAGCACCTCAACCGCAAGCCTCAAATCGTAAAGCCCAAAAGGGGTGGGCTCAGTCACAAGAATGCAGTAATCGCTTCCTTGCACGGCTGCAATCACCGGGCATGCCGTTCCCGGCGATACATCAATAATCACTGTCTTTTCCGAATCAATGTCCGCTTTTACCTGGTCGATCAGCGGTGTTGCCATTATCTCCCCGATATTCAACACCCCGTACACAAGGTCAATGTTTCCGTCACCGCTTTTTCCTGTTTTTATAACGCCAATCTCCCTCGGTTCCTCGCTGATCGCATCCTGCGGGCATACCAGGGAGCATAACCCACAACCGTGGCAAAGTTCCGGAAACACCATTACTTCTTTTTGCGGCACAACAACAAGAGCGTTGTATTCACACGCAGCAGCACACTTACCGCAGTAATCACACAAATCGTAATTGACCCTTGGCACCAGCGTATACGCCGGCTTTGTCTCCTCGATCACCGGATTAAGGAAGATATGTGAATTTGGCTCTTCTACATCGCAATCGAGTACTTGTACGTTCGAAAGCGACAGAGCGAGATTAACTGCTACTGTTGTCTTTCCCGTACCGCCTTTGCCGCTTGCTACCGCAATAATCATCTGTTCACCGTTTTGTTGCATTGCGCGTCCCATTAATGCCGGTGCATTTTGCACGCATTTGCATCACTAGCTTCGTTGAGTCTTCCTGCCTGAAAAGCGCTTATTGCTTCGCTCACCGTACCACTGGCGCCTACATACACCTCTATCCCCAACTGTTCAAACATGCTGATTGCACGGGGGCCTAATCCGGAACAGAGCATTATCTCTGCACCCGCACCTGCTACGAGATCCGGTGTATTACCTACACCGCCAAAATGTTCACCCGTGTTCTGCACAATTTCCACCTTGTTACTCACCATATCAACAACAGTAAATGTTGGCGCTCTTCCAAAATGCTCACTTACAAGATCTTCCAATCCTCCATTTCCCAATGAGGGAATGCATAGTTTCATATGTTCACCTCCTCTCTTTTTTATTCTTATTCTTATTCTTATTCTTATTCTTATTCTTATCCTTACACTTATAATCTTCCAGAGCTGCTCTTAGCGTGTTCATTGCAAGTACAGAGCAATGAATGTTTTCTTCCGGTAAACCACCCAAAACCGATAAAACATCCTTGTCCTCTACCGTGAGTGCTTCTTCGATTGTCTTACCTTTCACCAGTTCTGTAACCACGCTTCCACATGCCATTGAAGCACCACAACCATCGGTTATGAATTTGCAATCTACGATTTTATTTCCTTCTACTTTAATATGCATCTGCAGTGTGTCTCCGCAGGGGCCTGTTACTCTGGCAGCACCACTGGGGGCTTCCAGTTCACCAACGTTTTTTGGGTTGTGTGCCTCCTCAAGTGTCTTCTCAGTGTATATTCCCCGTTCCTCTTCTAATATCTCCTCTTCTATCTTCTTGGTTAGTTCATCGAAATCGGAAGTCTCATTCTTTTCGGTTACTTTTTCCATGTTACCCGCATTTCATCACGCATTTTTTAACCTTTATTTACACACTTATAGCTCTTCGATACTTCTTTCCATCTCTTCAACTTTGGACATTACAACGTTTAATTGCGTTTTTAGCCGCTCCAGTACTGGATCTCTCTGCAAAATCGGAGATGAATGTGGGGCTATTTGAATGGCACCCTTTGGACAAGCCCGTACACAAGCAGTACAGCATACACACCTGTTAAAATCCACTACTGCTTTTTTATCAACAATTCCAATCGCACCGGTCCAGCAAACCCCGGTGCACTTTCCACACCCTACGCATAGTTCTTCGTTAACAAAAGCCTTCCAGGCTAATGATAGTATGGATTGCGGCATAGCACACTAAAAGAGAAAAAGGAGAAAAAAAGAACTATCTTCTCGCTTTTCCACACAGTTCGCATTTACCCATTTCCTTCTCCTCATGTTTCTAATTGGCCCTTTCCACTCTTTACTTTCTCAGTTCTTCCAGTCTCTTCTTTAGCTGCTCTAACTGGTCCCCAAGCATCTGTGCCTGCGATTCGAGCATAGAAATCTCCTGCTCTTTCGGCATTGCTGGCATGCCCATTGGTGCAACAGGTGCGCCTGCTGGTGCTTGTTGCTGTATCCAAGAAGCAAACTGCGGCATCTGTCCCGTCTGTGTGAGATACTGTGCACCTGGCGGCATTCCGGTTGGACTCCTATCTACCCAGCCCGGAGAGTATCCAAATCGCATCCAGCCTGGTAAAACAGTCAGATAATACATGTTTCTGTGTCTATTTCCTCCCATTTTTATCTTATCACCTCCTATTTTTTTTTATGGTCTCGTCATTTTAGACCCGCATTTTGGGCAAGTCTGCTGATAGCATGGCACCGCCGTTTGATGCGACATTGTATAGCCGCAATTCGGGCATCGGCATTCTCCGGCCGGGCCCAATCCGCTGCCACCCATTTGCCCTTGCCCTTGACCTCCTCGTCCTATTCCTTGACCTTTTCCTCCTCCTCTACCCATGCCACTCATTTTATTTTACATCACCTCTTTTTAAGTTCTTCTATTCTCTTCTTCACTTCTTCTAAATCTTTCTCCAGTCTATTTGCCATGTTCGATAGTTCTTCGATTTCTTCTTCTTTTGTTCGAGGCGTTAGTGGTGCCTGCGGCGCTTGTGGTTGTGGTTGCGAAGGCATTGGTTGCTGCATGCCAAGTCCCATACCTCTGCCCATGCCTTGCCCTCTGCCGCCGCCGCCTCGTCCTCCGCCCATGCCCATGCCCAATCCGCCACCTGGTGCAGTAGCGCCCATACCAGCATGAGCAGCTACTGTTGAAGCACCTGTCTCACCTAACTTACCGCCTTTATACATCTCAGCAGCTTCTTGTACCGTGCCATAAGCGCCTGTTGCGATTTTCACACCAGCGGTGGACAGTACCTGAAAAGCATTGGGACCTATATTCCCCGAAATGACTACATCCACACCCTTATTCACCATTGTTTGTGCCGCCTGAATTCCCGCTCCACCCGGTGCGGCAATCGCTTCGTTCGCCATCGCTTCAAACGCCATTGTCTCCGAATCTACGATCACAAAGTATTGGCACCTTCCGAACCTCGGGTCTACCTGCGCATTCAGATCTCCTGCTGTTGCAGTTATGCATATCTTCATCTTTATCTTTCACCTTCTCCCTACAGATTTTGATTTTTTTTCCTTATGTGAATATATATTCATATACGTATATAAAGATTATAGGCTATGATGAAACCAGAGGATCTCCACCACGCCCATGCCTCCCTCTTTTCCAGTCAGGAGACCCTTTCGGAAGGGGCACATGCGTTTCATTGTTAGCACTTGATATTACGTAATTACCGCCTCCTATCCTTATTGCTTTCCCTTCAACAAAAGCTTCTGCTATTTTCCGATGTGCTTCGCTTACTATTCGATGGAATGTAGGTTGCGAAACGCCCATTTTTTTCGCTGCTTCTTCTTGACTTAGCCGCTGATAGTCTTTAAGCCTTATGCTCTCCAGTTCTTCCACTTTCAATATCAACCTTTCACCGACCACCGGCTTGGACGTTCTCTCACCTCGCCGTGGCTCAAAGAGGAGGAAATTTGGCTTGACGCTTACGCACCTGCACAGTCTTCGCCCGGGCATATATGAATATATATTCACAATACACGTTAAAGTTTCACACTTTAATTCCTCTTTCGAGATGTTGCAATCTTGAGAATAAAAGTAGTACAACATGAAAAAGTCGGATCTTCCGCAGAGTGTCTTAACCCCCCTTCTTACCCTTATACCCCTTATACACCTCGCGTTGTACAATAAACCGCATTATCTCATTTGTGCCCGCGGGAATCATAGACAACCTCGCCATTCTGAACGCCCATTCCGCAGGGTATTCGTCCGTGAGTCCCCTGCCACCCAATATCTGTACAGTGTTATGCGCAACTTCGTAAAACGCCTCAGAAGCAAGAAGCTTTGCCATCGCCGATTCCTGCTCTGCTTCGAACCCCGCATCAATCAGCCTAATGGTATGATAGACCATCAACTTAGCAGCTTCTAACTTCGTCGCCATGTCCGCGATTTTGAAACTTATCCCTT
Source organism: Candidatus Methanophagales archaeon (assembly GCA_013139985.1). Taxonomy (GTDB): domain Archaea; phylum Halobacteriota; class Syntropharchaeia; order Alkanophagales; family Methanospirareceae; genus Methanophaga. The sequence continues at coordinate 174 of WSZT01000177.1, read as the reverse complement.
CAAATCGGCTTATCGCTGTCCCGAACTGCTCCCTATCCATTGAATATTCGACCGCGAGTTCTAGTATTGGTCTCGCTTCGCCAACTAACATCGCGGCATATAACACTCGCTCAATAGATAACTCATCGAACATTACCCTTGCCCCTTCGTTCTCGCCGCCGAGCATATTTTTCC
>WSZT01000130.1 GCA_013139985.1 Candidatus Methanophagales archaeon | reverse complement strand
ACCGAGAGATCTCACAGAAAAATATTTGAGGGAAGATGACAAAGAGGTTAAGAAACAACTCATTGATAACTTTATTGAGTCTTTTGAGGAGAACAAAAACAAAATAGAAGAGAAAGGCAAATATATTAATTATTCCCTCATACTCTTATTTGTAGGGTTGATCGTTTTAATCTTAAGTGTAATTGTGGGGTAAGAAAATGGCAAACGAAGAAGAAACAAAAACAAAAAGAACCACCAAAGAACCTGTCAAGATAAAACCAGATCCTGATCTAAAATCGGTCTACCATGATCATAAACCACACGTGAAAGATAAAGGTAAGGGATCTAATTGACAAAACAAAGTTTCACTGTATTAATAGAAAAAGATGAGGATGGCTTTTTTATTGGCACCGTCCCATCACTGAAGGGTTGTTATTCCTATGGAAAGACGCTTGACGAACTCAGGGCAAATTTGAAGGAGGCAATCGAAGCGCATCTTGAAGCGTTTGGAGAAGAAGAAAAGAAACTGCCTGCTACCCGATTCGCGGGTATTCAAGAGATAGAAATAGAAGTGTAGATGAAGTTGACGCTCGTTTCTGGATAACTTGTAAACGTCCATTTATATACTCCCGATTGAATTCTGAAGGATGTGGAGCTGAAAGTTGATGAGTATTTGAGGATGATAGGAAAAGGAGATAAAGGTGGTGGAAGGGGGTGAGAGTAGGTGAAGTGGGAAGCGGTGGATGGGTAGATAACGATGCAAAACAATAAAAATTTGAAATGTTTTAGACTATCTACTGACTGTACCCTTAAAAGGTGGTGATGAATCAAGTGCTAGAAGAAAAAAAGACTGCTGAAGGTGTAAAAGTAAATTCTAATCCAAGGTATGGTGATGAAAGACTAATGGACGAAATAGAGGAAAAAGCCAAGACTGGAAAAAAAGAAGATGTAATTGAATCGCTTAATTTGTTTGAAAAAAAGTGGAAAATTTTGCCCGTCGGACCTGCTCGTGATTTCATTTACAGTATGAGAGAATATGAGGACAATGAAATAAAGGAAAAAGCTGAAGAAGTTTATAGTAACTCTTTAAAGGAGAGGGATGAAAAAGTCAGAAAAAGTCTTGAGAACATGACTAAATCCTTCAGTGCAAGTTTTTTACTAATACAATCCAAAATGAAGGATTTATCCCGAGCTTTTGACATTTCTAAACAGATGGCTGACAATGCAAAAGATATTCCAAGAATTCTGAGTGTTGCTTTTGAGCCTATACCGAGATTACAATCTAAATTGAAAGATTTAGTGGAGTTTCAAAGCGCTCTCAATGAGGCTATAACAAAACATGCAACAGCTATGCAGAGAATAACAACTCCATTGCCTATGTTATCCTCGCCAATACTTAGAGCGGAAAGTCTTTTTTCTAATGTGACGGACAGAGAATTAGAATCCAAAAAATCTCTTAGCGAGGTATTAGAGAAGGATGAGGAAGAAATTGAGCACGAAATTCAATTTATTTCTGAACAAAATGAGGACTTCCTTTTCAACTTTGAAGCTTATGAGCACCTTTATGACTTAGAACGCTATTTGAGAGGTCTAATTCAAGTAAGAATTATCGGACCTAATAAAAGCAATCTCGAAAATAAAATCCCTCCTGAAATGATAGAAGAATGGAAATCTCGGAAGGAAGAAGAGGAGAAAAATCCTTTAATAGACGGCAACTATGAGTTAATAGATTATAGTGATTTCACAGATTTAAAACATATATTTGAAAAAGGCAGAAATTATAAATTATTTGAAGATATAATTAACCAAGAGCATTTTAAGGCGGTAATAAGTAAGTTACATGAAATGGATCCTATAAGAAAGAAGATCGCACATTCTAGGCCACTATCAAAAAAGGAATTCGATAGGTTAATTCTATACACGGAAGATATTAGTAAGATTTTTAAGGATTGAATTTAGGAAAATATAGTGAAGAGACAAAAAGGAGGCAAAAGATGGAGATACTTGATTTAGAGAACATGCATGTGCGCGATTTGATAGTGTACTACCTGAAGACCGAAAAGAAAGACCATACTGCTCATAGTGATGAAATTATCGATTATGTAAGGAATAGCCAACCCGAACAGGTCAAAAAAGGATTGAGAACGTACTCAGGACTCACTTCATATCTAAGCCAACTAAAAAACGAAGGTATTTTATCCACAGAAGGACTTGAAAAAGGTTATTACACCATAGGAGACGTACCACCAAACGTCCAATACTGGAAGATAGCACCAGGAGATAATGCATGGAACTGGGAAGCATGTTTGCAAGGAGGATATATTGCAATAGGCTGGGCCGACCTGGGCGATATTAGTGTTTTATCTCAGGAAGACTTCAATAAGCAACGCGACAAAGTAATAAATCAGCATCCTGACTGGACAAAAACGGCTCTCGATCAGGTCTGGAAATTTGCACATATTCCAAAAGGGTCGGTCATAGTTGCAAATCGAGGAACAACAGAAGTGTTGGGTTTTGGACGTGTGACCGAAGGATACCATTTCGTGCACGGGGAGAGGTACGGACACCGTCTGCCTGTCGAATGGTACGATACCGATGTACGAAACGTAAACGAGTCTGGTTGGCGACGGACTATGGTCAGGCTAAATCGCAACAAGGTTGATAAAATGGCTAGAATACCACTGGAATCGAACACATGGATATTTCAAGCCAATCCCCAGTATTACGACCTGAAATCAGCAATTATGTCACTTGATGAGTTAACCTGGCAAATCAACCAATCACAAAAGCTAATACACGCAGGTGACACCGTTTATCTCTGGATGTCCGGACCAAACGCAGGAATTCTTGCCGTTGGGAATATCCTGACAGAGCCAACGGAGATGCCAATGGCTGAAAAAGAGCAAGCATTTGTAAAATCCACTGACAAGTTTGAAGGGCTTAAAACCCGCGTTCAAATCAGAGTAGAACACGTGCTAAAGACGCCACATTACGCAATGAACTACTCAAACACCCAATCCTAAAAGAAATGGGCGTTATCAAGTTCCCAAACGCCACAAATTTCCGGTTAACGTCAGAAGAAGCAAATGAACTGAAGAAGAATATAGAACCGGTGGGACCTCAGCCAATCTATACGCTTGATGATTTTACAAACGACACCGGATTCGAGCCTGAAGTCATTGCACGCTGGGAACGGATACTCAATCGCAAAAAGCATATAGTGTTTCAGGGTCCACCCGGTACCGGTAAGACATACGTGGCGGAACGCTTGGCTAAGATGATGGTGTCGGGAACTTCTGGCTTCGTTGAAACGGTACAATTTCATCCTGCATATGCCTATGAGGACTTCGTTCCGGGGATTCGTCCCAAACCGGTAGATGGCGGGTTGACCTATGAATTAGAAGAAGGTAGATTCCTGGAATTCTGTCGAAGAGCAGATGAAGAAGCAAATGATGTGCCGTGCATACTGATTATAGATGAGATCAATCGAGCACATCTTTCGCGTGTGTTTGGAGAGCTGATGTACTTGCTGGAATATCGCGACAAAGTGATACCGTTAGCAGCCGGAGGTGAGCCGTTTAGGATTCCAGAGAATGTTTATCTCATAGGTACAATGAATACCGCGGACCGTTCTATTGCACTTGTAGATCATGCGTTGCGGAGGCGGTTTTCCTTCATCCGGCTGAATCCTGATTACAATATCCTGAAGAACCAACTGGAAAAGCACGGACTCCCAGTAGATTCTCTAATACGTGTGCTGAAAGAGATCAACATGGCGATAGATGACCCAAACTACGAGCTGGGGATATCGTTCTTCATGACGGATAGCGAAAATCTAAAGGAAATATTGCCAGACATCTGGAAGGGTGAAATCGAGCCATATCTTGAAGAATTCTTCTATGATAATCCCAAAAAAGTCGATCCATTCCGATGGATTGCGCTTGCCGAGAACAAGCTCAAGGATTGGATTGTGTGATGGTCGGAAGAGTAATAGAACTTGAGGAAGAAATAGCTCGTTCGATCCCAAGCACGGAGTTTGATGAAGAGACAGCATTAGCGCTTTATCATGGGTCACATATAGAGGTAGATTTCCCGAATCCGCCGAACGATCAATGCTATGTATTACGATCCCGAGGATACGTCGGACAAATTCCCGTAGCCGAGGATAGTATACTGATACGAATCAGTCCAAAGGTGCCTATCCTCAACCTCTTCCGCATGTTGGAGTATGCCTACGATCTGAAATCTTTCCAATTATTAGAGGGTATGAGCACCGTTGACTCTTTAGATGACCTTTTCGAGAACCTTGCCGCGATATTAGCAAAAAGGGTGCTGGACCGTGTACGTAAGGGGCTTTATTGTGATTATATAATAGATGAAGAATCGTTATCATACATCCGTGGCCAAATAAAGGTGATGCCGTCCTTACGTGCTGCAATGCGTGGCTCCACACGGTTAGAATGTGAATATGAGGAACACACGCCAAATGTGGATGACAACCGTATTCTTGCGTGGACACTTTATCAACTGCCCCGATTTCGTCTTAAACGGGAAGACGTGCAACACCACGTTCGCCAAGCCTACCGCGCACTTGCAAGTACTGTGGATGTTAAGAGTCTGGAACCACGAGTCTGTATAAATCGCTTCTATCACCGTTTGAATGATGACTATCGGCCTATGCATGGCTTGTGCCGGTTCTTTCTGGAACACTGTGGACCAGGCATAGAAGTCGGGGAACATGAATTCATCCCCTTTGTCCTTCATATGCCCATCTTATTCGAATCCTTTGTAGCGAAATGGCTGCAAGCAAATTTACCGACCGGTATACGGCTTGAAACGCAATATAAAGCAGATTTGGATGAGGATGGCATGTTCGTTTTCCGAATTGACCTTGTCCTAATTGATGTTGCTTCAGATAGTGTGTTAGCCGTATTAGACACGAAGTACAAGCGAAAAGAACGTCCGGACGTGGCAGATATTCAGCAGATTGTCGCGTATGCTGTACGTATGAACACGCAGAAAGCTATCCTTATTTATCCCTCTACTGATACACAAGCAGTTATTCTAAAAGTTGGCGAAGTAAACATATGCAGTATTATATTCGATATTGGCGTTGACCCGGACGAAGCTGGCCGTTCGTTCTTGGAGAAACTGATGGCAGTGGTGAAGCCGTAGAACTCATGAAACCTTTTCTTAAAAGATGCAAATAGAATAGCCATATTGGGGCCATATACGAAGATCATGTGGGTGGTATATTGCGGAAGGTCAAGAAGGAATAAACTTTGAGAATCGGACGCAGATGAACGCAGATATCAAGTTTATAACAAACTGTGTTTAGAAGATTATGTTACGGTTTTCTGGAAAAGGTTAGGTTTGTTTATGAGAATGCAATGATGATAGCACTTAATTTTGGCACTAAACCGGAAGTTAAACGTAAGGCATTTATTTGATACTTTAAGGAAATTGTTTTCTGCGTAAATCTGCGTCCTAAATAGGTAGAAGTTATGTCTTATATACAACAAGTAGACGCAAACGATTATATATGCTACTAATGCATATAAAACAACAGGAGTGATAAGATGATACCCGATTATCAAAGCGTTATGCTCCCGCTCTTAAAATATGCAGGGGATAAGGAAGAACATCATATCCGAGATGCGATAGAAGGACTCGCCGATGAATTCAAATTAACAGAAGAAGAAAGAAAAGAACTTTTGGTTAAAATGGGTTATGGCGGATCAAGACAAGATGCCGGTAAAGCAATAGGAAAAAGCAATGATGAAGGTATAGACGGAATAATTAAAGAAGACAAACGTGGGTTAGACATTGTATCTATATTTATCAAGCGAAGAAATGGGAAAATCCCGTTAGCCGCCCGGAAATACATAAGTTCGCAGGTGCTTTACAGGGCAAAAGAGCAAGAAAAGGTATTTTTATAACTACCTCAAAATTCTCGAAAAGTTCAATATATGTTTTCATGATCGAAAGTAAGATTATCCTTATTGACGGTGAACAATTAGCTAAATTAATGATCGAACATGATGTCGGAGTATCAACTATTGCATCGTACACAATCAAAAAAATGGATTCCGATTATTTCATGGAGGCGTAACGTTATGGGAGCGGATTTAGGTAATAAAACCATTGGCTTGAAACGAGACGCAGATTTACACGGATTTAATTTTTTCTGCGTTAATCAGCGTTAATCTGTGTCAATAATTGATTTTAGTTTGTTCACGCACCAAAAGAATTGTCCGGTCGAATACGTTGGAAGTGAATTGTCTTCTACAACCTATACGTAGTCTCACCTTTTATCTCTATTTTCACTACCAGAACCTCCTTTCTATGCTTATCAACAGCGTAAAGCAACCTATATTTTCCCACTCGTTTCCTTCTCACGTTTTCATACCCCTCCACTTTTATTGTTCCTTTATGCCAGGGTTCATTCCCAATTTCAATAGCTGCCTTCTTTATTCTCCCTTTCAACTTCTCATCAAAAGCTTCTATTTGCTTGTAGCTCTTTGGAGAGAAGATAACTTCGTAAATCATTCAAACACTTCTTTTAACTTGTAATAATTCCCCTTCTCTCTTTCATCCATAGCTTTCAAAATGTCTTTCATATCCTCTTCCGTCAGTATCTCGTCCCTGTTTAATATCCTTACAGTCACAACATCAGATTCTATCTTCGCCGGCTTCACAATCCTCAACACACCTTCCTCATATACCGCTTCTATTTCTCCCATTCCCTCTCACCTTTAAGATATAAATGCTATTTCATATTTAAATCTTTGCAAGGGTTTTCATTCGGGGCGTTAATACTCCAATAGCTGATATAGCAGAATTTCAGCGACGCTATGGGAATGTACCGTACATACGGATAGAGAAAAAGTCCGATACTATTGGATTAATACCAAACCTTATATAAACACAGGTTTATACATTATGCTGAGAATCAATAATATAGAGAAGGAGGTATTGTAACAATGCAAAAAACAATAGAGGTGGTTTATGAAAAGGGGGTGTTTAAGCCGCTAACGCCGATGGAGAAGGAGATACCTGAAGGAACGAAAGTTAAGATAGAAATTAAAGACTTATTAAAGGAACGGCTTCGAAAGTATAAAGGCATTTTGAAAGCAAAAGTCAGTTCGGATGAGCTAAATGAATTATACTATCAATATGTCGCGGAAAGAACGGATATTCCTTGATTCATGCGAGTTGATTTCTTGGAGATAATCGAGTTGGGATGATAGAAAAGAGTCTCGAACTGAAGCAAAAGGGATATGATACAAAGAGTGCTGGACGCATAGACCTTCTGTGCATTGATAGGAATAGAGATTTTGTCGTGATTGTAATAGAAAAATGACAGAAGAACGCAAGAAGGCGGAACTAAAGATTTCCGGAATGACCTGCGCGATGTGCGCTACCACCATAGAAAAATCCTTATTGAGTCAAGAGGGTGTTGCAGGTGCGCTGGTGAACCTTGGAAACGAGACTGCTGTGGTGGAGTACGATTCCACATTATTAAAACTCACGGACTTAGAAAAAGCAGTAACAGATGCAGGTTATGAAGTGATAAATGATAAGGTCGTGCTGAAAATCGGCGGTATGACATGCGCTATGTGTGTAAAAACCATTGAGGACACCCTCAACAGACAGGATGGAATCAGTAGTGTTACTGTAAATCTCAGCGCGGAGAAGGCGCATGTCACATACAACCCCAAAATGGCCACAGTAGCAGATATGAAAAGAGCCATAGAAGATGCTGGCTATCAATATCTCGGTGTAGCGGGAGAAGAGACAGAAGATTTAGAAGAGGTTGCAAGGGAGAAAGACTTACGAGAAAAACGCAACAGATTTATTGTCGGATTTGCCGTGGGTATCCCGTTAATGATCCTTATGCGTGTTCCGGTCGCCGAATTTCCGTTTTCAATGGCCTATTTTATGCTGGTTGTTTCTGCGCCTGCATTCATTTATGTTAGTCATCCGATATTCAGTGCTGCATATCGTGCTCTTAAGAATAGGAATCTCAACATGGACGTGATGTATTCTATGGGTATAGGAGTTGCATTTGTATCAAGCCTTCTGGCTACTTCCGGTATACTTACAGAAGAATTTCTGTTTTACGATACTGCGCTTATTCTTGCATCGTTTCTCACCATAGGCCGGTACATGGAGGCAAGAGCAAAAGGAAGAACCTCAGAAGCGATAAAAAAATTAGTCGGCTTGCAACCCAAAACTGCAACTGTTATTCGTGATAACCGTGAGATGAAAATACCGATTGAGGACGTTCAAATAGATGATATTGTGGTGGTCAAACCGGGAGATAAAATCCCGGTAGACGGTGAAGTAGTTGGTGGAGAGAGCTACGTAGATGAGTCAATGATTACGGGAGAGCCGATTCCCACTCTTAAGTGTAAAGGCGATAATGTTATCGGTGGAACGCTGAACAATAACAGCGTAATCAGATTCCAAGCAACGAAAATAGGGCGGGATACAGTACTGTCTCAAATAATATTACTTGTGGAAGAGGCTCAGGGCTCAAGACCACCTGTCCAGCGAATTGCGGATAAAGCCGTGAGTTATTTCATTCCAGTGGTATTAACAATTGCTATTCTCTCTTTTGTTCTGTGGTACTTCATTATAGGCAATACACTCCTTTTTGCGCTTACCGCCTTGATTTCTGTGCTTGTTATCGCATGCCCCTGTGCTCTTGGGCTCGCAACACCCACGGCTGTAACGGTAGGCGTTGGACGTGGCGCGGAACTCGGCGTTCTCATTAAGAATGGCGAAGCACTTGAAATATCTGAGAAACTTACCACGATCGTATTCGATAAAACGGGAACGCTTACAAGGGGCAAACCAGAAGTTACGGATATTATCAGTATTGGAACTGACGATAGCGAGTTGCTAAGGTTAGTAGCAAGTGTCGAGAAGAACTCACAGCATCCGCTCGCAGAGGCGATCGTGAGAAGAGAGCAGGGTATTGAACTGGTGGAGTGCGAGGGTTTTGATACATTTGGAGGAAAAGGGGTGACCGCACTAGTAGAGAGTAAAGAAGTGCTTATAGGGAATAGAATACTTCTTAGTGAACGGAATATATCATACCTAGAGGTTGAGGAGAAGATAGTTCAGCTTGAAGAGGAAGGAAAGACGGTGATACTCATCGCTATTGATAACGTGGTGGGCGGGATAATCGCTATTGCTGATACATTAAAGGAAAGAACAAAAGATGCCATCGAAGAGTTCAAAGAGATGAAGTTTAATGTAGTCATGATAACAGGCGACAATGCAAGGACTGCACACTCGATTGCAGAGCAGATTGGCATCGAGAACGTGTTAGCAGAGGTATTACCACAGGATAAAGCGAATGAAGTGAAGAAACTGCAAGAAAGAGGTGCGGTAGTTGCCTT
>WSZT01000104.1 GCA_013139985.1 Candidatus Methanophagales archaeon | reverse complement strand
ATTCACTTAATTTCTCTATAAATCTCGCACGGTCTAATTTACTCAATCTACCCACGTAGAACGAAATAGCCGCGGTTTTAGCGTTAACTTTTACTTTATCCCTGAGATAAAGATACTTGTGCCCCTTGATAACCTTAATCTCTAATTTCATTATGATTTAATGTATAGCACGTATATTAAAAAAGTTATGTGAATTGGGTTAACTTTTGTGTATTATTTTTCTTCTTCCGTGCCCATCTCTTCCTGCCGTATTAGGTACTCGCTTAATGCTTTCTCCACTTCCAGCCCAAACACGGTATGTAATTTACCGTATTTCTTCAATACGTACTCCCGGAACGCATTGACTACCTCAGCATTCAACCCCCGCACATGTAGTTCCGCTCTCTGCATTAGTCCACCTCTATGTGTGTGCTTTTGCACTGCGACTCGGGGCTTGCTAACCGCTCCTGAAATTCGATCGCGGTGAGATATAACTTCAGTGTCTTTTCTACTTCCAATCCAAATACGGTATGTATTTTACCATATTTATTCTGTACCTGTCTTTTGAATTCTATTAACGTCTCTTCGCTTTTAGAAATATTCGCCCAGGTCATGCCTTTGTTCTTCATATCTATAACGCTTCTCAAATTGATCTTCTTCGCTGTACGGCCAAAGCGTTTATCTGTTGTCCCCGCCTCTATCTTGCGTTTCAGTTCTTCCCGCCCGAGTTGCGTGTTCTCTAATATTTCAACCTTCTTCCATTCTGCTACATGGCTCAAAAAGTTTTTAAACAATATGTAATTAATTAATCAATAATAAGGAGTTAAATATATATGATGGTTGATAAAAACAAACGAGTATGCCCTATTAAAAGAGCAGGTGGACTCGATAATAGAGTTAGAAGATTATTGCAGAATCCACAAAAAATATTAGGGAATTATGTAAAAGAGGGGATGACAGCTTTGGATTTAGGTTGTGGTCCAGGCTTTTTCTCTGTTGAAATGGCTATAATGGTTGGAGAATCTGGTCTAGTTATTGCTACTGACTTACAAGAAGGAATGCTTCAAAAATTAAAAAATAAAATTCGAGGCACAGAAATTGAAAAGAGGATTAAGTTACATAAATGCGAAGAAGATAAAATAGGAGTTACAGAAAATGTTGATTTTGTTTTAGCTTTTTATATGGTTCACGAAGTTCCTGACCAGAAGAAGTTCTTTGAAGAAATAAAATCCATATTAAAACCAAAAGGAAAAGCTCTTATTGTAGAACCAAAACTATTTCACGTTTCAAAGGGGGCGTTTAAAGAAGCTATAAAGAAAGCTAAGGAAATCGGCTTAGAACCCGTTGAAAAGCCAAGAATATTTTTGAGCAGGGCTGTGATTTTAGAAAAAGGATGATTGATTTAAAGAGATCAAAAATAGCAAAAAGAGCTATAGAAGCTGAGCAGGCTTTTAGTGATGGAAAGGTAAAGAGTGGCACTCTTGACGACTTATGGGATGACTTGAATGATTGAAATCGTTTGGGATAAAACACATTCTTTAAGCGGGATTTTGAAAGGGTTATGGTCATTAAGAAGCGGTCCCACAATTAATTTTGAGTACGAAAAAATCGCTTCTTTTTGTGTTTAAAGCCCTATTTGTCTTTCTTTTTCTGACATTTTTGGATTATTGGAAAGGCTCCTAAAACATGACACCTATACAAATACATTTTTTTATATACTCTCGCATTATTAAAAAATGTAGCGAACTAATAACGGTGATTATCTATGCCTGTCGTATATCAAGCGAAATTCCACTACACAAAGGAAAAAGAAGTTTTTGCGCTCACGCGCACATTGCCTGATGGCACTCAAGATACGAGCCCGCTCAATATAGATGAGATACACCAACTGGAAGACCAGACCCGAGATTTCAAGTGGAATAAATCGCCTGATTTATCAAGACAAATAGGAAAGCATCTTTTCACTCTTCTTAACGGCGATAGACAGACGCTGCTAAGAGCCCTTAAAGAAGCAGATGAACATGGTGAAACGCTCCAACTGATAGTGGAAGCAGAAGGTCCTGCATCCAACTTACCCTTTGAATTGCTCTACCACAATGATTTCCTCGTTCCTTCTCGGATACATCTTATACGGCGAGTCTCAGACCGTGGTATAAAAAAAACGCCGGAACCGGAAGATCGTCCTCTAAAGGTATTGTTCATGGCCTGCTCACCGTGGGATACCTCTCCTGTGCTTGAATTTGAGAAAGAAGAGGACACCTTCTTTGAAGTAACAAAAAATTTACCGGTAGATATAGACGTAGAAGATACTGGCTCTTTGGAAGGACTTGGCGAGTGGCTTGACATGAATGAATACGATGTCGTCCACATCACCGGTCATGCGGATATTGATGAGAAAGGCAGCCCTATTTTATGGATGGAGGATGACGAGGGTTTGGCTATGCCGGTTTCACCTGCACAACTATGGGAAAAGCTCAGTTTGAACTTACCAGGGCTGCTCTTCCTTTCTGGCTGTCGGACCGGAGAAGCTCCGGAACATGCTGCTGCTCTCTCGTTTGCGCATAATCTTGTTTTAGGGCATGTTTCTAGTGTCCTCGGCTGGGGACTGCCTGTATCAGATGTAGGTGCACGCTTAGCAGCCAAAACGCTATATCACGATTTGAGCCGTGGCAAAAACATACTCGATGCTGTTCTCAGAACTCGCTATGAACTCTATAACCATTATCCAACGGATTGGTCTCTACTTCGTCTTTTCTCTGATGGCTCTCCTCTTCATGTCCCTTTAGTTACAAGGGGGCAGAAAAAACGACCAAAATTGAGAGAACTTCAGTACACCTATTTGGAGAACAGTCAGGTGAAAGTGCTCAAAAGAGGTTTTATCGGCAGAAGAAGGCAAATCCAACAGGGACTCAGATGCTTGAGAAAAGAAGATAAGAAAGTCGGTTTATTGCTTCATGGAACCGGAGGATTGGGCAAGAGTTGCCTTGCCGGCAAATTCTGTTATCGCTTCAATGAGCATACATTGATCATCGTTCACGGCGAACTAAACGCAGTTACCTTTCATAAAGCCTTGAAAGATGCTTTTATTCGTGCTGATGACGACGAGGGGTCGAAGAGATTAGAGGCGCAAGAGAAGATGCCGGATAAAATCAGAAGATTATGCTCTTCTGCTTTTCAGAAAAGGAATTATATCATTTTACTTGACGACTTTGAGAAGAACATGCCAGAGCGGGAAGAAGGCGTTTTAGGCATCTCTCCAGAAGCAGTGCCCATTCTGGAAGCTCTGCTCAATTATTTACTTTATAGCGGTAAGATGACTCGGCTCATCATTACCAGCCGTCATACCTTTTCGCTTACTTTTGATGGTAAAGATTTAATTAGAGAAAGGCTGGAACACATAGGCTTAACCAGTTTCCAGGATGCAGATGAGCGTAAAAAGGTCTCGGAACTTGACAATATCGCCAGTTATCCTGATCCCAAGATCAAACACCAACTGATCGAAGCAGGACGTGGTAATCCGCGATTGATGGAATCATTGAATGCCCTTGTAGGAGAAGTAAAGGATGTCACCTCGCTCTTATCTAAGGCAAAAGGCAAACAGGAAGAATTCGTGCAAGAACTCGTTTTGAGGCAGTTGTTGGAATCGCAGCCGGAAGCGTTTCAAACTTTATTACGCCGTTCCGCTGTTTATCGTCTGCCTGTGCTCAAAGACGGAATTGGTTTGGTCTGCGAGAATCTTACAGATTGGGAATCGGCGGCAGAAAAAGCGGTTCGGTTTAGTTTGATGGAGCAGGACCGTACACGCAATGTTCGCTATTGGGTGTCGCCGTTGCTACGCGAGGATATATTTGCAGAACTCTCGGCAGAAGACCAACAGCAGTGTCAC
>WSZT01000065.1 GCA_013139985.1 Candidatus Methanophagales archaeon | reverse complement strand
GGTGGAAGAAGCGCCTTCTAAAAGAAGGGGGAGATAGGAAATTTATGATGAAAAGGAAAAATGTGGTAGTAGGTGTAGGTCTTGTTTGCTTTTTTATCGTTGCGATAGTCATCCAGGCGGCAGTAGGCGGTGGTATTAAATTAATTCCCGACCCTGAGGTGATACAGGTAGATCAAGGTTCAACGTGTGCATGCACCATTACAATCTCCAGTCCTAACAGCGACTGCTTTTACGTTTCTGTAATCCCGAGCGGCTGCTGTAATTTCAATTGGTTTGATTGGGGTAGCGAAAAGAAGCAGGTTTGTGTCGCAGCAGGCGGCAGTGAGCAGCTAGTACTCAAGGTTACGCCGTTAGATGATGGTGATTGTGACTTTAAGGTGAGGGCGGTTTCGAGGAGGAATCCGAGAGAGTACGCGGAATCTATTGTAAAGATACAATCAACACCATATTGGTCTGATCTGCCCGACTTCATAATAACAAAGATATGGCAAGTCGGATCGATAATACATTACGAACTGATGAACGTAGGATTTGCGGGTGCACCTGCAGGTTCTACAACCGCTTTGTATATTAATAACGTTTATACGTCAGGGGATTATGTGAACAGGCCTTTAGCACTTAACGGTAGAATACAGCGGTCTTTTAATAATTTCTGGGTGCCATACCCGTTCCCAGGGTATACAATAAAGGTGTGTGCAAATTACGATGGTGCGATAAAAGAACTTAGGGACAATAATAATTGCCTGGAAGAAAACTGGTTTAATGAACCGGTAACATACACAACGGGACCGACAACACCCGTACCAGGATTTGACGGAGGTGGATTGTTAAAATCCAACCCCGGAGTTGGTGGCGCAGATGGACCCTCAACATTTAAATCAAGCGTTGGTGGGGGCGTGAATGGAGCACCGACCTGCATAGCTTTGATGCCTGATTGGCCCCAGCCACAGCCAAATGGAATGGTCATAAACTGGACTGCTTGCGCTTTTGATCCTGAAGGTGATGCGCTATTGTATAGATTTGTGTGGGGACGATCAGATTTAGAGATGGAGCCAATATTAGTCCAAGACTGGAGCCAGTCCAACGTATGGGAATGGGAAACCGGCGAAGGAGATGTATCCATGTACAACTTCATTTGTGTCGATGTTCGAGATGGTTATCATGCAAATGATGACACAGACCCGGATTATGATAATTCCGCATGTCTGTTATATTGGATTGAGTGAAGGTGAAGGTGAAGGCGGATAGGAGGACTGAGTGGAAGTTTTTTTTTTAAAAAAAGGGAAAAGGAGGTGATAAGAAAAAAATGAAAAAACTATTACCCATTGCGATCTTAGTAGTAGTAGTGTTATTTTGTTCCGCTTCGACTGCCGCAGCGTGGGTATCCGTATCCATAACACCAGAGGAGCAGGTTACATGCCCGCAGATTTCTGAGTTCTGGTTCGGAGCGACACCTTCTGGTGTCTGTCAGGCGAATAAGACGGTTACGTATGCAGTTACCGTGGAAACAGACAGTCTACCCGTATCAGTGGCAGTCATTCCCGGTAAAACCCCCACTAGTTGGTTTAGCTGGTTAGCACAAACATTGCTATTCCCAGACACAAGCAAGACATGGCCTCTGAATCTGAAAATTCCACTAATAGCAGGTAAAGATGCCGGTGGACAATATACCATTACGGTCACTGCTGTTGACTGGGGTGGAAGTACTGCGCAAGCGACAGCAACATTAGTTGTGCAGGATCATGACTATGTCACAGAGACCTTTGTATCTGGGAACGGAAGTACTACCCTAAATGAGAAATTCACCAATCTCGATATTGCCACGAAGGTAGATAAGCACATCGGGTTCAGTGGAGAAATAGACTGTTTTACGAAGAACGAGTATTTGCTAATGGATGCAAAAGGCGGCAACGCGAATTTCGAGCAGGAATCGGTGATCTCGGAGTTCAAAGCAACCATGTCCGGTGATTTTCTATATGGAAGTGAGCGATTCCAGAGTTGTGCTGCTATGGGTGGCACGGGCGTAGACATCAGGGAAACGTATGGATCAATCGGTACTATGGAGTCCAGGTGTGAAAACATAAATCATCATATGACTGGTGATATGGCGCGCAAGACAGAACTCTGTACGTATAACAGCTTCACAGATGGGTCCTTTATGGTAGATGCACGGCAGTCTGTACCTTGTACTAAGAAAGTAGCAGAGCGACAGGAGTTCTTTGGTAATCTTACAGCAGCCAAGCACCTAATATTCCGTAGACCATAAGATATGGGAGACTACACTGCAGAGATAACATAAAAAAATGTGGCAGGGATGCGGCTTGCGTAGCAAGTCGCGAGTGCATTTTTATGCTAGCTCAATTGTACGTTTATATACAAATGTCTGGAAGGATTGGAAAGGTATTAAAGGATAAATGGGAAAAAGGGAAAAATGAAAAAGCTATTGCCAGTTGCAATCTTGGCAGTGGCAGTGTTATTCTGTTCCGCGTCGACTGCCGCAGCGATGGTATATGTATCCATAACACCTGATGAGCTGATTACATGCCCGCAGATTTCTGAGTTCTGGTTCGGAGTGGCACCTTGTGAGCAATGCCACGCTGATAAGACGGTTACATATACTGTTACCGTGGCGACCGACCCTCCACCAGGGTGGTATCTACCAACATCAGTGGTATCAGTATCCGTCATTCCAGGAGAAGCCCCCGCCGGTTGGTTTAGTTGGCTAAACCTACAGCCACCGCTAGGCCCTCCAGACTGGACCTGGAGTGAGCCTCTAGATGTAAAAGTTCCGCTAACGCTCGGTAAAGATGCGGGTGGAGTATATACAATTACAGTTGTCGCAGTTGACTGGACGGGGAGTAGTGCGAGTACAACAGCAACATTAATTGTTCAGGATCATGATTACGTCTCTGAAACCCTGATTGCTGGGACCGGTGAGGATGTTACCATAAACCGTGATTTAAAGAGCATGGCTGTTGCCGTGAAAGTGAAAAAACATATAGCGTTCACTGGAGAAGTTGAGTGTTTAACGGAGAACGAGTATTTGATAGAGAATGCAAGGGG
This sequence comes from Candidatus Methanophagales archaeon, assembly GCA_013139985.1. Classification (GTDB taxonomy): domain Archaea; phylum Halobacteriota; class Syntropharchaeia; order Alkanophagales; family Methanospirareceae; genus Methanophaga. The sequence continues at coordinate 3,363 of WSZT01000065.1, read as the reverse complement.
AAACAATGCGAATTATGAGCAGGAATCAGTGATCTTTGAATATAAGGCAACCAAACCTGGAGATTACTTGATTGGTGATGAGCAATTCACGAGTAGTGCTGTAATGGGTGGCACTGGTGTAAAAGTCCATGAACACTACGAAATCCTTCATGGTCCTACAAAGAACGGCTCTATGGAAAGCAGGTGTACAAACCTAAATCACCATGTTACTGGTGATCAGAGGTGGAAAACAGAACTCTGTACGTATAACAACTTCACTAACGGGTACTACCTGCTAGAGTCGGGGCAGAGTGTTCCATGCACTAGGAGCATATCAAACCGCGAGGAGTACGACGGTGACCTTACGGTAGCGAGGCACGAAATATACAGGCGGCCATAATTCTAGAGACTGCTGAGCTAACATAAAGGAATCGCATCAGCGGCTTGCATAGCAAGCCGCAAGTGCGTCTTCAGCTTAGCTAGGGTAAAAATACGAAGGAAATCTACATAACATTTTATATAATAAATATAGTAAAAGATAAGGGAGAAGAAGTAACGTGAAAAAGCAGTTGGCATCGGTAATCTTAGCGGTGGTATTGTGTTCAGCATTGTGCTTAGTTTTATGCTCAGTATCAACTGTCAGTGCGTCCACAGGTACGAATATAACCATATACCCAAGTTCGCAGTATAGCTCGCCGGGTAAGACCGTAGAGTACACTATTACTGTGCATAACTACGACTCGAAATCCCAATCAGTAGCACTTGAAATAGAAGCGGGCAAATGCGATAGCTCCTGGTTCGAGTGGACAGAAAAAAGCGTCTATGTACGGGCACATAGTGTTAACTCGCTTACCTTGAAAGTTACACCGAGCATGAATGCAACCGAAAGGTCATATAATTGGAATGTAGCTACAACTTCGGCTTCGGCTTCCGCTTCGGCTACTATAGTGGTACAGGGCTATGATTATGCAAGTGAGACCCACGTAGAAGGTAAGGGCGTATTTGTAATAGACAAAGATGTCAGCAGTTTTAGTGGGCCTGATGCCAAGCATCAGTTCTCAGTAAGTTTTGATAAGCATTATGCATTCAGTGGCGAGATAGAGGGTTTTGTGAGTGATGAGTATCTGATAGAGGGCGCACAAGGAGACAACGCGAACTTTGAGCAGAAGAGTGCAGTAGGAGATTATAGTGCAAAAGCATCGGGCGATTTCCTGTATGGCAGTGAGAAACTACACAGTCCCTTCCCCTTTGGTGGTACTGGCACAACGATCCGGGAGCAATACGATGTCCAGAGGATGGATCTGAGGCTAGAAGATGTGAATCTACATAGTACTGGCAATCAGCGTTATAAGTCCGAACTAGCAACGATAAATGAGTTCGATGGTCATTTCTTGCTAGATGCGAAGCAGTCGGTGCCAGGGTATACGCAAATAGCGATCAGAAATGAGTTCTTTGGCAACCTCACAGTATGTAAGCATTTAATATTTAGGAGACCTGGAAAAACAGCTTTTGCGCCTTGAGGACGAACCAAGAACGCATAATTCCTAACTATAAAAAAACCATGAGATTTCACAAGACTATGTTAATATTATTCTTTTTCTCGTGTAAATCTGTGTAATCATGTGGTTATAAAAATTTATATACAATGAAAACGAAAGTGGTGGTCATCCTGATATGTATAACGGCAGCGCTCGTAATGCTACCTACTGTCTCGGCTGTTCGGGTGTATACAGATATGAATGTCCGAGGTGTGGGCTATCTGGATATGGAGACCATTTTTAATACCCGTACCAACGGCCAGGACGGACATGAAGTGGTGATAATTTCACGAGGCAGTGGCGAGATTGTTAGTGAGTCGGAGATGCTTGAGCTGGATAGTGTGAATCAGGAACTCAGTATCGTATCGAGTGCGACGAAGTCGTATGTGCCCATCACTTATTTGGACCGCGAATATAATCGGATGCTGAGTGGCGAGACATCTGCAAGGAACTATATGGTTGGCGCCGCAGTAACCGAAAGGTACTATGATACACTCCGTATTGCAGGTTCAATGGTGCATTATGGTGACCGGAATCGCTCATCCACCGAGATAGACACTGAGATATTGGGTAAAGCACACATAGGTGTTATTGTTAAGAACACGGAGAACCACCATCATACTTTATTGCGCGTTAGAGATGATTTCGTTGGCGAGTTTACAATGAATAAAGTGATTGTAGTGGAGAGTAGTGAAGAGCCATAGAGGGGGCTAAGGGCTAAAGGTGGCTAAAGGCATAGGGAAAAGAGCAACAGGATTATGGTTAAGGGGGGATTTAAAGCGCTTAGAGTTTGGCAGAAGGGAAAAGACCTTGCAGTTTACATTTATCGAATGACAAATACGGGCGATTTTGCAAAGGATTATGGTTTAAAGGATCAAATCAGGCGTGCCACAGTATCCATTCCAAGTAACATTGCAGAAGGCGATGAGCGAGCAAGGGATAAAGAGGCTGTTCGGTACTTCTACATTGGTAAATTTATGGGTCATCTGCTGAGGTATTGACACAGGCTACTATTGCCTTTGAAATTGGTTATATTCAACAAGAATTATTTATCTTCGGTAGATATAATGAGCAGCGAATACCAATTTGTCGCATGGACCCCAAACGATGTCACTATCACTGGCATATAGCTTCACATCGGCAGATAAGATTAGATTAGATAAGATATAGGCCTCTTTGTAGTGCTATCTATCATCTGTAATATTATCGCCTCTTGCATCAAGATAAACTATAGAGAATTTTGAAAAACCCCCTTGAAGAAGATAGTTAAAAGCACCTATAGCCGGCGGAAGCTGATGAAATGAATCATGAGAAGAAAGATGCATAAATTGGGCTCCAAAGCGCTAAAAGCGTAAAGTTTATATGTTGTTATTGATATAATTATATACATGAAGTCATTAATCGATTTTGCACTTAATGAGGAGTATGAGCGAGTTAAACAGCTCGGAGACAGGCTAATGGAGACCGAATCAGTAATTGACTGGGAAGCTTTTCGTCTAATAGTGGGAGAAATGTATGAGAATAGGAGCGAGCGAGGCGGCAGACCAAACATCGATGAGGTGCTAATGGTCAAACTGTTAGTGCTTCAGCAGTGGCATGGCCTATCAGATCCAGAACTCGAAAAGCAGGTTACTGATAGGATCTCGTTCAGGAAGTTTCTTGTATTTCCAGCAGTTATCCCTGATTTTACCACGGTCTGGTATTTCAGGGAGCGATTAACGAAAACAGGTAAAGACAAAGCAATATGGGAGGAACTCCAGAGACAACTCGATTCTATGGGTCTAAAAGTAAAGTGTGGCGTAGTCCAAGATGCAACTTTTATTACTTCTGATCCTGGACATGCTAA
>WSZT01000105.1 GCA_013139985.1 Candidatus Methanophagales archaeon | reverse complement strand
GAATATCAGTGCCTTTTCAATGTCATTCACGAACATCAGCGCTAAATACAGTGTTAATATGCTTGCCTGATTATCTTCGCTACACACAAATCCGCCGTCTTTATTCCCTCCTGTTTGGAGTCCAAATTCAGTAATCCAAATGGTTTTTTCTTTACCTTCGTTGTTTACTATCACCGCTTTGACTTGTTCTATGTTCTATTCGATTTTTTTCCGGGTTCTGATACTTCGTTGCCGAGTTCAAAATACCTGACAAGGCAGAAAAATATCGGTACAGCATGTGTTAGATGTCCCATGGAGCTATAATCCTTAGAGTTTTTCCATCAATTGTGAGCTTTTTAAGGTCGAGCAATGCTTTATCAAAGGTCACCATCGGTTTTATACGATTAAACAAAACATTTGTATCTGCCCCCAGATACTCTTTATCTCCTCTGCTGTCGCCCATTTTGGTTTCCCTGTTCGTTTGGGACTTAGCCCACACAGGTCTTTTAAACTAACTCTTTTCTTAAGTTTTAGTAGAATTTCACTATCTTTCTCTTCAATGCTGATAACCGTACCTTCTTTGATTTCCCATTTCTTTCTAATAGACTCGGGAATCTCTATTCTACCATCAGTATCTACAATTGTTTCTTCCATATAGATAAATAAGTACGATGTCAATATATAAATCTATTGAGTTTTATGAAAAATAGTTTTGCATTTCCTGATTTGCATTTTGCATTTGATCACTCAATCTATTGAACTTATATCTGGCACTATCTTTTGGTAATATACTTTCTGGAGACCCTTTTTTCGCTAACGAGCGACCTATTGCTAACCTGCAGACTATGTTTTTTCTTAGGTACAATCTCTTTGAAAGAAGCATTCTAACGAAAAGCTCAGCCACTTTTGCCTGTTGTGGAGCAAAACTCAGTTGGAGCGACAGGTTATCGGATTTTACCGCTCCGTTTTTTCTTTTTACTCTTCTCCTCTTTTGGTGCGATAAGCTCAAGTGCTTCACCGTATTGCGCCACGACGTGGCCACGTAATCCTTCGAGCTTGGAATCGGGAACACCATATGCATTTAGGGAATAGGCCCAATCGCGCAGACGAATTAAATCTAGGTCCCGTTTACCTGCGCATTCTTCGCAAAGGAGGATGTCGTCCACACGACCAAAAAGGCCTCATACTTGGCACTCACCATCATACAAACCGAACGATCCGTCCCCATCATCGTAGGTCATAAAACATCTCCAATTTCAAGGTCAAGCTCCTCCTGCGAGGTAAAGTCCCAGTATAGCGCCATAGGTGCCCTTTTCTCCGGTAGCTAACAGCATTTTCAACGGACTCTTTTACCTCAGATGCAAAAACAACACCATCTATCTTGTCAGCCGAAATTTTGCCTAACTTCTGTATATCTGATTTTTCACTTTTTATTGTGCAAATCCCTTACTTCCTTACAAGCCGCAATATCTGCATCGAGCACTCCTTAACACACAATCCGCACCCTGTGCACACCTCAGAATCTATCGCCATCCTAATTACCATCTTCGCCTCATCCAATGACGAAGAAACCGCACCACTCTCACACACCTTCTCGCAAACCTTGCATGCAATACAACTCCCTCTATCCACGCACACACTCACCATCGGCACACCTTGCGACGGTGCAACATCAACAATAAGATTATCCTGCCCCTTTGTCCGTTTTAACGTGAGATCGTCCCGGTCTATCACATACTCCACATATCCTTCATCCTCGCGTATTATCTCCGGCGGCTCTATCATCTCCTCCGTATCCGTGAACATCTCGTCCATATTCGTATATGAGACATCATGAATCTTTGTTGACTTCAAGGCACCCCCCGGACATGAATCAACACAGAAATGGCAGAAGATACATTTACCATAATCTAACGTGGGATAATACCGCCCACTCTTCGCTTCCTTCATCCAAATCGCATTCGCTGGACATACAAACGAGCATTCAAAACAGCTTATGCACCGTTCGGGATCAAAGAGGATGTACCCCCGGAAACAGTCTGGCCATTTCCTCCGCTCACGTGGATACTGCGTAGTTATGCTCAATGGCGCTACAACCTCTTTCGCCGCTGTTGCCAGCGCAGATGCGTGAGCTTTCAGCTTGTCTTTAAGGTCGTATTCAGGTGTTGCTATTTTCTTCATAATCCTACCCCCGTTATATATGCGTAGATTGATGACCATGCCACCGCAATCAAAGCTAAGATAAGCATCGCATTCCAGCCTATCTTCATGCCCTGATCAAGCCTGTAACGCGGATACACACCACGAAGATTCACCATTACAATCATAACTATCAGGGTCTTTAACACGAACCAAATAAGGTATGAAATCTCGCCCAAACCCGGTATCACCGGGCCACTACCGCCGCCAAGGAATAACATGGTCATGAGCGCACTGAGCACATACATCTTCTCATAACCCATCACATAAGCAAGCCCAAATGCAATCCCGGAATACTCGACAAAAGGTCCAAATGATACTTCCTGATCGGCCTCGGGGATATCGAATGGCAACCGAGCAGTAGCCATCAGTGCGGCAATGAAAAATGTGAGTGCGGCAATGGGATTCTGGATTATCCCCCACCACCCGCCAGCTTGCGCATCCACTACCCCGACAGAGCCAGATGTACCATACATGACGACCATTGCGAATACAGCAACAATAAACGGGATCTCATACGCGAAATACAGGAACGCCTCTCGTATCGTACCGATAAATGCGAACCTGTTGTTCGATGCCCAGCCGAGACCCAAAATGAATACCGGCATCAAACATATCAACGCCACCATTAGTTGTAGTCCATAATCGCTCACTATCGGAACGAGCGGACTACCGGCAGCACCAGCATTTATAAACAGTAGCGGTAGGAGCACAGGTATGAAATAAAGGAACGGAAACTGCAAGAAATAACGCTTATGCGCGTCCTTATGTATAATAACCTCCTGAAACAGGAATCGTAAGGAATCCGCAAGCAATTGAATGATACCGCGCGTCCGTGGCGATATTTCTCGCGGGCCCACACGCCACTGCATCCGACCAACCATTTTACGCTCTATCCAGGGCAAAATGAGCAGCAGGATACCCAGAACAGCGAAACCCGGTATGAGAATCAATACAAAAAACGATTCCCAGAGCAAAAAAGCAATTAAATTATTTATCACCGGCAATTCGAGCATTGGCTCGATAAGCGGCTGAAGCAATGGGACATCCATCTGGTGACTCATTATTCCCTCGTTGTTCACTATTATGTTCATGAGTTCGTTTATTTTCACCATTTCCATTAGTTCGCTCATTTCTATCATTTTCTCTTTACCACCTTACCTTATCTATCCGCCTCCGGCGGGAAGTACCCGAAACTGCCATATACCGCCCAGAAGTCCGCATATCGTTCCCCTTTTAGCGCTTCCATAAACCCGCGCAAGTTCATCCAGCATGGACTTATCACCCTCACACGGTATGGTACATTTGACTCGCCATCACTCATAATAGAAAATAACAACGTGCCCCTGGCCACCTCGGTAACAGTAGTCCATTCACCTTTTGGAAGAACCAGATTACCAAAGACCCGGAAGAAATTGCCCTTTATATCATTTGCAGCCTCTTTGTATTCGCCGAGCACATCATCACTCAAAATCGGCCCCTTTATACTTTTCACCGCGTCTACCGCTTGCTTTATTATCCGTACGCTTTGTTTTATCTCCGCTAACCGACCCAGGAACCGCCCGAGACAATCACCGTCGTCTCCCGTTGTGACTTCCCAATTGAGCTTGTCATAAGCTTCATAAGGCGCTATCTTCCGGAGGTCGTAATTTACGCCTGACGCTCTCAAAAACGGACCCACCATACCGCATCGTATCGCATCTGCTTTCGTCAGTACGCCCACACCCTTCGCTCTTGCTATCGTCACAGGGTTATACACAAATATATCCTCAAACTTCTTCATTCTTTTATGTATTGCAAAAGTGAGATTATCTGTTACTTTGAGCACATCATCCGTAATATCTCGCCGCATTCCGCCTGGTACTAAGAATGAAGGACCGCTTCTCGAGCCCGTCATTTTCATTAACACTTCTATTACCATTTCCCGGATCGCCATAGAATACATGAAACCCGTTGTATGTCCAAAGAAGAGTGAAAATATCCCGGAGTCGTAGTAGAACGCTTCTATCCGCGACAGTTCTGCCATTATCGTCCTCAAATACTGCGCTCTTTCTGGCACTTCAATCCCTAACGCATTCTCTAGCGTCCGAACATAACCTAAGTTCATGTTCACCGGGTCATTTATCGCCAATCGTTCAAATAGCGGAACGTTCTGGATATATAACCTGTTCTCCGCAATCTTCTCCATTGACCGGTGTACAAATCCGGGTTCCGGAATAGCATCTACGATCACATCGCCCTTTATCCTGAATGTCACCCTGAGATGCCCGCTTCCTGCATGATGCGGGCCTATTGGTACGATAATCTCGTCTCTATCATAAGCGCCTTCGAGGAATTCTTCGGGTATTGGAGTGTACAGGTCCTTTGGCGGCTCTATGGGCACCATAAGATCGTCAAGTGACATGCCCTTTTCATAAACGTATCGTTCCTCGGGGATCTTGAATTCTTTCCTCAATGGTAAATCTGGCGTATCCGGGGCAAGGACAAATTTTCGCCCCATTCCTTTGTTACCGTCAAACCAAACACCAAAGAACTCATGCATTTCTCGTTCTGAATAATTTGCACTCTCCCATATAGATGTGAGACTATCAACTTTCGGATCTTTCAGTCCGATCTCGGTGAAAATGGTTATGAGAACCGGCATCAACGCCTCGTCTGTATAACTTGATGCTATATATTCTACAATAAACTTCCGTTCATGTGGTACTTCTATCACATTCACGCTCTTCACATGGTCCAGCTTCATCTGGTCCCGGAGCTTCTGTGCAACCTCTTTCAGATTCTCTCGTGTCGTTTTAATTGCTATACTATTCAGGTCGGTAATCGTTATAGATTCATAAAGACCGTTGAGATCTCGTTTTAGATTCTCCTTCAGCTCTTTCCCCCAATCCACATCACGTTCAATGTCCACTCTAATTGCCGGTGTCGGAGCAAATACCTTTGGCGAAGTCGGCACCATCCGCTCTTCCAGTTGTTTCTCAAACGGCAGCTCCACTCTCTTAAATTCTATCGTCTTCCGGTCTATCCCCACTATCTTGTCTTGAGTTGCCCTCACACCTCTCAAAAGAGCTTCCGGCGTTATTGGACAGCCGGGAATAAAAGCATCTACCGGCACTATATCCGAAGGGTGGATCATATTATAACTGTTCCAGAATATCCCGCCTCTTTGGCCACAGGCGCCTATCACGTTCACAAACTTCGGGTCTGGCATCTGCCCCCACACAAATTGCAGTGCCCTCGCCATCTTCCTTGTTATCGTACCTTCTATTATGATATAATTTGACTG
>WSZT01000063.1 GCA_013139985.1 Candidatus Methanophagales archaeon | reverse complement strand
GGATTGCCAAGCCACCCCCAACATGAACTCGCAAAAAAGCAGATGAGCGGTTTTGGTGGCATGATCTCTTTTGGTATTAAGGGCGGCATAGAAGCGGGCCGTAAACTCCTGAACCGCGTTGAACTGTGTATCTTAGCCGTTAGTCTCGGTTCCGTGGATACCTTAATTCAACATCCTGCATATATGACACACGCGAATATACCTCGAGAGATCAAGTTGAAGACAGGAATAACCGATGATTTGGTGCGGATCTCTGTTGGTATAGAAGAGCCGGAAGACATAATCGCAGATCTGGATCAAGCATTAAGTTAACCGACTTTACATATTTAAAGGTTTATTCTCCAGCATTATATGTGGTATCATAACGATTATAAATTTATGGTAAAAGTCTTGGGTCACAGAGGCTGTGCAGGCATAGAGCCTGAGAACACGATTCATACATGATGATAAGGTGGACAGAACAACAAATGGTAACGGCTACGTAAGGGACCTTACCTTTGAGGAGCTGAAACACAAATACATAGATGAGAAAGCCGTAGTGGAATGCCACGAAAATGACATTGGAGTCAATGCAGGGGTAGTGAACGAGATAGAGGATATAGAGCGGGTGAAGGAATTAGGTGTTGACATAATAAGCAGTGACTATCCTGATAGGGTCTAAGGGATGCAAATAGACATGGGAAAAAGTTATAAAATTCTAGGAGATGTACTAATGATAGTTCCACGTTGTGAACTTTTTCTTTTTTATACAATAAACAACATAAATAAAGTGATTATATGAAAGTATTAAACTATAGAATTCTGCTCAGAAAAGAGACTGAGGGTGGTTATACAGTGATAGTTCCTTCTCTTCCCGGCTGTGTCACATATGGAGACACAATAGAAGAAGGGATAGAAATGGCAAAGGAAGCTATTGAGTTGTACCTAGAGAGTTTAAAAGAGCATGATGAAGAGATACCAACAGAGGAAAGAACTTTAGAATATACCTTAACGGTAAAGGCTTATGCCTAAACTCCCATCTCTTACTCCTCAGAAAATAAGAGATCTACTATGAGTAAAAATCCGAAAAGATCTTATACACCTTTATGCATATTGATGAATCATTATGCAAGATTATTTCTTTGAACCTACCATCTTCACAGACGTTGGACCTGACATGCGCATAGCCCAGGAGGAGATATTCGGTCCTGTGGTTTCCCTGATTCCGGTATTCTTTTCGATTATAGCGGTAAGCTCCAGAAAGCGCAGATAGATTAGGGGGAGAAAAAAAACATGATAGAACCGCCTGCCCCACGAGCAAAGGAGATCATTTACCGCGATAATAATGTAATGTCATCGTGTATGTCGCGTCCCTATTCGCTGGTTATTGAATGTGCCAGGCAGATCGAGACACATATATTCAAGAAAGAATTAAGCCCAAAAGATACTGCCGCCATAGTAGTGGAACCTATACAGGGCGAGGGCGGCTATATTGTTCCGCCCCCGGAATTCCACCATGAGATCAGGCGGATATGTGACGACCATGATATACTGATGGTGGCTGACGAGGTCCAGGCCGGTTGCTATCGTACAGTAACGTTCATGGCAATGGAAAACTTCGGCGTAAGGGCTGATATAGTATGTATGGCAAAGGCTTTAGGTGGCGGTCTTCCTCTGGGGGCATCCCTTTCCAGTAGTTCTATAATGGACTGGCCGCCAGGCACCCATTCCAACACATTCGGCGGAAACCTGTTAGCTTCGGCTGTGTCACTTGCTGCTTTGAATTTCATGGAGCGGGAAGATATTGGAACCCAGGCTAAACAACAGGGAGATCATTTAATGGTGCGGCTGCGTGAGCTGCAATCTAAGTATCCCGCTATCGGTGATGTGCGGGGATTGGGTCTAATGATAGGGGTCGAGATTGTAAAGCCTGATGGGTCCATAGACTCAGATACCAGGGACAGGATTGTGGTTGAAGGGTTCAAGGAGGGTATCGTACTACTGCCATGCGGCGACTCGGCATACGTTTTTCCCCGCCTCTCGTCATAACAAAGGATGAGGTGGATACTGGTCTGGACAGGTTCGAAGCGGCAGTTAAAAAGGTTTTTGCATGAGTGCTTCGAGGTTCGCATGAGGTTGACATGGGATTTTAGAGTTAGCTGCTATTGTATCGCTTCATCGCTTCTTTCATAGCCTCATCAAACTATCAGGTTGTAAATCCGGGAAAAATAGAACCTTCTTTTTTTAATTTGCTGGTATAGCATTTTATTTAAGTAAAGCTTATAGGAAACATAATAACATGGAAGTAATAGCGGTTGGAGGTTACGAAGAAGTTGGTCGAAACATGACCGCGGTGCGGGTCGATAACGAAGTTTTGATCTTTGATATGGGGTTGTGTCTCGATAAGCTGCAAGATGGCGAAGAAGGGCAAGAATCGTACACTACGAAGCAACTCATTGCCATGGGTGTGATACCCGATGACTCCGTGATTCCAAAGAAAGATGTGGTCGCGATAGTTTGCAGTCACGGGCACCTGGATCACATTGGCGCGGTCGATCGACTCGCGAGCACGTATCAGTGCCCAATTATTGGTACGCAGTACACGATCGAACTTATCAGGAGCATGACAAAGAACCAGGAACTCGTGACACTCAACCCAGGGGAGGTACACGATATATCACCCAATTTTGCCTTAGAATTGGTCCACGTGACCCACTCCATTCCCCATTCGACAATCGCTGCGGTTCGCACGCCGGAGGGGAGCATAGTGTATGCGAATGATTTCAAGTTCGACAACTATCCAATACTGGATACGAAAACGGATTACTCGAAGCTAAAAAAGCTGGGTAAGGAAGGTGTGAAACTACTCATTTGCGAGAGCGTGCGTGTTCAAGAAGGGGGGAAGTCTGCCTCTGAGTCGGTAGCTCGCGAGCTGCTCAAAGACCTAATGGTACCTGATGAGTCAACGTACTTTCTTGCCTCGTTCTCTTCGCATATCGAGCGGATTCACAGTATCTGCGAATTCGCCAAGAAAATGGAACGAAAACCAGTATTCCTCGGTCGCTCACTCAAGTTTTATGTCTTGACCGCGGCGAAACTCGGGATCATCACGCTTCCGGATACTGTCAGGTTTATTGACCGATACCCGAAAGTCAGTAAGTTTTTAGCACAGGTGAGTGAGAACGATACCAGCCGGGAATACGTTTTCCTGGCCACCGGCAACCAGGGAGAACCAAACGCTGTTCTATCAAGAATAGCGATTGATAGTCCACTGCCGCTTACCAACAACACGAAGGTTGTATTCGCTTCGGAGACAATACCCACACCAATAAATATAGCGCACCGCGAAATACTCGAGCGCAGGTTACGTACGCACGGCGTGCGCATCTATAAGGATGCTCACGTTAGCGGTCACGCTCGGAGAGAGGACCATCGGGACTTAATCAGGATGCTGCAGCCGGAAAACATAATACCCAGTCACGGTGAGATCGAGAAACTCGCAGCGTACGCTGAACTCGCGAGTGAAGAGGGATATGATGTGGGTAAGAACTTACATTTGATGCACAACAGCAAAGTATTGGAAATTTAATCGTGTGTTTTAGGGGTACTCTATCTATAATGGTGGCTATGTGGCGTGGCTCAACAAGAATAAACGAAGTTAACAGTCATTGTATCGAATCATCTCCTTCTTAACCCCTCTTCATCGACAAAGGGCAGGTTCACAGCCTCCTGTATGTTCTACACTGTCGTATAGTTCACTATTACCATTGTTATGGTGTTTTGGGGACGTAGAAATTTGAAAGCGTGCATATATAAGCTTCTTTCAGAGCTGTTTCGGGTTTTTGGAGCCGTTGTTTTTCCGAGCGGGATTAACGAATATAAAATCCAAATGAAGTCTCACATAAATTTTTGAAAAAAAAAAGAAATAAAAGAGAAAGCTATAGGAACGCTATAGCTTTGGAAATGTTTATATCAGAAGCGTAATGAACCTTCATTCCACAACTACATCTGCAAATCCAACTCTTCTCGATACCTTATTTACCCGTATTTTCACACTATCCTCTTTTTTCGTGTTGGGTACAAAAACAACAAAACCCTCAACTCGAGCTATTCCATCGCCTTCTCTACCTACTTCCTCTATCTTCACGTCGTAGGTCTTACCAACCTCTATAGGGGAATCAAATCCCCTTCCTTCTCCACTATATTCCATACTTTTCTAAACCTCTTTTTCGTTTTTTAGTTCGTGATACAAAAGAAAAAAAACGCTTTCTTTATGAAAAAAAGTCGCTTATTTCTCGTTACCACTCACACACTTACTACTATAGCCTTTTCTTATATATAAGTTACCACTCAAAAGCTGAAAACCGGCAATCATTTTTACCTGGGTCGGCACTGTCTAAAAACCCAGTCTGTTGACAAGAAGTTGCATCGCGGATTGCCCTTGTGGCTACCCCCTCCATTCGGGGTAATCCTACTGCGGAACACACCGGGGGTAACGCTTGCGTGGTAAGCTCGCAGGACAACGTGGGAAAATCAGAGAACCCAGCTCAGATCAACTGCCAGGATAAGAACGCTATCTGTTGACAAGAAGTT
>WSZT01000140.1 GCA_013139985.1 Candidatus Methanophagales archaeon | reverse complement strand
GCGTAAGCATCTTCAGCCGTACCGTCATCGTAGATTAGCTCATTTAGTGCTCTCTCTGTCGGGAAAGTCATCGATTCAGAAGGATTTAGCGCCACCTTAGCCGCATCAGTATAATTCAAGTTCTCCTTATCCGCATCAGAAGGACTTAGCTTCATCTTCTCCGTATCAGAAGGACCTAGTTTCACCTTTGCTTTGGATTCGGCTGATACCGAGTTCATTGTCAATGCCATCAGAAGTAAGACAGTAATAGCAACCGCAAAAAATGTAACTCTTAGATTTCTTTTCATTTTTTTTCGTTTTCACCTCCTAATTTTTTTCCGCGTATAATTACGCTATATTATATCTAGCTATCATCCTATATAAATAGTTTCCGATTACTCAGGAATTGTAGAGTCCCAAAATTATTCCGTCAAGAAGCTTAGCTTCACCTCAACATATATGCTTCTGGATCCACATCTCTGATCTTCTTTATATCCGCACCAGCTCGCTTTAGCTTTGGACGATCTTCTAATACTCTCATTTTGGATATTAATCTTTCTTTTGTCTTTTGACTGAGCTTATTAAGAAAATTTACAGCAGTTGGATGGAGACATATCTCATATCTCATCGATGCTCACAAACTTATCCTTCTCTTTCAGCAGTACACGCTGGCGAGCCCAAAAGGTTTCATCATATCTTTCTTCTTCCGCCTCTTCTTGCTCTCTAAGGTATTCGTTCTTTGAATACATCTTGCCACTGAGATAGGCAATGAATAGGTTCTTCATGATCTCTGCGTCTTTTGTTCCAAAGCCTTTGCCTTTAAGGGAGTTCAATAATTTTGCCTGCTCTTCATTCAAGTTTATCACTACCCTTTTTCCTTCCATATAAACATCACCTTATAACTAATTGGATGGACACCTTTATATAATTTATTAAGGGATGCATGTAGCGTCCCGAAATTATTCCGTCAAGAAGCTTAGCTTCACCTCAACTTATGGTGAAGCAAACAGACAAAACGCTGAACTTATCAGGAAAATGAGCTGTGAGAACACGCTTGGAATGTTCAGCGAGTGGAGTGAAAGGGAGGTAAGTTTATGAAGAAGAAATCTCTTATGAATAGTAAGCGAAATAATATTAGGACTCTACATGTTGGAATAGCTTACATTAAACATCATAATCCCAACTCTTTTTTGAGCTCTTCGTGCGATGTTAATTTTCCTTCTGATTTTTCTATGTTATACTTTTGCAATGCCTTATAGTCGTCTTCCGTCATTATACTGTCTATATCCACCATATGCCCTTTTATATCCATTAATTCCCTCTTTACAAATTCCAAGTCCTTGTATCTCATTATACAAATAGATGGCTGTCTAAACGGTATCTCTAAAATGTTATTCGCTGACTACAAAGACACCACCGCTATTCTTCTCACTTCCATCGGTTCTATCATTCTATTTTTTATCTTCTCCCTTACTTTCTCAATCCTTCTCATCTCCCCTAATGAATACATTCGCTCACCACACTGAACACAAACCTCTGCATTCACACCGCTTATAATATATGCCTCACCTTCAATAATTTCCTGCACCTCTACAATGTCCTCTTTTGTATCCCCACCACAGATTGGGCACTTTCCTACTTTCATTTCCTCCTCCTTTCAAATTCTATCCATCTCATCGGGTCTGGTATATATACGGTTACGATTATTAACATATTAACGTGTTGGGGCAACGCACAGACCACATGAATCGGATTTTTATCCGATTTACCATACAAAAGGCAACTTGGAAATGGTCTATCGTTCACATATTCCTCTATAACTTTCCCATTTTCAATCGCACTTAACACGTCGTCCGCACTTATGCCCTCCTTTTCCATTTCAAGTCTCGCATGGTCTGTGAATTTTATTTGTTCTCTCCTTTTTATACTCTCTACATTCAATTCCATATCATGTGTTTAAACAATGAAAATCTTGAATATAAAAATGGAAACGCGATATATTCTAACCGACTATGTAGGACAGGCGATGGCATATGCCGTTTATGACAAGTTAGAAGATGGCACATTCGCCGGGCGGATCCCGCAATGCAAGGGAGTAGTGGCATTTGAAGCAACGTTGCGAGCGTGTGAGAACGAGCTGCGTTCTACCCTAGAGGATTGGATCCTCGTTGGCCTCAAGTTGGGGCATCCTCTACCAGTAATTGCGGAGATTAAGAAGTATGTGTCTTTGTAAAAGAAGTGGTGTATGGATAAGCGAAGAGATCATAGAAGAAGTAAGGCGGTTGAAGCTATGATTTTTATATTATCTTTCCCAATATTATGTAACAGGAAGGAGCAGATATTAATGATGAAAAAGGCGAGCCTTCGGATAAGAGGAAATGTGCAGATGGCAGGATTCCGGACATTTATTAAGACTGTTGCTGATTCGCTTAATGTGAATGGATTTGCGGAGAATGAGGAAGATGGAAACGTCAAGGTGGTTTGTGAAGGAGAAGGTGAAGCGATAGAAAGGTTAATCAATTCTGTAAAACGGAATTCACCCTCATTTGTACGCATAGAAGAAGTGAATGCGGTATACGAGGACCACAAAGGCGAATTCCGTAGTTTTGAGCGGCGTGGCGTAGACGTTCCAGGAGAAGGCGAAAGTGAGATGGTGGCTCTGATGCGGAGTTTTGATAAGAAGGGTGAGGTGATGATTGGCATTTTAAGTTCGATGGATGAAACTATGAAGGGCGTAAAAAGAGATACGAATAAGACGCTTGAGAAGCAGGATATGATGCTTGAGAAGCAGGATATGACCATTGATGCAATAGACCGAAGTAAAGAAGAAATAGTTACGGAAATAAGCTCTTTAAGAGGAGACTTAAAATTGTATATGGAAGAGAAGTTCGCAAAGATCGAATATGAGTTAGAAGCGATAAAGGCTAAAATCGGGATGGTTTAGGTGGTTTTAAATTGAGATTTTCAGTCTTTTAATTTGATCTTCTTCACGCTTTAACTCTTTCCACTTTCCCTTCGTCCATCAAATAATGCTGTGTTATCCTTTCAATCACAAAATCATCAAGCCATTTTTGCATATCCTATATTTTCGTGCTCTT
>WSZT01000151.1 GCA_013139985.1 Candidatus Methanophagales archaeon | reverse complement strand
AAATCGAATCTAAGGCGCCAGACTTATCTTACGTAAAATCAGCCGCAGAAATTGTCGGCAAGAATCTAAAGAGCGGTGCCACAGTAGTATTGGAATCTACCGTTTATCCTGGCGTTACAGAAGAAATAGTTAAGCATATCTTAGAACGAGAATCAAAGATGAACTGCGGTATTGATTTCTGCATTGGATATTCACCGGAACGGATGAATCTAGGCGATGAAGCGCATGCGTTAACAGAGATAACGAAGATAGTTGCGGGAATGGACGATGATACAACAGATGTATTAGCAGAGCTTTACGGGTTTGTGAGCAATAGGTATATATACCTATTTAACCAATAGGATTAATTGGTGATTATATGGAAGCAAAAATCGCACGAAGGCATCAAATAACAATTCCAGAAGAAATTCGCAAGAAGGCTAAGATTACCACAGGCAACACTGTGGAAATCTCATATGAGCATGGAAAACTCGTAATAGAAAAAATTGAAGTGAGTTGGGAAAAGGTTATGAAAGAGACAAGAGGGGCCTGGGATGAGCATCCTATATTTAAAGAAATGGATGACGCAGTTGAAATAGTAAATTGGATGCGAGGAAAGGAATGAAGTATTCATTGGATACGAATGTAATAAGAAAAAGGGATTTAAACGCATACTTCCAGACTTTGTGATTGGGGCGCATGCTGAGCAGTATAGCGATATTTTTGTCACTTGGAATCCCTCTGACTATGATATAAACATAGCTGTCAAGACACCAGTGGAAGTTATGGTATAGAAGCGATGAAAAAATAAGATAACTTATATATAGGAGATTATAAATATCAAGATTACACAGATGAAATGGCGCATTGTGCAGTAGGTAGCAAGTGTCGAATCTGAATTGACTTTTTGGGTGATAAGAGGATCGGCACAGAGCAGCGGGAGCTGTGAATAAGTTCCCGTAATGCTGTTTAAGGTCCTATTGTGGTGCCTGATGAGATTTAAAAAGCGGTAATATCCAATGAGAAGTTTAATAGGGTGATGGGAGACGAGTATAAAACTGAAGAACATTCATGTATATAACAGATTACGCATTATGTATTACGGATCACGCATTACCAATCACAGATCACGCGTTACCGATTACGCATCACGAGATATGTCACACATGAAACACAAAACCGTCTGCATCGTTGGTTTAGCGTATGTTGGTTTACCGTTAGCTGAGGCTTTCTCCAAGCACCTAAATGTGATAGGATTCAACATAGACGAAGAAAAGACGAGAAATTTAGGTAACAACAAAAACGACAAAGGAGACAGCTTAGAATTCACTGCAGACCCTTCTAGGATAAAACAAGCGGATTTTGTTATTATTGCTGTGCCTACACCAGTAACGAAATCGAATCTAATCTATGGCGCCAGACTTGCGATATGTCAAACTTTTTTGCTTCGCAAAAACCTTTACTAAAAAATGCTTACGCTATCAGCCGCAGAAACAGTCGGCAAGAATCTAAAGAGCGGTGCCACAGTGGTATTGGAGTCCACAGTTTATCCCGGCGTTACAGAAGAAGTTGTTGCGCCCATAAAAATTTTAGAACGAGAATCAAAGATGAATTGCAGTATTGTATTGATTTCTACATTGGTTATTCCCCTGAACGGATAAATCCCGGTGATGAAGCGCATGATTTAACAAAGATAACGAAAATAGTTGCGGGAATGGATGATGATACAACAGAACGATTAGCTGCGCTTTACGGGTTGATTACCAATGTCTATAAAGCCAAAGACATAAGAACAGCCGAAGCTGCTAAGGTTATTGAGAACATCCAGCGGGATTTGAATATTGCGTTAATGAACGAACTTGCAATTATTTTCCATAAGAGGGGTTTGGATACAAAATCCGTTTTGGATGCGGCTACAAGAAAAAGATTTAAGTATATATGGAACTTATAATATCTTAGGTGGTGAAACAAATGGAAGGAATTTCGGAATTACTACCGGAAGAAGCAGTTCAAAAACTCAAAACTGTCTCGAAAAGGCTATCGGTACCTGAGAAGGAGATTGTAAGGAGAAGTGTAGAGGCGTATATACAGAAATTAGAGGGAATGGAGGAGGAACTTGAGCTTATTGGATTTGGAATGTGGAAAGATAGGTCAGAACTGGGCAATTCACCTAAATGGGTAGCTGAATTGCGAGAGAAAGAATGGAACAGATGGAAATAATAATTTTAGATACAGACATCCTTATCGATTATTTTCGAGGTGTAGAAGTGGCTAAAGAGTACATAGAAAGGATTCCAGTAAACGAACGGGCAACAACTGATATAACGCTAATGGAGCTCTTTAAAGGTGCCAGAAATAAAGAAGAACTTGAAAACGTAGAAAAATTCATCAAACGAAATAGTTTTATCGTGCTTCCTGTGTCCTCTTCGGCATCTCGGAGAGCAGTGCAAATCCTGAGACGCTATTCCATTCAAAAGGGGTTGGGTTTGCCAGATGCTTTAATAGCTGCCGTTACAATCTCAACTGATGGTAAACTTATCACAGGCAATACAAAACATTTTGAATTCATAGAGGTATTAAAAGTGGATTTACCATCTTATCGTAGAGATATTGTGGAGAAATAGGATGAAACAGAAAATCTCATTTGTTTGCCATTTAAACCCTTTAGAAAAGCGTTTACGGAAAGAACAACTTTTCTCGAAGAGAACTTTACTTTCTTAGCACATGTTCTTTCTTTAGAAAGAAAGTGTTTTATAAAAAGAAAAAGTGTATTGACATGCGCGGGATGTTTGATGAAGCAGCAAGAGTTATATATTATCCTAAAACAAAAATGCTGTAACGTATATTATCCAAGCAGTAGGGGTAGAGCAATAAGATAAGAGCTAAAAAATAGTGCCGAGTCGGAATTGAATTTTTGGGTGATAAGAGGATCGGCATTGGCCAGCGGAAGGTATCTGTGAACGTTTATTTAACACAAGTAGAATAGAACTTTTAGGCAACTTGATGTTATTCTTTTCGGGAAGTCTTCCTTGACAGCATGGCATGAGATGTCCTACTACATTTCAAAGGACCCGGATTATGGATTAGTATTCGAGGATGCACTTGTCTATACATTTGGGTTATCAATGCCCATGCCAAAGCTAATGTTTACCGATCACGCATTATTCAGGTCTGGGAGGATCGCTCCAATCGCAATGAACAAATAATTGATTCTCTTCTGTCTTATCCCAATCCTTGGAAGAACGAATTGGAATATTTTGATATGAATGCAATGCCAAGGGTAATTCCTATGTGTCCAAATATGAGCATGGTTCAAAGATATGTTATCTTTATATGATAAATATTGGTTTATGAGAATCAATATACCTGAAGCAAAGATAAGATTATAGGTGATAAAAACAATAGAAATAATGAATGAAAAACAAAAACGTCTGCATCAAACTTTTTTGCAAGCAAAAACCTTTACTAAAAAAATGCTTACGCTATTTTTTGCTTCGCAAAAAGAAAAGGTTTACCAAATAAAGATTTTCTTTTAGCACAGGTTTTCTTTTATAAAAAGAAAAAGTGTGTTGATGTAAGAGGCATGTTTGATGAAGAAGCAGCAGCAAAAGGAAAGGAGTTTTACTATAGGGGGTTGTAATGCTTAAAAATAAAGCGTTTGCGAAAAGAACAACTTTTCTCGAAGAGAACTTTCTTAGCACAGGTTCTTTCTTTAGAAAGAAAGTGTGATTATGGGTTTGACATATTTATGAAGGAGAACGTGCCGGATACGAGGGAGTCGCCGGTGAGGGAGATGGTGAAGGAGTTGAAGGAGTTTGGAGTTAATGCATATGGTTATGACCCTTTGCTCAGCAGAGAAGAGATAGAGAAGTTCGGCATAAGGGCGTTGGATAACTTGGATGTGAAAATGGACGGTGTGATTCTAGCAGTGGCACATGAGGAGTTCAAGAAAATGGAGTTGGATGAGATAAAGAAGTTTATGAACGATAAGCCAGTGCTCATAGACGTTAGAGCTATGTTTGATGAAGCAGCAGCAAAAGGAAAGGAGTTTTACTATAGGGGGTTGTGATGCTTAAAAATAAAGCGTTTGCGGAAAGAACAACTTTTCTCGAAGAGAACTTTCACTTTCTTAGCACAGGTTCTTTCTTTAGAAAGAAAGTGTGTTGATGTGAGGGGGATGTTTAGCGAAGAAGAAGCAAAAAGCAAAGGATTTTATTATAAGACACTATATGGAAAGGCTCAATACATAGGTAAGTGTTTTATTTGACAAATAAAGGGTCAATACATCGGAAAGT
>WSZT01000226.1 GCA_013139985.1 Candidatus Methanophagales archaeon | reverse complement strand
ATGATCTACTCGCAACTTTCTATTCGCTGGAGCTCTATAATGACGTTTATTCTTTGCTTGCCGAAGAGGGTGTAATGGCAACGCAAGCAACACAGGCTGATTGGGCATTAGACGCTGACGGATATGTGGTAATTGCGAACACATTGCAGCAGTCACGATTTCCGATTGTTCGGCTCTACACGCAGTATATTCCCAGTTTCGGTCAATGGGGCTTTGCAATTGCATCCAAACATTATGATCCACTGCAACTAACTGAAACTGAGATTGCGGCTGTTATCGCGGATATTGAAACAAACACATACAGTGAAGAGACGCATTTTTCGCTCTTCGCGCTTCCACCTTGGCTTCTAAAAGATATTGAGACTACACATCTTATAAATACTATTGATAGACCTGTGATAATTAGGGAGTATTAAAAAAATGCTTCTTTGGCTGATAAAAAAGTTAAAAGCTAAGAACTTAGAAGAGTACATAGAAAAGATTCGTATACTAGCTCTGCTCTTTGGTGTGGTCATATTCGGCACCATAGCATTTTACTATTTTGAAAGAGGCAGTATTGAGGAATTAAACCTGGGGGATGCTCTTTACTGGGTGCTCGTGACGATTACGACAGTGGGCTATGGCGATATTAAACCAATAACATTGGGTGGCCGGATCATATTTGTACTGGTTGCATTAGGTGGTATAGGTACTATTGCGTATGTACTCGAACAACTCATATCTTTTTCTACTAAGAATCAAATAAAAGTATTATTTGGGTCCGGAGCGGTGAAGATGAAGCGACATACGATTATTGTGGGCTGGAATGCCAAAGCAGAAGAGGCGATAAAAGAGCTAAGGCACGCAGATGAAGAGTTCTTAGTGGTGGGTAGTGAATTGGATCATGCCGCGCTGAATGCAGAAGAGATACACCATATTTGTGGCGATCCGACAAAGAGTGAGACTCTGAATAGATGCAACATAAAAGAAGCGAAGACGCTGATGATTCCTCTGGAGGACGATTCTGAGACAATAATGGTTGCGCTCGCGGTCCGGAAACAGAATCCTAATATAAATATCATTGCGACATGCGAGGCGCAGGAACATGTGGATATGATGCGTGGGGCTGGAATAAACCATATAATATCTTATGCCGAGATAAGTGGCCGCTTACTTGCTCATGCGGTTACAGAGCCAGTGGTTGTGAACTTCATTGTGGATGCTACGACATCTGTTGAAGGATTTGACCTGAAACAGATAAAAGTGGAGGCGAAGATGAAGTTGTCTGATATGTCGCTGAGTGAGGATGAAAGGGTGATTGCGTTATACCAAAATGGTAGATTTATCCTTGATTTCGCGCCGGATGCGATGCTAGGGGAAAGTGATTATTTGGTGATAATAGCAGCTACATCCTAAAACTTGCCGTATTCGTTTCGGTCTTCGAATTTCTTGGAAAAGCGGGTAAAAGTTTATCTTTACAAAAGCTTATAATAATCATTTGGTGTAGAAAATGTTGGACTCAGACAATCCCCTAGTGAAGGAATATTTTCGGAAGATGGTAGGGGATGAGGGTCTGAAGATAATGGCGAATGTTCCGGATGCTGAAATAACAGACGAGGAAATTGCAAAGCTGAGCGACACCAAGCTCACTGCGGTGAGAAAGGTTCTGTACCGGTTATATGAGAACCGAATAGCGGAATACCGGACAGAACGCGATGATAATAGCGGCTGGATCACCTATCTCTGGTGCTTTAATCAGGACAATGTTACGAAGATAATGGAAGAAGAAGCGGAAGTAAAGTTGGCGGAATTACGTAATAAATTGGAATACGAGCGTGGCGGGGTATTTTACCAGTGTAAATGTCTGCGTGTTTTGTTTGAAGATGCATTAGAGAAGGATTTTTGGTGCGAGGAATGTAACACTCATTTCGAATTTTCTGATAATGGCGATTTGATAAAAAAGTTAGAGGCGGATATAGCTAAGATCGAGAAGTGGAAGAAGAAGATAAGAGGGTAATAAGAGACGAGTGCATAAAGTTACTGCGTGATGTCGGATGTGAGGAGCGGGTTATCGGACATTGTGTTTCAGTTTCCGAACTCGCATTGGAGTTCGCGTGTCGTTATTATTATGGTCGTGTAGACGAAGAGTTAATTTTTAGGGGGGCTTTGCTCCATGATATTGGTCGGAGTCGCACACATGGTATAGACCATGGTTTTGTTGGTGGCGAAGTAGCGAAAGCGTTAAAGCTGGATGGGCGAGTGGTGAGAATAATACAGCGGCATGTGGGCGCTGGAATAACCGCAGACGAAGCAAAAGAACAGGGGCTGCCCCAAGATGTAGATTTCATGCCAAGAACAATGGAAGAGAAGATAGTTACGCATGCTGATAACCTGATTGACGGGGTAAGGAGAACGAGCATAGAACACGAAATAGCACATTTGAAGGCGAAATTAGGCGTAAATCATCCCTCTATAAAGCGGACAGCTGCGCTACATAAGGAAGTAACTGGGCTAAGCGTGCATATATAGTATAGGTTAATACTAAAATATAAAAACCTCTAACTGTATTCAGCCCACTACCTACTCAATGCACTTCCTCTTTGCTTATCCTTCAGTTCTATCTTTGTTATCATAACATTCGAGGGATGCATTGGTCGAGGCACTTCGGATAAATCTGACCTTGAAATAACAACGCCTTCCACCGTTATACTCTCCCGCTTCAGGTCTACTGTTCTCACTTTGCCTTCTTTACCTCTGCTATCGCCCCGCATTACCAGTACCGTATCGCCTTTCCTCAGCGGGAAACTCCTTTTCCCATATTTACCTCGCAGATCCTGTGAAAGAGCTGCACTCATGTACTTATGTCGTATATGCAAAGGTGCATTATATCTTGCTTTCCTTTGTTTCCTCGGTTGCTTAGACATCTTAGCTTTCATTCTCATCATCCATCCTTAACTATCTTCTACTCTATAACTCTTATTAACATTACCAAATAAAAAGGATTTGTTATGTCTATTAACTATGCTCGAATACGATGTTGTTGTGGTAGGTGGTGGGCCTGCGGGCTGCATGGCTGCGAAATATGCAGCAAAGACGGGGGCTTCTACACTTATTATTGAGGCGGATACGGAAATAGGTAAGCCCGTTCAATGTGCAGGACTTATAAGTAAAAGAGCAATAGAAGAGAGCGAAACAAAGGATAAATCATTCATAAACTGCGAAATAAAAGGCGCTATTGTTCGTTCGCCGTCCCAGGAATTAATGATAGAATCACCGGATAAGAACGCTTTTGCTATTAGGCGCGATATTTTTGATAATGTACTGGCACAAGAGGCGCAGAAAGAAGGTGCTGAGATTATTTTGAGGCGTAGGGTTAAAAGTGTGACGAAGGGGGCAGGAGAGACAAAGCTACGGATAAGCACGGCGAACGGTAAAGAAGAAATAAGCGCAAGAGTAGTTATTGGCGCCGATGGTGTGAAGAGCAAAGTGGCTAAAATGGCCGGGCTTCGTGTCGCAAAAAGCTTCCTGAACTGCGTGCAAGTAGAAGGGGTATATAAAACCGAAGATGCTTTTGCAGATTTTGCAGAGATCTTCGTGGGTAACACTATTGCCCCGGGCTTTTTCGCTTGGGCTATTCCGCTTGGAGCGGAAAACATCGCTCGTATTGGGCTATGCATAGACAAGCGGTTTTCAGCACAGTCAAACCCTTTGCTATACTTAAAAAGGAATTTGGCTGAGCACCCCATCATAGCGAAGCGATACAAAGGCGCCAGTTCAAAATTTACCGCGGGGACTATCCCGGTTGGAGTCCGAAAGCGAGGACAAACTGTACGGGTGGATAAAGGGATATTATTGGTTGGTGATGCTGCGGCTCAGATCAAACCAGTCACTGGCGGCGGCGTGTATTACGGTATGAAATGTGGTAAGATGGCCGGAGAGATAGCGGCAAAAGCGTCCTTGACAGGGGATCTGAAGATGTTGACTGCGTACGAAAGACGATGGCAAAAGGAAATAGGCAAGGAAATTGCGTTTGGGGTGAAGGTTCACCGGTTAAGGTGTATACTTAGCGACAAGGACTTCGATACGATTTTACAGACGTTGTCACAGGAGGCGCTACTGCAACAGATACAAGAGAAGGGTGATATTGACTACCCCTCTATTGTATTTCATGAATTTTTAAAGAATCCCTGCCTTATCAAGTTGATGGCAAAGAACATCATAAAATATTTATATACCAAGTGACGATAAGATAATCAGGCAAAGGCAAATAGAATAGAAGGCTTTAGGTGAACGAAGATAATGGCAAGAATGTATGCAAGGAGGCGTGGAAGATCAGGCTCGACGAGGCCGTTTAGCTTCAGGCTTATGGAAACAGTGCCCGAATGGGTAGAGATGACCGCAGAAGAAGTAGAGAGAAAGGTAGTTGAGCTATATGAGCGAGGGGTTACAACAAGTGAAATAGGAACAGTACTAAGGGATAGCTACGGTGTGCCGAGTGTTGTACTGGTTACAGGGGAGAAAATAACGGCGATACTAAAGGGTAAGAATATCGCGGGTGAGATACCGGAAGACCTACTGAATTTGATGCGAAAAGCGCTTCGGGTACGAAAGCATGTAGAGGTGAATAAGAAAGATGTGCATAATAAAAGATCGTTGCACTTAACCGAATCGAAGATAAGACGGCTTGTGAAGTATTACCGAAGGGAGAAGGTCTTACCAGAGGAATGGCGGTATAAGCCGGAAATTGCCGAATTCATTATGCGGAAATAGGGAGGAGGTGCGAATGAAAAAATGAAAGGATTTGGAGAGATATTGGCAGGGGTAGTATTAGTAATATTGGGAATAGGTATATTAGTTATTCCATACTTTAGAAATGCGCTGATAATACTTATATTAGGTGCTATTCCAATCATTGTGCTCTTAGTCGGTGCGGTATTTCTGATGATCGGTGTGAGCGATGTGAGAGATAAGGGTGAAGAGATAGAGGATATAAGTGAAGGAAGTGAAAAAGGTGAAGAGGTAGAGGATATAAGTGAAGAAAGTGAAAAAGGTGAGGGGGATTAACAGTGGGCGCAGTTAAACCTACATATGTAAAGAGATTAGGGAAACAATTACTGAGGGACGTCCCGGACGTCTCTGATGACTTTGACATGAATAAGAAGATAGTGAAGGAGTATACAAACGTAAAGGGCAAAGGGGTACAGAATAGAATAGCGGGATACATAACACACAAGAAGAGGAGAGAGTCGAAGCAGTGAAAATAGAAGGTGTATATCCGGCGCTTATAACGCCGTTCACAAAGGATGACGAAGTGGATGAGGACGGTTTAAGGCGGCTTGTGGAATACGCGATAGAGGGCGGTGTAGCCGGGATAGTACCGTGTGGTACGACCGGTGAATCCGCGACACTTTCTCATGATGAGCATAAGCGATTGGTAGAGGTGGTAGTGGACTGCTCGACGGTACCTGTGATAGCAGGGTCTGGCTCGAATAACACAAAGGAGGCGATAGTACTAACGAAATATGCAGAGGATGTGGGCGCTGACGCTTGCCTCGTGATCACGCCTTATTATAACAAGCCGAATGTGAAAGGGCTAAAGGAACATTTTAAGTTAGTTGGTGATGCTGTTGATATACCCTTGATTGCGTATAATATACCTTCGAGAACGGGCCAAAATGTAAATGCAGAAACAATGGTGGAGCTCGCGGCAGAAGTAGAGAATCTAAAAGGTGTGAAGGAAGCTTCTGGCGATTTGAAACAGATAGGCACAATTATAATGTTGGCCGCGGAACAGGATCTAGACTTCACGGTTGTTGCAGGTGATGATTTCCTTACGCTGCCCATAATGAGCCTGGGCGGTAAGGGTGTGATTTCCGTGGCGGCGAATATCGCGCCGAAGCCGATGAGTGAGATGGTAGATGCGATGTTGAACGGAGAGATAGAGAAGGCGAAAGAGATTAATCTACGCTTATATCCTTTGTTTGAGTCCATGTTCTTGGAGACGAATCCAATACCAGTAAAGAAAGCGGCGGAGATGATGGGGCTGCCTGCCGGGCACGTTCGGCTTCCGTTAGGCGCGTTGAGTGCATCAAACGAGGAGAAGTTGAAGGCGGTGCTAAAAGGGCAAGGGATGCTAGGTTAGTTACCTAAAGATTTCGTAAGTTATTTTGTCGTGTCTGTGGTGACCAATCTAACAAACAGAGAGGAAGAAAAAATACTTGAGGGCTCGGCTAAAAGCAAATACATAATGTAAGCATGATGCGATAAAAACAATGATGCTTTCAGACCTAAAAAGTGATTTTGAATTTATAAGCGACGAAATAGAAGGCGTGCTCCTATTCGGCTCCGCGGCGAAAGGCGAACTAACCACGAGATCTGACATAGACATTGCGCTAGTGAGACCAAGCACCATGCGCGTGCTTTTTAGGGTATTTGAACGAGTTGGCGGGAAATACGACACGAAAATATTCGAGGATTTGCCGCTACACATAAAAATGGACATTATCAATAATCATCAAGTCATCATAGGTGATGAAGTAGAACTCTCTTACTACTTTTACCGGTACAGAAAGGAATGGCAAGATATGGAACATCGAGTTTTGAGTAACCAATTTAAAAGTGTACGAGAAATGATAAACCAGAGACGGGCATGGCTAAAAAATGAGCGAAAGATACCTCAAGAAGATTGAGATACTGGAAAGGGAACTGGAATACATAAACAGCCACGAGATAACGGGTGAAGTAACAGAACGAGCCGCACTTTATTCTTTGCAGATCGGAATCGAGTCAGGAATGGACATAATAGCGATGAAAATAAAAGAGCTCGGATTAGTTGTAGAGGATGACTACACGAACATAGAAAAATTAATACAGGGAAATGTAATCGGATTAAAAGAAGGTGCGCTATTAAAAGAGTTCAACGGCATAAGAAATGCAGTTGTACATAAGTACAACAACCTCGAAATGGCAATAATAACGGAAGCTCTGGAACGGATTGCCGAATTTGCAGAAGTGATATTTAAAATCGCGGAATAAAGAAGAAAGTGTGAAGAAAGCTTTACTAAGAAAATAATACCTTTTATATGCTATGAACAAATTAGAGCTAGCGAAGGAATTTGCAACCTCTTTAAAGGATGTTGAAAAAATAATCCTCTTCGGCTCTGTCGCAAGAGGCGAGGATACAGAGGATTCCGATGTAGATGTCATGATAATATCCAGCGATAAACTAAAGACAAAAGAAAATGTCAGTGGGAAAGTCACGGACATACTTTTTGATACCGGGACTTACATTTCTGCTAAGGTCATTTCACCACAAGAGTTTGAACGTTTAAAAAACACGCATTTCATCGCGCAAATCATGAAGGATGGTGTGTTAATTGGATGAAAAGCAGATTTTGATGGAACGCGCATACGAGAAGTTGGAAGTAGCTAAGAGTTTATTTGAGAATGAGTTTTATCCCGATGCAGTAAGCAGAGCTTATTATGCAATGTTTTATGCTGCAAGGGCATTGTTATCAAAGAAGAACATTTATCCAAAAACGCATCGTGGCGTAATTTCTCAATTTGGGTTACTATTCGTAAAAGCAGGTAAATTCAAGAAAGAAATCTTCGATTTGTTCGCGCGTGCACAAGAAGACAGAGAGGAAGCGGATTATGGACTCCTATCCGAAATCGAAGAGGAAGAAGCGAAAAGGATAATTGGCGGTGCTGAGGAGTTTTTAAGAGAATGCAAGGTGACGAGATAGAGATGTGGAAATGCTATGAGCTCACGGATTTACACGTTCAGAACGAAAGAGCAGGTGAAGGTCAAGATAATGGGCGTTCTGAAGGCGGATACGGGGTGTATAAGGTGAGTGTATGACGGCGATTGGGCTAAGGGCTAACGGGGGCTAAGAGCTAATAAGTTATATATGGGTACTAGTGTCGAGTCAACTTTCAAGTGTCGGATAAAGGCGAGATAACTTTATCCGGGCATCCTCGGAAGTGAATTGCCAATTAACTTTCGCATTTTTATTATTTCTGAATTCCTGCCATGCCAACACCTCTTTCCTGACAACCGCAATGTCATCGATATTCGCAACAAAGTTGCCGTTTTGCTCTGGTGGAATTACCCATCCTTTTCGTTGCCAGGGCTTAATTTCGCTTTTTATGTACTATTGTATTATTTCTATTGGTTATTGAGTAATTTTGGGACAGCATCATTAGGATTTGTCTGAGATTTGGTGCTTGTGATTTGGGGTTTTCGCTCCCAAATATACAAATACTATATGCGAAATAATGAAGAGATTTTTATAGTATTCCTATGTACTATCATTAGCTATGACCACGTCGAACGCACTTTGGGCAGAGCGAGAGTCTGATGTTCTCTGGAGGTTAACTAATGCTGACTGAGCAGCGAATACAAGATCTTGCAGACAACATCCGTCAGGATATGAACTTGCTTAAAGCGTATGAGGATGAACTGCGATACGAGGCAGATCCCCGCCGTCTGGCGAGGTACCGCCGAGGGATCGAACGACAACGTGAATCCCTGACCCGTTATCAGCAGGAGTATGACGAACTGCAGAAGCAGGTGACTGGCGTGCCGTCCGCTGAGATGGTGGACACGGCAGATCTGTTGCAGCAGATGGACGCTAAACTGGATGATGTCCTGGAAGGTCAGGAAAGTATGCAGGATGATTTAAAGGACTTACGCAAAACTCTGCTCGCCCGTTTCGATACCAGCGAGCAAGTAATCATCTCTGCGATCGTTCAGCGGCTCGATCAAAATCAATTAGCAACTGTGCAGAGTATATTGGATGAAATAGAGACACATAGCGTTCCGCAAAACGAGCTGCAAGAAACTTTGAGGGCCCTTCAACAAGCTCTATTGGAGATTAGACAGACGGGATTGAATGACTCCCAAATGGTGCGCGAGGTCGAGAACCTATCAGCGGTGGTAGATGATCCGAAACTCGATGTGACTCATAAGCTCAAAGTTTCGATTCCCATTATCCCGCTCATTCTGTCATATGAAACTGAGGTCGAACTGAAGAGCGGACTGAATCTAAAAACCGCATGGCAGCGCTTAAAAGTCAGGGTGCGAGGTGAGCGATGAACGAGGACATTAATCGCAAGCGTCTGAACGATCTTGAAGACAACATCCGTCAGGATCTGGACATGCTCAAAGAGTACGAGGACAAAGAGCGATATGAGACAGACCCTCGGCATAAGGCGAAGTACCGCCAGGAAATCAAACGACAGCATGAATCCCTGACTCATAACCAAGAGGAGTACGACGAACTGCGCAGGCAGATGACACCGGAAGAGCTACAGAACGTAACTGATCTATTACAGCAAAAGAACGCAAAACTGGATAAGATCCAGAAATTGCTGCCGCCAATATGGAACATTCCACAGCATCAGAACCCCAACTTCACAGGTCGAAAAGGTATCCTGGCAGGTCTCAGGTTAGCTCTCACTTCAGGCGAGCCTGCCGCATGGAAACAGGCTATAACCGGCATGGGCGGTGTGGGCAAGACCCAGCTTACTGTTGAGTATATCTACCGCCATAAGGCTGATTACAGAGTCATCTGGTGGGTCCGGTCTGAGGAGTCGGCGACGATAGCTGCTGATTATGCCAGTCTTGCCGTTGATCTGAATTTGCCGGAGAAAGACTTCGAAGATCAAACAGAGATAGCCAAAGCAGTGAAGCGCTGGCTGGAGCATAATCCCGACTGGCTGCTCATCTTTGATAACGCTCAGGACCCCAGCGGTATTCGCAATTACCTACCTCAAGGAGGCGCAGGTCACGTAATCATCACTTCTCGCAATCCACTTTGGGGCAGTGTGGCCAAACTGCTGCCAGCACCTATATTTGATCGAGCGGAATCAATCGAATTCCTCTGCAAGCGTACGGGGCAGGAGGACAAGAAAGCTGCGGATGCGCTTGCAGACGAGCTGGGCGACCTGCCTCTGGCGCTGGAGCAGGCAGGTGCATATATCGAAACGACT
>WSZT01000135.1 GCA_013139985.1 Candidatus Methanophagales archaeon | reverse complement strand
CATTCTCGAATAATTCTTCAAGTCCCTTTTCTTCAAAAGGTAATTCCTTATTATTTAACTTTTCTATTGTCTTTTGGTTGATGTCAATGCCAATAACTTTATGGTTAGCATTAGCAAAAAGGCATGCAGTAGGAAGCCCTATATATCCCAAGCCGAGAACACAGATCTTCATGCTATCTCTCACCCTCCAATATTTTAATGATCCTGCTTCCAGATTTTCCATCACCAAACGGATTCTTCCAATTTCTTTTCTTAGATAGCATTAAGGTAACACCTTCTAAAATTTTATCTTGATTTGCCCCAGCTAAAACATTGCTTCCAACTTCCAACGTCTCTGGTCTCTCAGTGTTATCCCTTAAAGTAACGCAAGGAACATTTAGTATGCACGTCTCCTCTTGGACTCCTCCAGAATCCGTCAAGACAAGTTTAGCATTTGCTTCCAATTGTAAAAACTCAAAAAATCCAAGAGGTTCGATTAACTCAACTCCTTTCGGAACTTCTAAGCCAAATTCGTTTATCCTTTTCTTCGTTCTCGGATGAATTGGATATATTATAGGGATATTAAACGTATGGTAAACCAATATTAACCCATCTAAAATGCCCTTTAACCTGTCCTTAGCATCAACATTCTCTTGTCTATGTGCAGTCACGAGGAAATATTCTTTAGTACTTAAATTGAGTTTGGTTAAGGCATCTGCCTTTCTTCTTGCAATCTCTAAATTCTGATATACGGCATCCACAATTGTATTGCCAGTAACGGAGATTTTATTTTCGCTTATACCTTCATTTAACAAATTCTCCTTTGCCTTCGCTGTTGGTGCAAACAAAAAATCTGAAACGTGATCCGCTAAAACTCTGTTTATCTCTTCTGGCATGGTTCTATCATGGCTTCTTAAGCCTGCTTCTACATGACCTACTTTGATATGTAATTTAGCGGCGGCTAAAGCACCTGCTAAAACGGTGTTCGTGTCGCCTTCTACAAGAACAATATCAGGCTTTTCTTCTCTCAAAATTTTTTCTATGCCCATTAGCATCTTTCCCGTTTCTTCTGCATGCGTGCCTGAGCCAACATCCAAGTTGTATCTTGCTGCTGGTAGTTCCAAATCGTTAAAGAAGATTTTGTCTAAAGTATAGGAGTAGTGCTGTCCTGTGTGCAAGATAAAGTATTCTACGTTTTGCTTCTCGCACTCTCTTATCACAGGCGACATCTTTATTATTTCTGGGCGTGTTCCGAGGATGGTTGAGATTTTCATTTGTATCGCCTATTTTTTTAACCACAAGATTAACACAGATTACACTGATTTATTTTTTCATACACCGCTTTTATTCCCATGCTTATCACCAAGATTAAGTTTTCTTATCTTCGGTATGTCCTTCTATCTAGGATTTTTGGAGATAAATTGGAGATAATTTTGGAGATAGTATATAATATACCCCTTTGGTCCTTCCCACCTTTTTAAGAATGTCCTTATTTACCAAATCAATGAAATCTAATCTAGCAGTTTCTCCTGAGATATTAGGAAATAATCCTCTATAGTCTTCGTTCGTTATTTTTTTGTTGATTAAAACATATTCCCATGCTTTTTTCTGCCTCTCATTCAAACGTAAGGCTTGTAAATTTTCCTCTGATAATTTAGCTTTCCTGAAGGTAACAACCAAACTAGTCCCGGTAAATTCAAATTCGGGCTCTGGCAATCCCCAGTTAATACATTCATTGATCATATCATTCGTTCCAGTACCCCATTTTTCTATCAATTTAATCAAAAAGAATTGATTTGCTATCAGTGGATTCTTCGGTATAGAATCATGCTCTTCTTTTAATTTCTCGACTGTCCAACCCTCTGGTAATCTTCCAGGATTCCATATCTCAATTCTGTCATCAAAGACCCTGACCTGAACATTTCCTGTAGAGGAATAATCTCTGTGAACGATGGCATTAACTATTGCTTCCTTAACAGCATCTGGTGGATATTCGTATTTTTTCCCTTCTTTCAATCTCTCCCGGGACGAGCCATGCCGCCATAGGGATATGCTCTAGGACGAAATTCAATGCTTTATCTACCTGATCGATTATATCTCCAGAAAATACCTTCATATCTATAAATGGTTTTATAGCCTTCGTTCCTTTAAAGCGAGCACATCTAACCTCTGCCTGTATGAAAAAATCCTTTAATCTTCTTCCGAAGAGTAGAACTGCCGAATTGGTTAGTTTTCCATCTTTTATTAACTTTAATCTCCTCAAAGCTTCCTCAACTGGCGTGTTTTCATCTACATCAAGGTCTCTTTCTACTTTCGCCTTTCTCAAAAACCACCTCACTTTCTCATCACCAATATCTTCTAAACTTGCTTCCTCGCAAATCTCAGAATCAAAATACCTTTTCCTCTTCTCTAAAATAATTCTTTCTAATTCCTCTGAAGGGACAACAACATTTTCTGTTCCAACCCTTTTGTAAGCAATTCCATCTAAATAATAAGGTTTATTGTCCCCTTCTTTTATTTTAACTTCAATAATTGTCTTCCCTTCAATTTCCAAAATTTTGATTTCAGGACTTATTTCAGGTTTCATTCGCTGCCTGATTTTCTGTGATATTGATTTTAAGGTTTGTTCAGAAACCTCCTGCCCAACTATTTTACCTTTGCTTATGCCAAAATAAACTTTTCCCCCTTTGTGATTCAAGAAACTACAAACGGATTTTAAAGCCCTGTCTAATTGAGCGGTTGATTTTTTAAACTCTACTTCTTCTGATTCTCCTTTTTTAACCAATTCTAATGAATTCTCGCTCATATTTCTTTTATCGCTGTTTAATGTTTATTCCTCTCCGATATATATAAATTTTTCTCCCTTCGTTCATTCCCGCACTCCGTATTTCTCCTTCATTTCTTCATTTATTTCATCCACTGCTTTTAATAATCTTACGTCCCGATATTTCTCAGCGAAAGAGATGAAAGCTTTCAAATCCTTTGGCAAACATTTACCTCCAAATGCTTTGCCATGCACCGTTCCATATTTACCTATTCTTGGGTCAAGACCAACGATATTTTTCGTTGCTTCTTTTATGTAACTCAAATCAATTCCTTCAGGAGTTGTTGGCGTTGGGACGCAGATAAAAGATATATTCGAGCTTTCAATTGCGTGGTTTATATCTTTTGTGAATGTAAAATTTGGCAGGTCTTTCTCAGCAATGTCCTAGAATATCACTTCGTTGTCGAGTTCGATAAGACCTTTTCCAGGTGTCGTGCCAACAAATCCGCTTCCTATTATTGCGATTTTCATGTTATATCACCCTACAATGTTTTGTAATAAAATCCTTTCCTTTTTGCTTCTTCTCCGTTAAACATCCCTCGCACCTCAAGTAGAGTAGGAGGAGGTCTTACGACCTCCGTCCCCTCATCGAACCGTACGTACGGATTTCCCGTATACGGCTCTCCTTTGACGTTGCCCCATTGCAGGGAGTGAGATTACCACTCAAAACTTTTTTGCTTCGCAGTCCGTCCGACTTCTCGCACCGCATCATTCCGGCTTGCTATGCTTTCCCATCAGGTTATACCTTCCTTACCTCTTACAGTCAATTACGAATTACGAATGGTCAATTACGAATTAGTTAGGCTATTGATTCGTAATTCATAATTGAATATCGGTCGCCTAACCACCCTTTCGTCTTCATCCCGACCCTAATCAGGCATCCTGTCCCCCTCTCTCAAGCACACCTCGCGCCCAGCCACAGACCAGTCACTCAAGTGACAATTTTCGTTACAAATCACTATTTTCTGTCGCTCAGGTGACATTATCAGTGCCCCCATATTTTTCTCACCGAATATCTTATGCCAAAGCTGTCCATGACATCCTTTACACCATCAAACTTTTCTGCCTTTAGCAAAAGGGTTCCGGGTCCTAATCTCTCGGTTTTCTTATCTACCATGCTCCTTTTGGAATTGTATAAATGCCTTAAAAGCCTCCTCTTATCTTTTTCACTCAACTCTTTCATCGAGTACCTGATGAGCACCATTGGTTCCAGGGAAGGATGATCTCTCCTCATTATAACATCTTCTGCTCTTCCCCAGATCAAAATACCATCTCTGACCACATTCCAGAGAAAATCCAGCTCTATTTCTTTCATATTTCTTTGATTAACGAAAACAAATGAAAAAGGATGGGTGAGGTCACGTTTTAATGAAATATCAGAAGCGATTTTATGTGCTATCTCCGACTCCATCCCTATCTCCGGGTTATGGTCGGAATCAAAAATTAACAGAAGGTCTATATCACTTTTTTCAGAAATATCACCGGTAACAGCGGAGCCAAACAGTACAATACCAACTAAATTTGGGATTTCTTCTGCTCTATCGATAAAATCAATAATTGGCAGTTTAAGTCGTTCATCTATCATTCTGATGCCCACACTTTGATCTTTTCAATAAATCCTACACATCGCCCTACCACATCACCATTTCCTTTAGATCCGTACCATCTCCCAGCCCTGAACATGTCTATAGTTTCAAAGATCATGGCAATATCAATCTCACCGAGTTTACGTAATTCTCTTGGCAGTCCAACATGGGTATCCAGATGTTTGTTATATTTGTTTTCCATCCCAGATGCGATTAAATGGATTGCTGCCCCATAAGTCAATTCAACGATGGCAACCACATGTTCACCCTCCGGGTCCGGAAGTAACCTATCCAGACTATCTTCTATCTCATCTGCCTTCTTCTTATGCCCTTCTGCATTCATATTATCTCACCCAAAATCCCTGTAATCCTCTCGCTTGCATCCCCGCTCCCAAAAACATCCCTCTGCCCTCCTTTTGGCTCAAATTCATTTGCCATCTTCACAATCTTCTCTTTATTCGCTCCAACCAGCACATTCCACCCATCCTTTACAGTCTCAACCCATCTGTGTTTTCTGTTAATGTAATACATGGCACCTCAAATTAAATATATATGCCTCTTTTTGAATGCCTGTGCGAACGAATATGATTTTTCGATTTATTTCATCAACTCTTTGCATTTTTTATATACAAACTCTGCATCTTCTAAGGATACTCTTGCATCATACTCACTGTATAATTCATCAGGCGTAAGACTCAAATCCTCATCTCCATACATGCTCGGCTCTCTTTCCCTTCTCATCCGTTTCGAGATAAATTTATTCAATTCTTATCTCCTCCCCTAACCTATAATCCGGCTTCAAGTCCCAATACCATTTCTTCCCCACTCTTTTCCTCTTCGCATGTAACGAATTTAGTTCCATCCTCAATTTTTCGAGTATTCCT
>WSZT01000074.1 GCA_013139985.1 Candidatus Methanophagales archaeon | reverse complement strand
ATCATTGGTTATGAAATCTTGGAGATTTTGATAATTACTGACGCTCATCATTCATCACGCCCCTCATGTAATCTGCTCCAGCGGATAGTAAGGATATTGAGTTACCCATACAAAATAGCGAAGCGCCAGTTTTTCTTTGGCTGCAAAGAGAGCCTTGTTCTTATAGTAAAAGTAGCCTAAGTAATACAGAATATTTGCCCTTGCTCCAACCTCTTTTTTTCCGGATTTTTTAAATGATTCATTCGCTCTTTCCAGTTCTCTTATGATTGCCGCTATCTCTTCTTGGTACTTTTTGTCATTTATGTTTAAAGAGTATTCTACCTTGAGATATTTAGCGTACGCATTCCAAAGGTGAGCTCTCCAGTTATCCAAATCCGAACCGATTGCCGCTTCAAAAGAGTCGCTTGCATTGACATAATATTTTTTCTCGATTTCAATTTTGCCTTTTAGCACCAAAGCAGGGACATGTGTTTCATCAATGATAAGCGCCTCTTCCATTTTTTCAGAGGCATTTTCAAGATCTCAGTGCTCAAAGAAAAGTTCTCCTAAATTAGCGCACGAGAAGGCATGCTGTGAATCTATTTCGATGGCTCTGTTATAACCTGACTTTCAGCGTTGTATAGGCTACAACCCTAAAAGAGCGCATCCGCAAACCCCAACTTTTCAATAATCTCCCTTTGCTCTTTAGTGAGCACAGAAATTTTATCATATTTTTCTCCTCCAAAATCAAGAGTAGTTTTTCGTTCTACCCCGTTCATCCAGAC
Source organism: Candidatus Methanophagales archaeon (assembly GCA_013139985.1). Taxonomy (GTDB): domain Archaea; phylum Halobacteriota; class Syntropharchaeia; order Alkanophagales; family Methanospirareceae; genus Methanophaga. The sequence continues at coordinate 10,966 of WSZT01000074.1, read as the reverse complement.
TATCTTCAACACCCGCCCAGCCCGTAACGCCTAAATGATGCTTATACAGTGCCAGAGCCAAATATGCAAGATAGCAGATAAAAATATAAACGTCAATATTTCCTTCCCCAAAATGCCTTACCTGCTGCAGATCTAACCAGTTTTTGAAGCAATCGAATATCTTTTCAATGACCTCTTTACCAAAATACGTAGAAATTATCTCAGATGCACTCTTCTCAAAATTCGTTGTGAAAAGCAAGCATTTGCCATCTCGAAGCCTTGCGGTTTTTCGATTTTCTGAGTGAGGATTTACTGTTATTTCATTTCCGTCGTTGATTGTCACAAAATAAGTTGTTCTACCGTCCTCACATCCGTTATATTTCCCTCATACGTTCTGAAAAGGATGGGTAAACCTTTGTTCTTTGTTGCGACCAATCCAATGTTTATCTGAGGTAAGCTGTTATCATCCCGATTGTACCCAAGTCGCGCTTTAGGCAATTTTGTCGAATAAAAATAAGTGGATGTGATGTCATAGATCAATGTAGATGATTCCGCTTCAAGATGCTTTATTTTGTTGAACAGCTCAATGCACACGTCAACGATACCCACTGGGCCTATTTTACCACAGGTCTTCATTACCGCACCAAGATTGGTGGAGTTTAGTTTATCGGGCGTGATGCCCGTGAGTTCTTCCAATGCTGTATCCTGATACCATTTGGAAAACTGGTTGAGAGTTTCTCTGTCAATTATATGGTTGATTGCAAGTGATGCAAAAACTTCGCCCACTGGCAGTCCTCTTCTTGGAATCAATCCGTGTAATAGCTCGATAAGTCCGTATTGCGTGAATAAATCGAAAAGAACTGTTATGCCGCCATATCTTACCGGTTTCGTAATCTCAAACTCTTTAAAGCGTTTTTTCGGAGGAATTATCTGCTTTCCGCCATTTGTTGTCTCTTCTGTACCTAAATAGCGGGTGTTACGGTGCTTGACTTTGCCTGTACTTAAAATCCCTGTAGTTCTCCCGCTCATACACATATACCCGCTCCCCTCGCCTTATTCTTGTTTTTGCCATGTGGTCCATATATAGACTACGAGTATATAAAGCTTTTGACTGATTATGACTGAGTAATGTGCCTTAGATTGCGAGCTATTATAGATACGAGATATGGTAGCCTATAAAACTCATAATGTCGAGATATAAGTCTTACCTTCGCAACCATTTTCATTTTTACGATTCATTTCCGAGAGGTTGCGATCCTGAGAATAAAATCAGTACAACCTGCATCAGGGAGAGCAAACAATCAGTGGCACCGTTGCCGGAAGTTTCCGCTGTTTCTTATCCTTAAAATGCGTCTCATGATCTCCACAAATAACTAACATGCCGTTCCGTGCGCTAATAGCCTTTGCGATCGCCCGCATATTTTCGGCTGTTTCCCTTGCAGCAGCATGTAAATCCCAGTCTCTATGTGCAAACCGATCAATGGCACGAATGTGAGAAAACACCAACTTCACATCATGTCTTTTCAACACGGAAATGGTATGCGTTTTTATCAACTCGTCATATTCAAATATATCTTCCCTGTCATCAACGCCGAATACATAGCTCACTTTACCTAAAAGTGGCCTCGCACCACCGGTTTCGAGTACCAGCGCGGTCTTATGACCCGCTTCTTCGAGTATCTCCAAGATGGATTTTATCTTCGATTTGCCCACGTCTTCATTCGAGAAGATCCCATGTGATTCTGGTCGTAAGCCTGTGAGGATAGAACCAATCGCCGGCGTTGTAGGACTATTTACGGTCTCACAGACAAATAAAATGCCATTGCGTTCTACAAGCTCGTGAATCGCTCTTAGATCCTCTGCGAATTCGGTATAAAACGGATAATCCAGGCTGTCTATTACCATTAGTAGTACTACCGAAGGTTTGTGCGAATACGCGAATTTGAGTATCTGCTCTACGGGACGTGCTTGTGAAGTAAGAGGTACATCAAAAAACTCCGCCAACGTGGGCGCTATGTTTAATTGCGATAGCATAAGAAACCGTTTGCACTTAGGGATTATAAAGCCCACATAAATACTCAATATCTTGAATGATGTGCTTGACTACGAAGAAGATTATGGGACTTCATAAGCGGCAGTTGGTGTTTCGTACTCTAAGACCGGGATCTATGTGGGTGTCATCGGTAGTGTGGTTCTTGACGGTGCCAATCCCGCCAGCATTGCCATCATTGACCCCAAAGTTATTGATGTCTCGTTCAACCGTGAGAGGGCAGGATGCAGGGGATAATGATTCCCGCTACTGAACTTGCAGATGCCACTACGGTATTCCATTCTGCCCCTTCTTTATCTTCGGGACAAGGAGGAATTCCTATTTTGTTGAGGAAGAATGAAAAAAGCGTGGGAAAAAAGTAGATGACTCCTGCCACTTTTAAAACTTTCCCTATTAGCTCGACCTCTGTCAAATAGCGAAAGAAACCAACCTGTTTTTGTTGGATGCAAGCTAAAAGCTTCTTGTGTAGCTAGCTGAAAGATAGGGGCGAAATCACAAAAAATAAAAGAATAGGGAAGAGCCCTTTTAATACCTGTACAGCAGTTGTAGCTGCTTGGAGTATCACAAAGGCCCCTGCGGTATATCCGATTCTGGCTCGTTATAATCTCCGAATTGCATTTCCATCTTGATGTCCCGGGTCATTGTGAATTTCGCATCTGTATCGGACTTATCAAAATCCTCTAGCTTCGTCACCGTTTTCAGTGTCGTTTGTGACTTCTGCAGGAATCCAGTGTCCTTTGCTATCCATTGCGTTGTGGATACATCCATTATGCTCTGGTTGCCAAACCCGAGTAGATTTTGCAATTCCCGGAACGTTTCGGATTGATTCATTACAATCTCCCAGAACTTTTCGGCGTCTGCTACGATCTTTAGAACATTGCAATCTACACCGCCCACTATCTCATCTGCTAAAGGGACCACATCTGAGCTATTCAGCAAACCTTGTGATTTCCAAAATGTCTCATAGCTCTCTGGCGATCCCATCACCTCCACTAGTTCTGACAGCTTTGGATTCCAGAGGGGCACCATGTAAACACTGTCATTGATGTGGACAGACACTGTTTCCGGTTTTACTATTTCTATCTCTGCTATCTTCCCAGTCGTGTTTCTGCTGATACTCATGTTCACAATATGCATATTACCAGTCTTAACCGGCATCGTTTTGTTTGTGTTATTTACTATGTAACTGCCATTGGTTACCATTGTCACGTCAATTGCACCAGCTACATTGCCCTGCATTTCCATCGTTGTATCCATGTCAAACGTATAATTATACTTGTAGGTATCTATTGTTGCATTAGCAAACACCACATCTTCTTCCGCCGGACTCAATTGCTCTGCCACAGCGTAACTCGAAAGCATCATGACTGTTGCGATTGCAACTACGGCTACTAGCCTAACAATCATTCTCATTTTCATTTTTTTCACCTCCTTTTATTTTATTAAAGAAAAAATTACATCTCATCATCACTATTAAAATTTCCGGTATAAAAGCTTTTCTATTTTAAGAACCCTAGAGATTACCGAAAAAGGAGGTCTAAGGGTGGCTTCGCGAAAAACCCGTTCCTTGCTGCCATTTGGTAAAGCTCATCCTAACATGTGCTTTCACTACCGCGTCTGGCATTTCATATGTGTAATCACTTATTTACATACATCAATGTGAATTTCTTCACTAGCTCTTTATAGCATTAATACCCAGAGGCAAAGGAAGCATTGTACTTTCATACCACCAATGCCACAAATCAATGACTTTTATGAGGCCGTGCTGCGGATATGTTATCTGACCCTCAGGGATTAGCAGGCCCGCATCAACTTCTCCGCTCTGCACTGCTGGTATGACCTCATCAAATCTCATTTCCACCAACTAAATTATCATAAGCGGAGATGAGTAAAATTAAAACGGAGTGCGCGTGGTTATCGAAATATCCCGAATTTCCGCACTATGATGTACCTTCGATTGAGTCACTTAAAGTTCCAACTACCCACATGAAATAGCGAAGAGCCATAAGTTTGAATTGATTTTGGCTAAAAGCGGCAACTTCATATTTAAGAAACTGAGTTAATGCATGACATTTATTGTGTTTATATGCTTCACGAGGCGGTGGTTACGCATTCAAATCGCATCGAGCACATACAAAATCACAAATAAGACACAAATAAAAAGCAAACAAAAACCGAAAGTAATAAATATATCTAAAATACAAATAAAAAAGAGGATAATGAAAAGAAAAACAGTTGTAGTAGTATTAGCAATATTCCTCTGTAGCGCTGTAACGGGTTCTGCGACTATCGTCAGCGATCATCCCGGATTAGAACCGTTGGTTGAGTTTGTTGGTGCAGATGACCTATCAGTGCTGGATTTAGTAGGGTTCAAAGCTGCAGATAGAGCAATGAAGGAATTGTCAGTTGGCAAAGGTGACACGAACATTCTAGTACTGACAGACGCGGGATATGTACCAGAAATAGGGGGTTATACAACGGAAAAAGCGCTTGATGGTCTGATGCAGACCACTAGTGCTTCTCGAGGCAAGGGGAACTTGATAAATGTGCACAAACCCTATAATGCCCCGCTCTGGTTTGCCTTCTTCGACAATGTAAGCAAAGACTGTATCTATCTTGAAGCGAATAGCGAAGTTCTAAAGACTTATCTGGATAGAGAGGAGATAGAAAGAGAAGCGGCTTTAAGTGATTTTATGAACCTTGAGGACGATGAAATCTTCATTCGCGTTGCGAAAGAGAATATAGATGCGGATAAGCTGCTCAGCGATCCCGAGCCGTGGCAAGAGAAGATGGTTGCAAAGGTATTCGGTGGAAATGAATTCAGTATAATTACGTTGTGTAATGTCTGGGCAAAAGGCTTGCCAAATGATTTCCTTAAATGCGCTGAGCTTCATGACCATATCTGTCCAGGACTGACAAGCGGCTATCTTATAGCGGAATACTTGAAAGAGGAACTCCCATCTTCTGATCCCAAGAGAGAATACACGATCATAGCAATTCCGTCCTGGTGCAAGGACGATGTCCTAATAACGATTTTTGAAACGAACGTGGGACATAAGCGGATGTTTGTAAAGGGGCTAACAAGAGAGCAAATGCAGATGCTGCCGAAAGAGGCGAAATACGTTGCTAACATAGTTATTAAGGAGGATCAGAAAACAGGCAAGCGAGAAGGGATAGTTTTGGCTTTTGACTGGGATAAGCTATTTGAAGGGAGTGACACAAACGCAACTGATTTGAGAGACTTTGGAACCTATAAATGGTGGTGGGTGAGATTGAAACAGGATATGTGGATGATGGATTACTTGGACAGACCGGAAACTTTCGTTTCTACATTAAAAATGTTTACCGTTGATAGTCCGGCGGAAATCGAAAAGCTTAAGAGCGCAGGCGTCAATCCGTTAGTCGAGCTAGGCATCATGCCAGGAAAAGCAGAGGCAGAAAAGACGCCATCAATCCTCTGGCTCGGTGTGCTTGCGGCCATAGTGATAGCAGGCGCTCTTGTCTATGCGGCGAGAAGAAGAAAAGCTCGTTGATATTCTTTGCTTCTTTTCCGACTTGGACTTGATTAGTTGGAATGGCTCAGTGCATCGTATATTTTTATTATAAACTCGACCTAAAGATCGAATTTTTGTGAGTGTGTACCGTCTCTCCAATCTCATAGCCAAATTTATTAATCTCCATCACCTTCAAATTTTCGTCTTTAGAACACACTATGAGCGTTTATTTCCGCGTTTCAATGGTTGCCCCGACATATTCGTCGGTATATTCCTTGCCTACATTGAAATACTCATTGAGTACGCTAATATTACCCCGCGAATCAACCTCACAGATAAAATTTGTTTTCTGTTTCAAAGAATGTCTTTGACTTTCTCCGTATATCTTTCAGATCAATAAATAGTTCCTTTTGCCAGAAGCGTTTATCAAAACCTTTATTGGATTCCTCTATCGTTCCGTACATCCATGGCTTTGACGGTGCGATGAACACCACTTCGATTCCTACACATAAAGCCAATCTCACGAATCGACTGAATGCTTTTTCCGTTATACTGCAGTCCTGCAACTTGTCGCCCAACAGCATCTTTAAGGTGTAGCGAGTTGATTCGTTTGATAGCGGGTATAGAAGGGATCTCCGATGTTTTGTAACCCAGCCCATCCATATGAAACTGGATAGCCTCTACACCCACACAGGAGTATTTGGTATAACTTTGGCTCTTTTTTGCAGGTCCTTATACCATCTTTTGCATCCTGTTTTATATCTACCCAACCATTTGTTGAACCAACCCTTTGACCGCTCCAAACTCTTGTATATATCAACCTCTCGCTCTCCCTCAAGATACCGCGGAATTGCTTTAATTCGTTCTTCCTCTTCTGGTGTATGTTCCATGATACTTCACCAAGGAAATATCATGGAAGCAGCAGGTATCAGTATTTGTAAAAATACTGTCTCAAAACTAGCATGCCTGGCTTAAGTCACAATAGCATGGCGGCGATATTAAAACTCGCTTATCGCTATGATGCCTACCATAACTTTGTATCATTTGTGGTATACGATGGTGTGAACCTTTCCAGCCCTATACAAATACCAGATTTTTACCTTCTTTAAGCACCCGCTCTAATTTCTCGGCTGCATACCTATGGTCAAATTTCAGTGCTAATGCTAATGCATTCGTGCTAATCTTCTTCCTCAGCTCGAGATCATTTAAAAGCATAATTACGTATCTGGAAAAAGCGTCATAATCATCTGCTACGAACATCTCTTCCCCTTCTACGGGACTTATACCAAAAGTAGCCAGTCGAGTGGCAACCACTGGCAGCCCACAAGCCATCGCTTCTAACAGTTTGCCTCTGAAACCTGTACCCAACTCAATCGGCGCCACTAACACATCACTATCCCGGTAAATCCATCGCACATTATCGTTAGTCCCGCCTTCCTGGACAATTACATTCTCACATCTCAAATCCAGAAGTTCCTGTGGTGGAGTAGCACCAATCGCGTAAAACTTAGCATCCGGAACTTCCCGCAAGATTCTCGCCCAGCAGTGGTTGATGAAATTATTTACCGCATCTACATTAGGATTATGCATGAAATTACCAAGATAAAGTATATTTTTTGTGTTTCTTGCCCATAATCTCTCCTCAGGCGGCGTGTAAAATCCTGTGTCCACTCCGTGAGGCACTACCCTGATCTTGTCCTTCAGTTCTGGCGCATAGCCTAGCATAATATCGGCATCCTCCCGGGTTAATGATAAAATCCTATCTGCAACGTCATACATCTTAAACTCGTAATTAAATAGCTCCTTTATTGTATCCGCACTAATAGCCTCTCCCTTTTCGGCTCTTAGTTCAAACGCTTTTGTATAGCATTCATGTACCGAAATCACAGACATGGTATCTGCTGGGATAAAGCTCCGATTTGACTCTATGTACTGCCCCATCATTGAATATTCAGCAATAACAGCATCAAAATGGTTATCCTTTAATGTTGATTTCAATGCCTCGTCTAGCACGTCACTGTAACCACCGTCCCCAGTTAAGAAGTCCCTTGGTCTATTCAATTGTTTATAAAGTGCCTTTACTTCTTCTACCGGTCGCTCTCGGACAGAATCGATCTTGATAATCTTTTCACAGAATGGGTCAAGACTTTTATCCGTTCGATCTTCTTCCGTATAGGCAGGCGCAATCAGGGTTATCTTATGCCCCATCGAAGACATGTTCTTAATTCGATGATAGATTAAGATAGGTCCGCCAATGATGTCCGCTCTGGGAAGCAGCTTTGGTAGGATTAGTATGTCCATTTTCAGCATTTCTACTTTGATGTTTGTAGTAATAATCTTTATCTATATACAACAAAATAATCTAAACCGATACAAGAATCTTAAGAGCAAAAATACCAATAAGCGCAACGGGAATCAGTATCATACCGGTGAATGCGTTTTTAATTATGGCTTGCATACCTACTTCGGCTTTCCATCGATTACCATTTTTGATTAAACTCTTTTTAAACGTTTGTATTAATATCAAACTCTTCGCAGTGAAGAACATAGGAAGAGCTAACAGTACGAACCCTATATATGGTACGTCTAAGAACACGATAGGGATAAATGCAAGCCATGAAGCGACCGTTAACGGTAAATATAGGTTGACAGCCGTGACTTTGCCCATACGAATTGTCAAGTTCCTGCGTCTTATCACCTGATCGCAGTCAAAATCAGGTATTTCGCGTGTTAATTTCAGCTTGAATACGTCTATACCCCAGGGCAAAGCAACGACAATAGGGAGCCAGCTCACCAGGTGCGCTTGCAAATAGTAACCGCTGAACACTGTCCACCACCCTACCCCAAGGGTTAGCGCTATCTCGCCCAGTCCGCGGTAAGAGAACTGTGGTCCACGTGAATATGCGTATGCAATGAACATGCCGATGAGCCCGAGCGGCAAGGTCAGAACGCCGGTCTTGAAATAGAACTGCAACAGCACGCCGATTGGTAATGCTGCCAATATGCACAGATAAGAGCCAATAGCCGCCTGTTTCACTGTTATACGTCCTTTCGCAAGTGCGTTAAACCGGCCGCTGACTGCAGTGGAATGAAGCGTGCTTGTTCCATCTACGGGGCAGAAGTCGACACCGTTTCGCTTTAGATCCGCGTATACGCTGCACGCATTTAGTACGAAGCATGAATCGGTTATCAGGAACACTGCAAGCAGCGATAAGACCAGCACAATCCAGTCTATCGAAGATCCATAAGCCCATGCTAATACCGCGCCCAGGAGGAACGGGAGCATAGTAGTTACGAACTTTGGCAGTCCTGATAGTTCTATCCAACCGGATATAATATCTCTTGTCTGGTTCATTTTTATTGTCTATAAAGTATATTAGTTCTTTGGTAAAGCTTTTAAAACTTTTTCTTTTTACATAAGAAAATCGGTGCTAAACTTTTTTTTTGCTTCGCAAAAACATTTACAAAACTTTTTAAAAAAGTTTTATCAAAAAAGCTTCGCAGAAAACCCCGTTTCTTTAGTCAAGTTTTCTTTTCTAAAGAAAAGTTGTGGATCAGCAACTCATTCTCCTCATCCGTCCTCACGGAGAACCGTATATGAGAAGGCAAGCCAAAAGAACTGCAATCTCTTACCCTGATTCCAGCCCCCAAAAGTTCACTTTTCGCTTCTCTTGCATTACCCACATCAAGAGCATAAAAATTAGCATCCGAATGCATCCCTAATGCATTCTCCATCTTCTCTTTACTCCGTTCTACTTTCTCTATCGTCTCAGCTAAAAAGGCATCGCCTTCTGTACTAATTACTGCCGCCGCTATCTTCTGTGCAAACACACTCACACTCCACGGCAGTTTTATCTTCGTCATCTCTTTTATAATTTCCTCCGCTGAAATTGCATAGCCCACCCTTACACCCGGTATGGCGAACGATTTTGTTAAAGAGCGCAGAATAATCATATTCTGAGTGGATAAATTATGTGCAGGAAATGTATGCTTCACAAAGTCCACATACGCTTCGTCCAGCACTACCAGCGCATCAATTCGCTCAGCCTCTTTTATTATCTGTGCTACCTCATTTTTGACGAGATACTGGCCTGTTGGGTTGTTCGGATTGCAAAGGAATACCACGTCATTGGGCTTCATCTCCGCCATTATTAATTCGGGATTGATTCGTAGGTCAGGCATTTCTATTCGCTTTATCTTCGCACCCATCATCTTTGCCGCAACGGCATATTCGCCATAAGAGTGTTGCGGTATGAGCACTCGATTTTTCATGAACGCAAGAGTTACGAGCTGGATGAGCTCAGAAACACCTGCCCCCACCAGTACTTCGCCCGTATCACAGCCGAATTTTTGTGATATTCTCGCTCTTAACTCGCTGCATTCGGTGTCGGGATATAACTTTATCGCGTCTATTGCGCCCTTTATCACCTCGTGAACAAAATCAGGCGGTCCGTAAGGGTTTAGATTCACGCTGAAGTCTATTACTTCGGCACCATCTTGTTCCCCCCCATGCTCACAGACATTTAGATCAGACAACTGAGTTCTTGGTTTAACCAATTTTTATCTCCGTATTTATTGAATGCTATTAAAGCATAAGATGTCCATGCGTTAAAAGGGACATATGAAACAGGCGAGGGGTATTTGTATAGCTTAGTAAAAAGTCCAAGCACCAAGCATCAAAATGCAAAATATAAAGCGGGGATGGGCTTTTTGTCTTCAAAAAGCTCATTAGCGCTATCTGTTGAATTCTGACTTTTGCACTTTCCTTTTTGCATTGTCTGGTCAAAAATCCGCAGATTTTTGTGCAGATGCCATCACATCACCACTTTGCGAAGAAATCATTTAAGAAATTATAATACTTCTCTTCTACTTCTACGTTTATATCTTTGTATTCTATCTCTCGTCCTATAAATGTTGCCATGTTTTTTACCGCGGGGTTAACGTTAGAAACACCGAGATACGTGTGCTTTTTCAAACTCGTAAGCATCCACGATAGCGTTTCATCCACTGTTAAAGCTGGTATAGAAACCTCAAAGACTTTCTTGGATTCATCATAAATTTCTTTTACTGCTTCTTTTGGCTCTTCTGCAAGCAATCCCATATTCAAGTCTTCAATATATTCTTTTGCCACTTCTTCCGGAACAAACAAGACGGGAAAGCGTGGAAGAAAGCCCCAAACCCAGATCCAGGAATTGAAAATATCCAACCAGAAATGAGAAGTTATTGCCACTACAATAGGGCACAGTCTAAAAACCCAGTCTGTTGACAAGAAGTTGCATCGCGGATTGCCCTTGTGGCTACCCCCTCCATTCGGGATAATCCTACTGCGGAACACACCGGGGGTAACGCTTGCGTGGTAAGCTCGCAGGACAACGTGGGAAAATCAGAGAACCCAGCTCAGATCAACTGCCAGGATAAGAACGCTATCTGTTGACAAGAAGTT
>WSZT01000164.1 GCA_013139985.1 Candidatus Methanophagales archaeon | reverse complement strand
ATTCATCCAGATCTACAACAGTTGTAAATGTACTCTTAAAAAACTGCTTTGTCTCATCCTTTAGTAATCTAAACTCATTGCCGCTCCTGCACGTTGAAACGACAATCAGGTTCTTTGATTTCGCTTTTATCTTCTTCAAAAACAAATTAAAATCGAAATTCCCCTCACTAAATTTGTTTAAATCGTCAAAAACTACCAAATAATTCCGCTTTAATAATGGAAAACGAACCTGTTCAACATCTTTAGGTGGCACGTTAATCACGAAAAAATCAGGAAAAACGGCTTTTAGTGCCTGATAGATACTTCTTGTCTTCCCGGATTTTGGCATACCGATAACCAAAACGTTTTCATGCTTCTTAAGCGAGTTCTTTATCGCCTCGTCACTAGCCCTTCCTTTATATACTTCTGCGTTTGCATGTAACGGCTGTTGAATTGCGAAATCACTTTGTTGCAGTTCTTTCACTTTGCGGTAGATGAATAGGTCAGAGAAATCCTTTTTTGATTTTATATACGGTAATATCGCAAGGAAAAACATGAAGATTGTAATTATTACACTTATAATACTGAGGAAGGCTGCTAAGTAGTATATGTCGACCCCGCTCAATAAAGTAGTTGTTTCATTAGGCATCTTCTACTACTTATTTTACTTCAACAGAGTAAAACCATTTTTTCTCGTGTTAATATGGGGAACTCTCGTGGTTTTTGCCTATAATCTTCTCAAATATCGCCTTCACTGCAACAACCGCTTTAGAATCATCTGGCAGCTCTATTATTGGCGTCCCTATTAAATCATATGCCCTTATGTTCTCATCTTCGGGCACTGTACCTATAAGCGTAAGCCCACTATCCTTAACCATATCGAGCAATGCCGTCTTCACCACCTCGTCCTCGGTAACCTTATTCAAAACGAGATAGATATGCTGGAAGTGAATATGCAACTTCTCGGCAAGATTCTTTATGGCTAACGCGGTATCAATACCCCTTTTTGTGGGATCGCTAACCACAAGCATTGTATCTACATCTCTTGTTGTTCTACGGCTTAGATGCTCCAACCCGGCTTCGCAATCTATTACTATCGTAGTGAAGCGACCAGACAGCGTATCAATAAAATGCCTTAGCATGTCATTTATCAGGCAATAACAGCCAATGCCTTCAGAACGTCCCATGGCTAATACCGAGAATTGCGGTGTGTTCACTGTTATCTCGTCTATCTTATATTCTATCAGCATATCTGTGGGCATGTCTTCGGAGAAAAAGACCTGTGATGGCGATGCTATCTCTTCCCTTATGTCCCCTATCGTCTTATTTACTTTCACGCCTAACGTGCTGGGAAGGCAACTAGCAGGGTCAGCATCAATCGCAAGCGCTCTCTCCGCCCCATATTCCGCCAGGAATTTCAGTATTAGCGATGCAATTACCGTTTTACCCGTGCCTCCTTTGCCCGCTACTGCAATGATTTTCGCTTTATCACTTTTCATTGTTGTACATAAAGCATACTGTTTCTTTGGTAAATGTTTTTTAAAAAGAAATCATCAATAAATTAAATTTTAAAAAGAGGAATAAATAGATACAAAAGTAGTAATGAAAAATGGTTCAAGTTGGCGTTCATGTCTCAATTGCAGGGTCAATAGATAAGGCTGTAGACCGAGCAGTAGAGAAGAATTGTGATACGTTTCAGATCTTCTCGAGCAACCCCCGGGGGTGGAAGGTTCGAGAACTTACAGAGATAGAGATAACGCGATTCATTGAGAAGGGTGCCCATTCCGGTATATACCCTCCTGTGGACCATATGCCTTACCTACCAAATCTCGCCGCACCGGTCGATGAAGTGTATAAAAAGTCTGTTTCCGCGCTCATCGTGGAATTGAGACGGTGTGACGCTTTACATATCCCTTACCTCGTCACTCACCTGGGTAGTCATCGCGGATATGGAAAAGCCGAGGGCTTCCGGAGGATCGGAGATGCTGTTAACGAGGCACTCCGCGAAGTAGATAATACAGTGATGCTACTTCTGGAGAATACCGCAGGGACAAAGAATAGTATGGGCGGAACCTTTGAGGATATACGACATATCATGGCACATATAGAACATAAAGAACGGCTAGGAATCTGCTTTGACACCTGCCACGCCTTCGTTGCCGGTTACGAATTACGTACGGAAAAAAGCTTGAACGCGACATTGCTGCATTTCGATGAGGTCATAGGCCTTGAACATCTAAAACTCATTCATTTAAATGATGCCAAGGCAGGTCTGAACTCGCGATTGGACCGACATGAGCATATTGGACTTGGATATATTGGAGAAGATGGTTTTCGTGTTATTATTAACGAGGAGCACATTAAGGATCTGCCGATGATCCTCGAAACACCCGTTGATGATCGAAGAGATGATATAGGAAATATCCGGAAGGTGAGAGAACTTGCAGATGGATATTGAGAAGGTCTTGCAGATACTCAAGGAACAGTATCAAGACCAAATATCGGCGTTGAGAGCTATTTCAAATACAAGAGACCCGTATTTGACCCTTATTTCATGCCTTTTGAGCCTAAGAACCAAGGATGAAGTGACTGCCGGGGCGTCAAAGCGGCTGTTTGCATTGGCAAAAACACCTGCTGATATGTTACAGCACAAAAAAGAAGATATAGAACGAGCGATTTACCCCGTTGGGTTTTACAGACGAAAGGCAGAACAAATCCTTGGTATTAGTCATACTCTTGTGGCAAGCTATGATTCAAAGGTTCCCGCTGAGCTGGAAGAGCTCTTGAAACTTAAGGGTGTTGGCAGAAAAACTGCGAATATCGTTATCACGATGGCGTATAATAAGCCCGGAATCGCAGTTGATACTCACGTACACCGTATATCCAACCGTCTGGGACTCGTAGCGACTAAAGATCCATATCAAACGGAATTCGCATTACAAAAAGCACTCGCAAAGCAGCATTGGAAGGTACTTAATGAGCTTCTTGTCTTGCATGGTCAAACGATATGCACGCCGATAAGTCCAAAGTGTAGCATCTGCCCTATTACTAAGTACTGCGAACAAATTGGCGTAACGCGTTTTAGATAAGGTAATAACCGAGGTGATAAACAGGGTGAGAGTAATACTTCATGTAGACATGGACAGTTTCTTTTCGTCTGTTGAAGAGCGAGAGAAGCCGAAACTGAAAGGGTTACCCGTGATAGTAGGCGGGAAAATTACGCCTGAATGGGAAAAAGAAGAGAGTAAGATAAGAGGCGTTGTGAGCACATGCTCTTATGAGGCACGGAAGTATGGCGTTCATTCTGCAATGGCACTTTCAAAGGCATATAAGCTTTGCCCTGATGCTAAGTTTCTACCAGTAAATATGCCGCTGTACAAACAGGTGTCCGGCGAAATAATGAACATTCTGAGGAAATACGCCGATAAAATGGAACAAGTAAGCATAGACGAGGCGTTTCTTGATGTCAGTACAAAAGTAGAGGATTGGAACGATGCGCGAGAACATGCGAAGCGGATAAAGAAAGCGATACAGGTGGAAGAAGGATTGACATGTTCTATTGGCATCGGCCCAAATAAAACAATAGCGAAGATAGCATCGGATTTCGTGAAGCCGGATGGTCTAACGGTGGTAGAAGAGGCAAAAGCTTTCTTAGCACCATTAGATGTGAAAAATATCCCAGGCGTGGGTCCAAAGACCGATAAAATATTGCGCATGATGGGTATCGACCAAATAGGTCAGCTTGCAAGCGGTGACGTGCAAAAACTCGTGGCTGCTATTGGTCAGTCAGGCAAAAGACTACATCTGGTTGCAAACGGGATAGACAAAAGCGAAGTGGAAGAAAAAAGGGTGAGAAAGTCGTTGAGTCGAGAGCGAACGTTCATTAATGACACGAGAGACGCTTCTGTATTAACTAAGTGTGTGGATGCGTTGGCGGAAGAGGTCTATAATGCGATGACGGACGCCGGATTTGTTTTCAAAACGGTTTCGATAAAGGTTAAGTTTGAAAATTTCGCTATAGCTACGCGTGCTAAGACGCTAAAAACATACCATTGTGATTTGAGCACACTCAAGAGAACAGCAAATGAACTGATGACGGAATTGAAGAATGCAAAACAGAATAAAATGAGATTGATCGGCGTTCAAATCTCAAATTTGGGTGCTGTTGATGATAAGCAAATGCGGTTTGTATAGTTGAAAAAAGTAAATAAAAAATAAAAGAGAGAAAACTATGGAAATCCATAGCTTTGAGATCTAGTACATCCTAGAAGCATAAGGGACTTTCACTCCGTAACTACTTCTCCAAATCCAACTCTCCTCGATACTTTCGATATCCTTATTTTTACATTATCGCCTTTCTTCGTGTTTGGCACAAAGACCACAAAACCTTCTACACGCGCTATTCCATCCCCTTCTCTACCTACATCCTCTATCGATACGTCGTAGCTATCTCCTACGTTTAAGGGGGCATTTATATCCCTTCTTTCTCCACTCATAACTTACAAATCCTCCGTTTTTTTTATTTCCTATTTCGTGATGCCGCAAAAAATCGCTTCCTATAATAGAAAAGTCGCTTCATTGCCCCATCACTCAAATATCTATATTCCTTTCTTATATAAAAAGGATACGACATATTCAACCAAAAATTACTTCATAGTAATCTTGCGATTACAAAAGCTACGTCTTTTACCTCGCCGCTCTTGCTACCCGCTCTTTCTCCTCCTTCTTACCTATCGAGTGGCACTTAGCATTACGCGAAGCAGCTATTAGCTCATCTGCAAGACACCGCGCCATACTCCTCTTACTCTTGAATGCGCATTTCTGCGCGCCTTGCACGATGAACCGCAGCGCATGCTCTACTCGCCTTTGCGATGACACGTCTACCGCTTTTGGCACTAATATCCCTCCAAATCTCAGTCTGATTGTTTCCTCCATCGGGCCCGCATTCTGGATCGCATCCACGAACACCTGAGTGGGATTCTTTTCCGTATCCTGGTATACCAACTCAAAGGCATTTTTAACAATTTTGTACGTTTTTTGTTTCTGCCCCGTGTTCTTTTCACTTCGCATTAATTTGTTAATAAGTAGTTCTACCACGCAGACCTTCGACTCGTAAGACTGTTTCGCATGTCTACCGCCAGTATGCAAGGCAGACACGGGCTGGAGATTGATATGCTTCTCTATGCCTATGTCCACTACCGCCACGTCTGAAATAGGCCATTCGTCAAATATCTTGTCAAAATGCAGCTCTGTTTGCATTACAATCACCTCAGAATCTTCTCCTTTCTGCCTTTTACCAATTCGCGTAATGAAATATCATTTACCGCTATCACTTTATACCTTACACCAGCGAGGTCGCCATATGATCTGCCTTTACTACCGCCTATCCCCTCTATCAATACCTCATCATGCTCATCTATAAACTTTATTGCACCATCACCGGGGCAAAAAGAAGTCACCTGCTTACCATTTTTTATTAACTGTACACGAACACATTTCCGTATCCCTGAGTTCGGCTGTTTCGCTTCTATTCCCACTTTTTCCAGGACGATAGCCCGGGCCATGTGCGATCCTTCTAAAGGGTCTCTCTTTTTAGAAGATGTAAACGCTCTTCGTACATAGTCGGGACTCGCCCACCTGAACTTCTCTCGCCTCTTCTTCACCTTCCGCGCTGCATGTATCCCTCTTCCCATATCTTTTTACTCCACAAAGAATTTAATTCTTATTGATTCTTTCAATTTATATTATTTTATTTTATTACCACGTCATCTATACTCAGATTTCTTTTCACCAGTAATTTTACCTTTTTTATTCGCTCGCCATTTTTCCCTATTGCAATTCCCTTCTGTTTTGTGAGAACCGCCACGTATGCACAGCTTTTGCCGTTATCATCTGTCAGCAGTTCAACACTCTTTATTTCCGCAGGGCGAAATAGATTCTCTATGAATTCCTTTGCATCTGTGGAATGTTCCACAACCTCTATATCCTTCCTTATCATGTCCTTTACCTTAGTTATGTTTGAGCCACCTTTACCAATAGCTAAACCCATATCACCTTTTTTCACCACTAGTATTACCTTATTTGCTTCGCTATTCACCACGCAATCTTTGACTCCCGCGCCTGTAATACTCTCGAATATCCCTATATACCTTATCCCCTCAGTGTCCAATTTTACGGTCAGTTAAATCACCTGTCCACATTTATCTCTTCCGTCTTCACATAATGAAAAACGTTAGAGGTCCTGAGTCCTAAAAGTTCTGACTCGCCTGCATCTGTAATACACAAAGAAGCAATAGAATACGGTTTCCCACACGCAAGTCCAAGTTCAAGACTATTAGCAGGATATTTATAATAGATAACTTCTTCTGCCTCTCCACTATCAGCATCTTTAAATTTATCCCTCAGCTCTTCAGGACAGTTAGAAGCATAAATGACAAGTTTTGCTTCTTTCCTCTTGAGTGCTTTTACCGTCTCCTTCGCCCCTATTAACAGCTCACCACCATTTACAACCTTTTGTAATTCCCTATTCACATCTGCGAGCTCAGTCGAGCCTTTTTTTGTTTTCGCCATTTTATTTACTTCCTCGCAATTAATTCTATTGCACCCGTTCCTAATTTTATCGGTTGGCCCACAATCACATTCTCCGTGACACCTTTCAACGCGTCCGTTTCCCCATGCATAGCCGCCTCCAATAGGTTATCCACGGTGACCTCGAAAGCAGCTCTTGAAAGTACCGATGCTTTCTCCCCCGCTATTCCATGCCTTCCTATCTGCTTCACTACGCCATCCATTGTCATTGTATCTGCAATTAAGGTTATATGACGCGGATCCACATCCAAACCTTGTTCATCTAATGTGCTTGCCATCTCCTCTATTATTGCATTACGAGCAGCTTCTATGCCTAATACATCTGATATCTCATTTATGTTATTTGTTGTAGTTCTTCTGGAATCAACACCATCAACCTTAAGCACCTTTTTCAAGGCGGAACCCTCTGTATAAAGTACATACTCATCGCTAGGATCACGCCTCACCAAAGCCCGTTTTATCCCTTCTATTCCCTTCACCAGTGTGTTAGACACCTTAGCCTCAAGCCTCAGCAGATCGTGATATGACTTATCCTTCACATGTATTCTCAGCTTACCGTCTCCTACCACATCCACGAGTAGGTCCGTACCTATGTCATTTATCGTCTGTTCTACTTCCTCGCTCATTATATATCTTCTTTCCAATTCCGTCGCATTTAACACGATCCACACGGACATATCATCAATAGCAGCTTTTACCTCAGCTATATCCCGTATATATGTCTCTTCTATTTCCATCGCTATCTTTTCTGCCTTATTCCGCTCTGAGGCGAATTCACTCACTAGCTTCACCTTCATCGTTGGTGTAGAAAGTTTCTTCCTCGCATCTACTATTTCTATTATCCGTGGCAGACCGAGAGTGATGTATATGGCACCCACACCAGCATAGTGGAAAGTACGCATCGTCATCTGCGTCCCGGGCTCACCGATGGACTGTGCAGCCACTATCCCTACCGCTTCCCTAGGCTCCACCTGTGCTTCTTCATATTTCTGCTCAACCGCAGCCAAAATTGCATCCAGTTTCTCTTTACTCAGCTTTGTCTTTACCACTCTTAATTTCTGCCGCAATTCATTCTTTATCTTGACAGGTACTTTGATTTTATTCACTTCGCGTCCTATCCGACCCAGGTTTAATTCTTCACTTTCTACCTCTCGACCAAACATCAATATAATATCATCTGCATAAGGTTGTCCTACCTGCATCTCCAACTGCTCTTCGAGCTCAGTAGCTAGTTCTACTGAGATAAACTCTTCTTTTATTAGCTCTACTATCTCTTCGTCCACCCCGGATTTCTTCAGTTCTTCCGCCGCCGTCTTTAGCTCCATTGCTATCTACGCCCCTACATCTTCTTCTACTATATCGCTTATTATTTCGTCAATGTCTACCACTTTACCACACTCACTTTTTGAAGGGTCCACGCCGTCATCACCATATTTAAATTGCACTACAGTCCCTCTTGTTTCTCTAACAGTCCCGTCATTCTTCACTTCGAGGTCTTGTAAAGCATTGATAAGTCGTCTCTGGAAATATCCACTCTGAGATGTCCGGACTGCTGTATCAACCAATGCTTCTCTACCTCCAACTGCATGTAGGAAGTATTCGGTTGCTGTCAAGCCATCTTTAAAAGAAGCCCTAACAAAGCCATGAGCCTCTGCACGGCGGTCACCGGATTTAAAGTGGGGTAGCGTTCTACCTTGATAGCCTCTATTTATCCTTTCACCCCTAACCGATTGTTGACCCACACATGCCGCCATTTGTGTTAGATTGAGCATAGAGCCCCTTGCACCCGATTTTGCCATGAGCACAGCCGCGTTTTCTATGCCTAGATACCGCTCTGCTATATCACCGGCATCATCTCTCGCACGGCCAAGTTCCTGCATGATCAATAGTTCCAGAGTCTCTTCCAAACTCCGCCCGGGCAAAGCTTCCAGCTCTTCTGCATCATACGCCCTTATCAACTCTTCGACTTTGTGCTCAGCTGCATACACTGCCTCTTCTCTTATTTGCACCTTCCCTTCCTTTGGTATGTCCTCATCACTTATACCAAAGCTGAAACCTGATTGTTTAATACAATTAATAGCAAGTCGGGCAGCGTCATTTATAAACTTTTTCGCTTCGTCTTCACCGTATAGCCGGAAAATCTGCTCAATTATTTTTCCTTTGAACGATCCAATTGCCATTTCATCTATCACACCGCATACTAAATTCCCTTCCTTTATCACAACATATGCCTCTCGTGGGCAGTTTTCTTTCTTGCATTTCTCGCCTCGCTCTATACACTTCTCGCATACCACGCCCCGGAATTGTAGATCCATTTGCTTTGGTAGTATCCTACCAAATAATTGTTTCCCGGTCCAATAAGGGACTTGAATGCTGGAAGAGGACTCAAAAGTTCCCGCAGGCTCACCCAAGTCATGAATATTTATTCTATGCAACATATCCTGCGCTTTTTCCTTCTCAAACCGCTTCTCACCCCACGTGAGTATAAAGAGACCGGTTATGTAATCATGGATACCGCCTATGATAGGTCTGCCAAATCTGGGTGACATTATGTTTCGCTTCACAGCCATAAGAATCTTTGCCTCCGCTCTCGCTTCCTCTGTTTGTAGCACATGCATGTTCATCTCGTCACCATCATAATCTGCATTGTAGGGTGGGCAAACAGTAGGATTCAACCTGAAAGTCCTACCGGGCATTACCCGCACATAATGCGCCATTATGCTCAATCTGTGCAGCGATGGCTGTCTGTTGAATAACACGATGTCACCATCCTGGAGATGTCGTTCTACCTTCCATCCGACACCCAACTCCTCTGCTAAAAGCTCGTGATTTGTTTCTGTTACTTTTACCTTTTTATCATCCGATCTTCTCACATAATTTGCACCAGGATGTTCACTCCCCCTTTTCAAAGTCTCTCGTATCGCCTCAAGGTTTCTTTCTGTTACGTTAACATTAATTGTTAATTCCTTCGCTATGTCTTTAGGCACGCCAACTTCGTCTATTTCAATCTCGGGATCGGGAGATATAACCGTTCGAGCGGAGAAATTTACCCTTTTCCCCGATAGAGAGCCTCTAAATCTACCTTCCTTACCTTTTAATCGCTGTGTCATCGTCTTAAGGGGTCTACCACTCCGGTGCCTCGCTGGAGGGATACTAGGGATTTCGTTATTGAAATAGGTACTTATGTGATACTGAAGAAGTTCCCATAGATCCTCTATTATCAACTGCGGTGCGCCCGCATCCCGATTTTCCATGAATCTTTGATTTATCCTTATTATATCTACCAATTTATGGGTAAGGTCATCTTCGCTGCGCTGTCCGCTTTCTAACGTAATTGACGGTCTAGCAGTTACAGGTGGGACTGGCAACACAGTGATGATCATCCATTCAGGGCGTGCATTTTTGGGATCCATACCAAAAAGAGGGATATCCTCGTCAGGTATTTTCTCAAGTCGCTCTCTCACATCGGTAGGCATCAATCTACGTTCTTTATCCTCTTTGTCTATTTCTATATAGCCGGTGGGTTTGTCATATTTTATGCGCTTCTGGATTTCATCACAAAAGGGGCATACATCATTTTTCGCCGCCTCCTTAAATACCAACTTCACTACATCGCCCACATCGGCTTGCTTCTCTTTCTGTTGCTCTATACCGTCTAAAAACTTCGCCCTAGCTTCTTCTCCCAGCAGAACCTTGCCACAGCGCCTGCATGTTGCCGCGAGCATCCGGTATATCATTTTAGCATATCCGACGTGGATAATAGGAGCTGCAAGCTCGATATGCCCAAAATGCCCTGGACATTCACCCATTCGACCACCACAAGTCTTACATCTTAACCCAGGATCAATGACCCCTATCCGCTGGTTAACCAGACCCAGCTCTATCGGGAAACCATCTTCACCGTATGTATCCGGAGTTATAATCTTCGATGCACTCATCTTCCTTATCTCTTTTGGTGATAGTAGCCCAAATTTTATCCCTTTTATCCGTTTTAGCCTCATTTCAGACCGCCTCCTCTAATTCCAATCTTGGTGCTATACCCAGTGCTTTCATCTCATCCAGAAGCAGTTTAAATGCATAACTCATCTCCACCGGATATATGTCCGTATCGGCACCACAATTCGGGCAATATGAAGATCCTGTTTTCATATCTCGGCAGGCAATCATGCCACAATTTCCACAGACCAGCTCAACAACTCGATCTGATTCATTCAACAACCGATCCTTCAGCGCTATTGCTGCCCCATACCCAATAAGAACATCTCTTTCCATCTCACCGAAACGGAGTCCCCCTTCTCTTGCTTTACCTTCCGTCGGTTGTCGTGTCAATATTTGCACTGGACCTCTCGCACGTGCATGCATCTTTGCCGATACCAGATGATATAACTTCTGATAATATACCACACCTACAAAGACATCAGCATCTATTTTAGTGCCTTTTAGTCCATCCCACATCGTTTCTCTACCAGTATCTGAGAACCCAGCACGTACAAGTGCATTCCTTAAGTCCACTTCCTTCTCGCCGGAAAAAGCAGAGCCATCTATACATCGCCCCTCTAAAGCGCCCACCTTTCCGCCTATCATCTCTAGCACATGTCCTACGGTCATCCTTGATGGTATGGCATGAGGATTTATAATCATATCAGGAATGATTCCCCCTTCAGTAAAAGGCATGTCTTCAGGATGTGCAATCAACCCGATAACGCCCTTCTGGCCATGTCGTGATGCGAATTTATCACCAACCTCTGGAACCTTCTGATCCCGAACAGCAACTTTAACCAGACGTCTATTGCTACTTGATTCCATGAGCACCACAGAATCCACCCTGCCACGTTCGTTGGCACGAGTGCAAATAGAAGTGTCCCTCCTTTCTAAAGGACTTAAAAGCTCCGTAGTCTCTTCCAAGAACCTTGGTGGACTTGTCTTTCCGATTAACACATCATTTGGCAACACTTCCACTTCTGAATTTATTATGCCCGCATCGTCAAGTTGTTGATACGCTTCATGACTTCTAACCCCTACAATCTCTACATCGGGTATCTCAAATATATCTTCTTCACCACCAGGATACCGCCGCTCCTCACCTTCATACGTTCTGAAGAAATGACTCCTACCCAACCCACGATCTATGGCAGCTTGATTCAAAATCAACGCATCTTCCATATTATACCCTTCGTAACTTAAAACCGCAACGACGAAGTTCTGCCCTGCAGGCCTCCGGCCATGCTGAATAAGGTCCGCAGTTCTTGTTGTTACTAGCGGTTTTTGCGGGGAATGCAAAAGATGCGTTCTGGTGTCGGCACGGGTTTTATAATTCGCAGTCGAAAGCCCCAAAGATTGCTTCAGCATGGCACAACCCATTGTATTACGTGGTGATGAATTGTGGTCGGGATAAGGAATCAACCCGGCAACAATGCCTAAGATCAATGAAGGATCCATTTCTAAATGCGTATATTCATTCCCTCCTTCTTTTGTCAAATCGGATTCATTTAATGCTATAAGCGCATTCTCTTCCTCCTCGGCATCTAAATATTCTATCACACCCACACTCACTAAGTCATCAAAGTTCATCTCACATTTTCTCAGTTTCTCGATCTGTGATTCTGTAACCAGAGGTGTTCTATTCTCGACCACCATAACGGGTCTTCTTGCTCTCCCCCTATCAGAATTTATTATTATGTCACTCTGGTCCTTGTAATAGGCAATGTTTACCTGCGTTGATATTTCATCGCTTCTCCTCTTCTTCCTCACCGCATCCACAAATATCTCTGGCTCCGTAGAGAAGCCAATGAAATCACCATTCAGGAACACACGAGTCCTACTTTCAGCACTTACTTCCAAAGAGCGAGCAGGTGGAATAGCACCAAGTTCATATAAAATGTCTTTAAAGCTCTTCTCGTCTTCGCCCACGGATATTTCAACCATCTGCGAAAAATTCTTTACCAAGCCGCAATTAGGACCTTCCGGTGTCTCGCTAGGACAAATTTTCCCCCATTGCGTGGGATGTAAGTCACGAGCTTCAAAATGAGGTTGAGATCGCGATAACGGCGAAATTATCCTTCTAAGATGGCTTAAGGTGGCTATATAATTGCTCCGTTCCAATAACTGGGAAACTCCCGCTCTGCCACCTACCCAGTTCCCGGTTGCTAGTGCATGCACTATCCGTTCCGTGAGCACATCGGAACGAATAGCAGTAGCGATCTTTAGTTCTCGACTTCGCATATTTGCACGCTCCAATTGATATCGCATATCACGAGTGAGTTTTGTAAATGATACACGGAAAAGGTCTTCCACTAAGTCACCTGCGAGTTTCAATCTTTTATTTGCGTAATGGTCTTTGTCACCCTCGCCTCTCTTACCAAGATAAAGCTCATAACATGATTCTGCCATTCTCCCAATGAAATAGGCCTTTGCTATCTTGGTATCAAGATGTGGAAGGAAATAACGATCCAGGATGTAATTAACTCTCCTTTCTCGATACTCCCTTGCTTGCGTTGGTGCGATTTTACGGCCCAATTTCTCTATTGCTTCTTCCTGCGTATCCACATCGCACTCTTCTATGTTCTCTAGGACGTATTTTACTATTTGTGGGTCATCAGAGACGGCTTTTATTATCTCCTCATCACTTCCTAGCCCTAACGCACGTATAAGCGTCATAAACTGTATTTTACGCCCCACAGCAGGGAAAGAAACCTCAAGTATTCCCTTTTTACTTATTTCCACCCTTATTGGAACTCTAAAACCTTGGTTAAGCGAGAAAACTTTAGAAACAACGCCTTTACTCCCATATTTCTCTTCGAAATTCACAAATATCCTGTTTGGTGCGAGATCTTCCAGCGTAATTATTACATGCTCTGAACCATTTATGATGAAATATCCACCAGGATCAAGAGGATCTTCTCCTGCGTTGTTTTTCAACCAGTCTTCATATTCCTGCTCAGAAAGATCTTCGCCTAGTTTTTCCTGGATAACATCTTTTGATATGTTGCACCTATTTGATTTAAGCATGATTGGAAGCTCGCCGATAGCTACCTCCTCCTCATCCCGCATTATTTCTATCTCGCCACTTTCATATTTCTTCACGAGCTGCATATCCAAAATAATAGGCGCGGAATAGTTCAGATTCCTTAATCTTGCTTGGGAAGGGAAAACATCCTCATAAGAACCATCTGCCTCCCTCGCCTTAGGTATGCCCACAGTTATCTTACCAAACTTTACACCCAGTTTATACTTCCCCTTTTCTTCATCTTCGCCGCTAATAGATGTTTCAGTATACGGGAGCTCCTCAATTATCCTTTGTATACCCTCATCGAGGAAGTAATTGAACGAATCGAGCTGATGCTGTACTATTTTTTCCCTTTTTAAATATGCTTTTGAAAAGACACTTCGATCTAACATTCCATTCACCCTTTCACTCTATAATCAGTCGAAAAGATAAAGCTTTTCCCGCTGTTCTACTTTGTCTTGTTATCTCCACGACATCTCCAACTTTTGCACCTAGTCCATTTATAGCGGGATCGGATACTTTTATCTTAGGCAGTTGTACCCGCTTTATTTTGTACTTATCTAAAAGTTCTTTCACTTCGCTCTCGTCCATTAATATGTGTTCCGGCACTAACTCATGTCCAAGTATAGATAACGTCTCCTTCTTCATTTCTACTAACGAGCTCGACGGGATTTGAACCCGTGACCGACGGGTTAAAAGCCCGCTGCTCTACCTTTCTGAGCTACGAGCCCTTCTGCTCCAGGTATGAGAAACTTTTTTAACATCACAAGAGCAGCCTCAGCCGCCTTGCGTTTGTTCCCTCCTCTATCTCCGTGGAAGATATGCCTCTCATGATATAAGTAACCCTTTGTTGCCAATGCTATATAAACTAATCCAACAGGCGTGTCCGGCGTTCCCCCTGTGGGTCCTGCAATGCCTGTGGTAGCAATACCAATGTCGCCATTCAGTAGCGCCCTTATACCTTCCGCCATTGCCCGCGCACATTCTGCACTTACCGCACCCTTCTGCGCCAATAGCGCATCATCCACAAGCAAAATTTGCGCCTTTACTTCGTTCGCATAAGCGATCACGCCACCTTTATAATAGTCCGAGCTGCCAGAGATGTTTGTTATCCTATGGGCGATCAGTCCACCGGTGCAAGATTCTGCAGTAGCTAAACTGAGTCCCCTTTTTCGTAACATATTCGCTATCTCTTCTTCTATCATTTACCGACTATCCCTTATTCTTCTATGCCATACCTTACCTTCACAGCTACACCATGCTCAAAGATTTTCATCTCATCACAGGATAACATAGCCTTTCCCGTTGCAAGTAGTCTGTCTTTTTCATCTACCACTATAAGTTCATCATAAGCCCTTATCTCGGAATCTGCATCTATTACATGTTTGCAAAATGCAGTTCCGCCTTTTTTTATGAACTCGCTGCTCTCTTCATTCATAACAACCCTCAGTCCAGGATATTTTATGAATCGATGCAGTCTTTTTGCACCTTCTATGCTCAGCGTCAGCAGCCCGTCAGAGCTCCTAAGTGTGGATATTCTTTCCCCATTATCTAGTATCTGAGATATTCTCCTTGTCCTTGAGAGGGTAAATACTACGCTGTCCGGGAACAAGATGTTGCCGGTACCCCATCCAAACTGAAAATCGGCAATGATTCTTGCCCTTCTATGCAGGTTGTTCATGTTCTCTTCCGCCGTATCATTCCATTATAGTTATCAAATTCAAACAAGATTTAGAACAAAAGACAGTTACATAATTAATCGTTGTAGATGGTAAAGAAGAGGGGTAGAAGGATAGGGGACATCGCATTGCAGCGGATAGTGCGGCTCTTCGAGCTGGCAGAAGCGGATGCGAGAAAGGATGGACGAAAGAGAAGTGATAGGTATGTGCAGCTGGCCCGTTTGATTGGAATGCGTTATCGAGTACGAATACCGTCACAGTTGAAGATGCGGATTTGTAAAGGCTGTTATACCTATTTAATCCCAGGGAAGAATGCACGCATTCGTCTCAGGGGCGAGTATATTACAACAACGTGTTTGAAATGTGGGCAGCAAATGCGGCGCCCGTATAAAGCGCCTCGAGCGCCTTCGCCGAGAAGAAAATAGCACCAACACAAAGGGTATTTGCCAAAAGCATCCCTGTTTCAATCCCCTCTTACAATTCCCTTCATTATATCAAAAGCGTGCTTCAAATTAGCTAAGCTCGTAGCATACGATATTCGCACATGATTTTTACCACGACTTCCAAAGGTAGATCCCGACGTGACAATTACCCGTTTCCGCTTCAAAGACTCCACAAATTCATGCTCATCGCTCACCCGAGGAAAGATATAAAATGCGCCTTTTGGTATCTTGAACTTCATACCCATATCATGAAGAGCGTAAACAGCGAAATCCCTTCTTCTTTTGAACTCGCTTCTCATATCTACCACGCAGTCTTGAGGGCCTGCAATAGCGGCCAACGCCGCTTTCTGCGATATCGATGATGCACACGCCTGGACATATTGATGCACCTTTAGCATTTGCTCCGTGTACTCGCTGCGAGCGACAACATAACCCAATCGAAAGCCGGTCATTGCGTATGTCTTTGAGACTGCATTTACCGTGATGACATCGTCAGAGAATCTCGCGGGGCTTATGTGCTTCAAGTCATCGTATATAAGCTGCTCATAGACCTCATCAGAAATGATAGTTACATGATGGTCATGGGCGATGTCAACAAGCGCTTTTATGTTCTCCCCGCTTTCCACAGCGCCCGTAGGATTAGCAGGTGAATTTATTATGAGTGCCTTTGTCTTATCTGTAATTCTCTCTTTTACCGCTTCCGCGGAGATCGAAAAGTCGTCACTTAAAGGGACCCCTATCGGTTTCCCTTCGGCCAGTTCCGTCAGTGCAGCGAAAGAGACAAACCCTGGATTCGGGATTAGCACTTCATCCCCTCTTTCAACGACTGAATGGATAGCGATATGTAACGCTTCACTCGCACCGGATGTAACTATCATCTCATCAGGGCTAAAGGCGAGGTTATTATCATGGTAGAGCTTAGCACTTATCGCCTCTCTCAGTTCGTCTATACCTTTATTTGATGTATATGAGGTAAATCCTGACTTTAATGCCTGCACAGCGGCGATTTTTACGTGCTCTGGGGTATCAAAGTCGGGCTCACCGAGTCCGAGGTTGAAAAAATCACCGGACAAAGCTTCAAATGCCTTCCTTATACCGGAAATCTCTATGTTCTTTATACGTCCCGCAAATTTGCTTCTCATTTTCTTCTACCAAAAAGTTTTAAAAGCTTTACCAAAGAAATATTTATACTATGAAGATGGCAAGAGATGTTAAAAATATTTGAATACCTTTCGGGCTACTGTCAGGAGCATAAGGTAATATCAGAAGGAGAACTCGCGTTGAAGATAAGCGAGTGTGTAAGTGCGCTAAGCGATGCCGATAGGGACGAGTTAGCGAGTAAATTTGGCGGTGATCCGGAAGATATGATCTTCAAGAGCATAACTAGCGAAGAGAAACTTTCTGTTTTCTCGCCTGACATGCATACCCGGATAAACTATCAGGGCGAGATATTTTACTGCTTGCCAACACATGGATATATGAGTGAGGAACTGGAAGCTGCGTTTTTACGTTGGGCTGAGCTACGAAGCCCTATAAGTGCGCTAAAAAGCGTGCTAATATCGTTTTTGGAACGCTGTGGGTATCAGGTGAACGAAGGTGGAGGTGAAGAGGAGCATCTTGAGTTGATAGCGGTGAAGAATAAAGATGAACACAGAAGCATACACATCTTCGTTTTACCTTCGATTACTTTTGTGCCACATTTTGCTGACGAGCGCCAATTAGAGCGGTCAGAAGCCGCGGAAGAGGTGGTGATCGTTGTTCCAACAGAGAAGACACCCGCACCTTTTATCTCGTTCTTCCGGGGGCATGACGTTAGTGACGCGATGATATGGGTTGCCGATGTGGGGAAGTCTACAATAGACCCCTTTATAGGCATTTCCACGGATGAAGCAATAGAAGATAATTTCGCGAATCCTGAACAGGCGCGTAGAGCAGTAAGTATCTGGATGCAGAAGATGCACTTCATTGAGTTGTGATGTGATGTTATGTGATAAAAATTTTGGTAAAGCTTTTTGCTTGCAAAACGGTTTATCAGGAACTATGCCAAAGTGGGAGATCCATAATAAATGGGCGGCGAAGATGGAGCTAACCAGAGAAACCACAGACTTTGTGAATCATTTAAGTGACTTCCCAGAAAAGAGCCCAGAGTTTATACTGTTCTGTGAGCGTGATGGAGAAGAAATAATCATACAGTTGGCGAAGAGCCATGATTTTAATATGATAATGAAAATCCCAAAGTATCTTCAGCTATTATTCATGCGAGAAAAAGGGAGCGAATACGTGAAGGCGTGGTACTTGCATTATGTCCTGGATTATATAAGGATGGCACCGGTGCTAACCGCAGAAGAGGTATTAAAAAGGACAGAAGACCGATTTGAACCATGTCCGGAGTTAGAAGCGATAAAAGGATTTGTGATAGAAAACGCAGATGAGGTCGTATATGATTGCAGGTTGTAGCGTTCATATTCGCTTCGCTTTTTAGCGACCTTGCACCTTCGGGTAAAAACGAGTGAGGGGCGATAAACAGTGTGGTTCAAGGTACATATCTGTACGATTGGGGGCTTAAGCACAAGAAGAAAACAGTAAAGATTCTATATAGTGAAAACATGCGGGCTACTGCTCATGTCAAGGGTCAGCAAAAACAACAGTTATTCATTACTCGCCCTTCTGATGAAAGCGACAACCTCACTGTTACTGACATCTTTGTGTGCAGATCGCTTGTCTCTCTGGTAAATGTAGCGATCCCACAGTTACTGGTATCTCAGCATGCGCAGTGCATTCACACGCTATTTTTAGATCGGCGATTCTTTCTGGCATGGGCAATATATATGTATCTGCTCAAAATCGGTGGATTTTTTTTTGTGTTTATTTCAATTGTGCATGATAAAGCGACCCTATAATCTTTTCCAGCAAAAATAAAAATAAAAACAAGAACTCGGAGGATAAATGTCTGAATTAGGTTTTCCAATTTCTGGTCTTTTATCTATCCACCAAAAAGTTTATAAAAGGAAAAATTGTTCTATTAATCACTTTGAGGGGAAGATATGAAGAACATATTTGATATGGCAGATCAAAATTCGGATAATCTAAAAACCCGACATAAGTTATTGAAAGAGAAGCATGAGAATCAAAATAATTTAGATATATTTAAAAATTTTATTGACTTTATGAGGAATAAACCGACTATTTCGATAAATATTAGGCAAGGGGTATTAATTAGTTTTTTAATTGAAGGGGTATATAAAAACCGATATGAAGTTACAAAGGAAAGAATAGAAGAGTTAAAGGGCAAAAGAAAAATAGGAATATCATATGAAACTGCAATGGATTTGCAATTAAAAAACCATAAAAAAGAGAGGAAGATTTTTAATAGCACCTTTGAATGTGCTGAAAAATTTAAGTATGGTGCTTTAAACATCGGAGGATTCGGTCCAGAAAAGTTCGGAGAATATTGTGTTATAATTAAACGAAAACAATCAAAAGAATATTCATCGTTAGCATTCATTAAAGAGGATAGTCTCAAATATGTCGAAGAAAATTCTGTGAACGTTGAACGGTTATCTCGAGATACTGCAAATAGAGAATGTGTACCTGCTTTGGTAGCTCTTAAACACGAAAATGAAATAGGAGGAATTCCTTTTGATGAATTGGCATCTATGATCTGTAGCAATGAATGTTATATTGAAGCTATAACGAAAGGCGAAATCAAAAATATACATATAGAGAGTGTACGAATGAGGAAAAGTGTTTTAAATCGTTTCGAGAATGACTTATATAAAGCCATCATTTCTGAATTATCAGATGCTGAAGAAAGATATTGGCTAGAGGATTTTATTAATATGCGTGATCTTTTACATAACCAAGGGATTCGAGTGGAGGTAATAGACGAAAATGGAAATTAAGATCATGGCCACCGCTCCAAAGGATGGATGGGGGTTTATTGAAAAAGAGGAAAAATTATTTTTATTACGACCGCCCTATACTACTTCAGATCAGATTGAAGTTTCAATAAAAGACTTATCAAAGGCCATTCATTCATATGGCTTTGAAGAGTGTGCTATTAGTCTTAATAGCATAAACGAAACAGTCAAATTTCTCAAAGAGGCATATATTGAAACAAAAAAAACTCAAGGTATTGAGTTACCATCTTTTGAGAAATTGCGAGAAGGGTTGAAATATGCTACTGATGATGTGCTGTTAGAATATCTTAAGAGAGCTAAAAGAGAGTTGATTCCTGAAGGAAAACTTGATGCGGCTGAGTCCGTGACTATTGATTTAATGAAATTAGAACAGGTAATGCGGAATCCCGAAATGCAAAAAATGGCGATTGATATTCTTGAAAACTGTAAAGAGGAGAGAGAAAAACTGAGAGAATTAGAAAATCAGATAAGAGATAATCAAGAAGAAACGTGGAAGGATAGATTTCTCGGCGTAGAGAGCACATATCCAATAGATGCTATAAAAAAGCATCAAAAACAAATCGCTGTGAGGGGGCAAATATTACCCGTGGGCTGTTAAGGTGGTTTCATCATGGAAACAATAACTTTCTATTCATATAAAGGAGGGGTTGGACGCACATTAGCTTTAGCGAACATTGCGATTTATCTTTCCCGCTTTGGTCAAAATGTTTGCATTATGGACTTCGACTTAGAGGCGCCTGGACTTCATTACAAATTCCCACAACTCGTCAAAACAACAGATATTAGGAAGGGTTTGGTGGACTACATATCTGAATTTATGCATAATAAAGTCATTCCAGAATCATTAGATGAATTTACATTGGAACTTATTCATCCATCAAAAACCCAGGGCGAAATCCGATTGATTCCCGCAGGTGATGTCCTTTCTGCAGGTTATTGGCGAAAATTAGCAGCGATAAATTGGCACAAATTGTTTTATGAAGAATACAGCGAAGGTCTCCCTTTCTTTCTTGAACTAAAGGAGAGAATAAGGAAAGAATTTAACCCTGATTTTCTACTTATAGATTCCAGAACAGGCGTAACAGAGATGAGCGGTTTATGCACGTCCCTTTTGCCTGACAAAGTAGTGTTTCTAATCGTCAACAATCGAGAAAATATTGAGGGCGCACGTCAGATACTCCGCAGTATCCAGGCAGTTGAACGATTGCCCGGACAAAAGCCAATAGGGGTAACTTTTGCGCTTACCCGTATTCCTTTTCCAGAAGAAGAAAAAGATAAAGTAATAGAAAGGCAAATAATAGGGGATATACAACATTTTCTAAACGAGCCAGTAGAAGATTTAGAGAGCCAGTTAAATGTTCAGGATATTTGTATACTTCACTCTGATAGAAAATTGGAATTATCAGAGTCCTTGAGAATAGGCGAGGAAGGGGTTACTAAAGAAACACATTTATTACGGGATTATCTAATACTGTTTTCAAAAATCATACCTAATACTGTTATTGTACCAAAACTTGACAGTATCCTAAAAGAAATCACTGCTAACCTGTTAGACCATCCGGATAAAGCACAAGAGGAATTGGAAGGACTGGTGCTAACTTATTCGCACCCAAAAAGTCTTGAAACGCTCATAGATTTCTATATCCTCCGCAATGCTGGGAGGAAAAAGATATTAGGTGCATTTCAAGACTTATGGATGACTTTTGGAATTGACAATCCTAAGACACTATCAAAATACGTTTCTCTTTTTATGAACTGGGAATTATCCTCTCGGGAAGAGCCAGAGTTTGAATTAGCAATAGTAGAAAAATATCTCGAATTAAATCCCGAGGATATGATTGCAGTTGAGAGGAGATTAGCTGAAGCGTATAAGAAGTATGATAAATCGGAAATGGCTTTAGAGCACTATCTTCGACTTTTAGACGTGATTAAAGAAAAAAGTGAAATTCTTGGAGAAATTCTCGATATTTATATTAAGAAGGAGCGTCCTGAAGATGCTATGGAATTATTCGAGAATTATTCTGATATTATTGATATGGATATATCCTTACGAGTGAAAAAAGTAGAAGTTATGTTCAAATTCAAAGCAGGTACGTTGCAAGAAATGCTAGAACTGCTTGATGACGGTGGGGTTACAGAAAAAAAACTTTTTGATGAAAAACCATCTGTATATTTTAACGTAATGAAGAGGTTAGGGAGATTAGAAGAAGCGGATAAGAGACTAAATATGATGCTAAATGAGGCTTTAAGGCGTAGAAATGATAGAGCATTAGTGGAAGTAGGAAGGATTTTTTATAGCTTAGATAAAGCGGAGGAATTTAAAAACAAAATATTAGAAAAATACCCCGACGCTGACTACATCCTTCATCGTCTAGATCGAGAACCATTCTACCTCCCGATCTAGGCTACTGGTAGTTATTGATGCTTTTTGAGTACATAGAGGGAAGATGTAAAGCAAAAACGTAATTAACAAAAAGCAAATAAAAATATGATAGTAGATAAAACCGCATATCGTGCGAACGATATAAGAGGCATAGCAGACATCCAGCTCAGTGACGACTTCTGCACCCTGACCGGGCTGGCATATGTAGAGCTACTGCGCAAGCACCGAGGTAAAGAGCCGCAAGAGCTAAGAGTGGTTGTGGGCAAGGACGTCAGAAACAGCTCGCCGCGATTGAAAACCGCCTTTGCCGACGCGCTTATGAGCAAAGGTGTCCATGTCATAGACATAGCACCTGCTGAAAAGGTAAGCTCCACGCCACTAATGTATTTCGCGACTTGGCTATTCAATGCAGATGGCGGCGTGGAAGTCACGGGCAGCCACCTGGACAAGGAATGGAACGGATTCAAGCCCTGTGTTGGCACAGAAAGCGCCACAGAGGACCAAATACGAGAGATGTTCCAAACAGCGAAGCAGCTTGAAGAAGGATTCAAAACGCACGTAAGCAGTGTTAAAGGCGAGCATGAAGTGGTGGACGTACTGGCGGATTATCATGCGATGATTGTTGCGAACGTTGTACTGCGCGAGAGATGGGAAGAACTGACATTAGACGCTCTTGCGGGCAAGAGTTCTTTAAGAGCCGCACTTGCCATCGCGGAACAAGAGCTAGAAAAGCTACCGGCGGCCAAAAGGAAGCCGTTGACCGGCTTAAGAATCGTTTATGACGCTGGAAATGGAACTACGGGGGTGATAGCACCACCGCTATTCCGTGATTTGGGTGCCGAAGTATTCGAGCTTTATTCCGAGCCGGACGGCAATTTCCCTAACCATCTGCCGGATCCAACGATTCCGCGGTTCCTGGAGGATTTACATGCCGAAGTAGCGCGAAAGAACGCGCATATTGGGCTGGCTTCCGACTGTGACGGTGATCGAGCAGGTGCAATATCACCGACTGGAAAGATGATAATCGGTGAACAGATCCTCGCTCTGCTCTGCAAGCACATCTTAAAGGAGCATCATCATGCAAAAATCGTTTACGATACAAAATGCTCTGATGCGATACGAGAGATAATCATAGAGAATGAGGGCGTGCCAGTCGAGTGGAAAACGGGTTTTTCGTTTATCAAATCGAAGATGGAAGAGCTAAATGCAGTTGCAGGCGGTGAGATGTCAGGCCATGTGTATTTCGCGAAGAATAATCGTGCAGACGATGCGGTATTCGCATTTTCCGAGCTTTTACTGCTTACTGCCAAGGAATCAGAGACTAAAAGCGACGTGAAAGTGGTGGATGTACTGCTTGAGGACTTCTTGAAGAGATACGTGAACACGCCGGAGATAAGGATCCCCGTAGTGAGCGATGAAGAGAAAGGGCGTGTTTGCGATGCCGTAGAGGACTATTATCGTGAGCTTGCTGCAACTAACCCCGAGCTATATAAACGAAGGACAGACGAAAGAGGTAATGATATAGACGGTGTGAAGATAGAGTTTGTGAAGGAGAACGGATGGGCGCTTGTACGCCACTCGAACACATCGCCTGTGATAATTCTACGGATGGAGGCGAAGACCGAAGAAGGGCTCAGGGAGATTGAAAAACACGTATTGAGCAAATTCGCAGAGTTCAAAACCGTTGATCTGAACGCGGACGATTATGTCAGAGCGATAATGCAAAGAGTACCAAATCCATAACCCCTAAAACCTAAAACATAACCCCGAAATGAACCGAGAAGAGAAAATAAAATATATCGAGCATCCCTCGGATGTCGGATTTGAGGTGTATGGCGACACGTTAGAGGAGCTTTATGCTAATGCCGCTATTGCCATGTACAGTCTCATGACCGATGTAGACGAAATAGAGGGGGCGGAGGAGCGAGAAATAGAGATAAACTCCGAAGACCTTTATAGCTTGATGTTTGATTGGCTGGACGAGCTGATTTTTTTGTTTGACTCGAAATCGCTAGTTATGAGATCCTTTGACATAGCGATAGACGAATCCAATTTCAGTATACAGGGAACATGCAAAGGTGGTAAATTCGACCCCTCAAAACATGTATCCGGCATAATAATAAAAGCGGTCACCTATAACATGATGGAGGTAAAGAAGAATGAGGTTTGGAAGGCAAGAGTCGTTTTAGATGTCTAAAAACCCTTTTTCTAAAGAAAATTTAGAGGCTTTACCGAAAAAGGCTTACGCAGCAAACTTTTTTTTCAAAAAAAAAGTTTGATCAAAAAAAAATCGAAAGTTATATATAAAACATCCGCTATAAGACCATTTTATACGACATTTTGATAAAACTATCCCACACGACAAATTGATGAAAATAAGGAGAAATATAAAATGAAACCTTGGATTGTTGATGCGATAAGGATTGGCGAAGTTGGGGAGCTAAATCCGTCGGAGGATTTAGTCATAACGCCCGCCATAAAGGAATTTATTGAGTCTGAAGAGAGAGAAAATATGTATTTTGCCGTTGCTCCAAAAGGTATCGGAAAAACCCTTTTTTGATGTATAAGCGATACATCTACCAAAAAAAACATAAGAAAGATTTACAAGAAGAGGAGATATATTTCATCCATAAGGATGAGCCATTAGATAGAGCCCAACAAGCTTTTACCTTTAGTTTTGAAACAATAGAGGCATTAGGAAACATTGAATATTGGACCAATATTTGGTTATTATCTATTTCTTTGTCCGTCATTAAGACTCTTAAAATAAGTTATGAACGGAAAGGGGATAAAGAAAAGGAACAAGAACTGAATAAAGTGATTGGAAGTCTTCCTGACGAAATTCTCGAGATGGTAAATGACCCTCAGCTTGTTACACCTTTTGGATATCTCACAAATATTTTAGATCGTAGTCATAGCAGTATCATTAAAATTGCAAGAAAACAATATAGACTAACCTCGATCCTAAATCGAGTTCGTTCTGGTGTCGCAATTTTTATTGATAATGTGGATGAATATTTTGGAGGTCATTTAGGACAACACGGTGAAAGGTCTAGTGTTACAGGAGTTTTATCTTCAGAACTCTGGTATAATGCTCAAATTGGATTAATCAATGCTATCTGGGTTTTATCTGGACAAAGCAGCCATATAAAAGTTTTTGCATCTATTAGAAAAGAAGCGTGGGAGAGATTACTGAGAAATGATCCCATAGGATTGCAAAAAAAAGGAAGCGCATTAGATATTGGATATACTAAATCAGAACTAAAAGACATCTTTGAAAAAAATATTAAACGAATGAATAAGAAAGACCTCGTCAACGCCAATTTTATTAATGAAGATCTTATTTACGCCTTCTTGGGGTTAAGCGATAACAAAATAGCAAATGCACGAGTTGACAATCAAAAAGAGGATATTTTTGACTATATTTATCGTCATACCTTAAAACGACCTAGAGATTTTATGGTCATTGGGGGCGCTCTAGCTGCTATTTATCCCAATGAACGGACAGAAGTAAATATAAGATCCGTGGTCAACAGGGAAGCAACAACAATCGCGCGGACATATCTAGCAGAAACTAAACCTTTTTTAGATTTTATTAGGCCTTTTGATGAATTGTTCGACTTAATAGATTCAGATATACTTAGCAAAAGTGAAATAAAGGGAATATGCAGCACATATAACAACCAGAAAAACTGTGAAAAAAATCATGTTTTTTGCAATTTGTATAAAGTAGGATTACTAGGTTATGTTGATATTGATGAAGAAAATGGTAATATTATTCAAAAGTTTGAGCGGCCCGGAGACAAGATTTTTGAATCTAAGATCTTACCAGTCTCTGATTTTTACCTAATTCATCCTATTCTTAATTCTCTAATCAGGGAGAGGAAAAAGATGAAGGAAGGTGCACCGTACCACATTAATCCAAGAACTATAGTTGGTGATGGACGTCCATGGAAGAATCCAAGAATTTATAGAACAGACAGGTACTGTAGTTTTATTTATCGTGTCTGTAGTACTGATCGGTTCTTAAATAAACGAGGCGTTTTTTTGGCATCGTCCGCTAGCAAAAAGGAGTTTGTTGAGGTGTTAGGTAACAAACTTAAAAAGCTTAATCTTGCTGTAGAGCCCGATAAGTGGACGACGCCCGAGAAGCTAGAAACGGGTCGAGTATTATGTGATGAAGTATGCCCAAAGGTATTCAGAAATTTATGGATGCTCGCTGAAGTATCAGATTTTAATCCAAACGTATTTTTTGAATGCGGTTTTGCTCTTGGACTAGGAAGGAGGGTTGTTTTCTTATGTGATGATAAATCTGAGGATATTAAAGCTAAACTTGGAGAACAACTGTATAAAAGCTACCAAACAGTCGATGAAATCCCAGATAAATTAGGGTGGAAAACTGAAAAGTTTAACAATAATAAAATCAACGATTTATACCAGGTACCTAGAGTTTTTAAGCATATTAATAACTTTAATTCGCCAAACGATAGGGATAAAAGTAATGAAGTTTATGTAGTGTCATTTAATCATGAAACAGAACTGGTAAGAAAACTGACGGAAAGGTACAGCTATACAAAAGTGGCTATTAACATATTGGATCAATGTTTTATTCCTGAGGGATTAGCGGAAAGTCTAATAAATGCTC
This sequence comes from Candidatus Methanophagales archaeon, assembly GCA_013139985.1. Lineage (GTDB taxonomy): Archaea > Halobacteriota > Syntropharchaeia > Alkanophagales > Methanospirareceae > Methanophaga. Next base: position 28,192 of record WSZT01000164.1, on the reverse strand, counting down.
GGGCGGTGTTAGTTAATTTAGCGGGTGTGCAGAGAGGATCAAACGATAATAAGATGCACGATGCTCAACTCATGTTTTTGGCAGGCATTTGTGTATCACAGGGGGTTCCCGTTAAGATATTTCAATCCCATAAAAACTTCTACCGCGATGTGTGGAATATTAGTATTATGGACAATTCCGGAGAAGATATTGTAAAATTTGCTGATGCCTGTCCATATAAAAACACTGAATAAGCGATTAAAACTTGCTTCTTTGGTATTTTTCAATTTTCACTATAAATTGTGAAGATGCAAGTCAAGCCGGCCACCCATCACCGAACGACCCTCGCCCGCCTCAACCACTCTATATCCGAGCGATACAAATCACGTATATCGGTCAGCCCCAAACTAAGCATAGCTAATCGGCCAATTCCAAGCCCCCATGCTAAAACCGGATATTTCACGCCTATTGGATTCGTTACCTCCTCTCGGAATATACCCGCACCACCCAGTTCGATCCATCCTCTTTCGGGCATATAGACTTCCACCTCCACTGACGGCTCGGTATAAGGGAAATAACCCGGCCGGAACCGTATAGAAGGGAACCCCATCTTATTGTAGAATGTTGCGAGATAGCCAAGCAAGTGGCTGAATGTTACGCCCTTGTCCATGACAATGCCCTCCAACTGGTCGAATTCCGGTATGTGCGTTGGATCAATAGTCTCACGACGATAAACTCGGTCAATGCAGAAGACCTTAACCGGCGGCTTGGGATGCGATGCCAGATACTGCAACGTAACAGCAGTGGTATGCGTTCTCAGCAATATCTCCTCACCTAACTCGCTTTCCCACTTGCCACCCCAGCCTGTGGAATTTAACGAGCCGCCATGCTCGTGCATCTGCTTCACATTCTCTATCAATTCTTTGGGTGCGTCTATAGGCTTTCTTCTCGCCAGATAGAAGGTATCCTGCATCTCTCGCGCTGGATGGTCCTGCGGCACAAATAACGCATCGAAATTCCAAAACGCGCTCTGAGCAAGTTCGCCTTTTATCTCTACGAACCCCATCTCAGTGAAAATCCGTCTCATAGAGTCTAAAATACGCTGATATGGATGTATCTTCGCAGGGTAAACTGCTTTTGAGGGTAGATTCACATCATATGTCTTGAATTTCTGAGCTCGCCATGAGCCAGTTCTTATGAGTTCAGGTGTGAGCTGCGTTATCTTCTCCTCAACGAGGATTACATCCGCAGAAAAGGTTTTAGTATGTGTTTGAGTAAGCTGTGTTAAAGTATCTTTGCCCGCTTTTGTTATCGCTATTACCCTATTTACACGTGAGTAGGACTCTAACAAACTCCGCGAACTCAATAGCGTCAAAGAGTCATTTATTGCCGCTGCGCTGAATTCTTTTGTGACCGCTTCTGCTAATACTTTTCTCTCGGTTTCACCAGCATTAACAATTCGCAGTATCGCTTCACTAACGTCAGATGACAACTCGTCCAGTGTTATTATAGGCATTAATAGCCGTTCGTCGCCTATTTTATCGATTTTCGTCCATTTGTTCCGCAAAAGCCAATTTATCGCTATTTTCGATTCCTTATCATCATCGAAAAAGGATTGGAGTTCGTCAACTGTTGCACGTCCCTTGTCAATCAAGAACGCAAGCGCTCTCTTTTCCGGCAAGCCTTGCTCGACGTACGTCTCCCCCTCCCCAGTTAGCCGATAATAATCCTCATGCGTCTCTTTTATCTCGCATAACCCGTCCTGAGCGAGCATGAATGCCGTTTGCATCACGGCATCGACATTTATGCCCGTTTCTTTTGATAGTCGGATCGGATCGCACACCTTCTTCTCGTCCGCGATAGCGAGCAAAACCTTGTTCTCAGATGCCGTTAGCGCTTTTGGTTCTGCTTTCATTGTTGTATATAAAGTATAAAAAAACTTCTCCCTATAAATTTAATTTATGACACGGATTTACACGGATTTGATTTTTTTCTGCGTTAAGTAGATCTGCGTTATTCTGTGTCAATACTTTATTTCCTTGCTAACTTACAAACTCACAAACTCGCTTACGGCGCCTTGATATTCGCAACAAGCATATCAATAATATGGTCAGAAGTAATGCCCTCTGCATCGGCTTCATAGGTCAGAATTATACGATGCCTGAGCACATCATGTACGACCGCTTTAATATCTTCAGGGATAACATAGCCACGACCATTTAGTAATGCGTGCGCTTTACCGGTAAGAATAGACCATATAGACGCTCTTGGCGAAGCTCCGTACTCGATCAGACCATTAATATCCCTCCCCAGCGTATAATTCTCAGGATACCTCGTTGCATCTACAAGTTCTGTAACATATTCCTCTATCTTCTCATCGGCATAAATCTTTTGATTAAACTGTTGCATTTCGATTATATCCCCAGCAGTAAGGACTTTACCGGGTGCTAGCACAATACCCTGCGTATTCCGCTGGATTATTACCCGCTCCTCGTCCTTATTCGGGTAGTCAACCAGCAGCTTAAACGAGAATCTATCAACTTGAGCTTCCGGTAGTTTGTATGTGCCCTCGGTCTCTATGGGGTTTTGTGTTGCCAGAACCAGGAACGGGCGATCTAGCATGAACGTTTCGCCCTGTATGCTCACCTGCCGCTCCTGCATGGCTTCCAACAAAGCGGATTGCACCTTTGGTGGTGCCCGGTTTATCTCATCGGCGAGAATGAAATTATTGAAGATGGGCCCTTTTTGCGTGCTAAAGCTCGCTGTCCGGTGGTCATAGATCTTCGTTCCGGTAATGTCCGCAGGCAGCAGGTCCGGGGTGAATTGAATACGGCAGAATTGCGCTGATACTGTATCTGATAACGTCTTTACCATTAATGTCTTCGCCAGACCGGGCACACCTTCAAGAAGAACATGCCCCTCGGCGATAAGGCAGATCAGCAATTTACTCAATACTAGTTCCTGACCGACAATAACTCTTTTTAGTTCGTTTAGGGTATCATTTAATTTGGACGAGTATGCACGTGCCTGCGAATTCAATTGCTCTATCTCTTGTTCGTGTTTCATCTTTGAATTACTTATTTATCCCAAAGGTATAATTTATTTATTTAAGAATGTTAGATCAAAAGAGCCGGAAAAAATCGCAACATTTATAAGCCCATCTACAAAATAAGTTCATCGGTAATGATAAAGCTCAGCTTCTTTAGGTGGAGTGAAGATTATACAGCGAGAGGTGGAAGAAAGGATGGATTTTGAGATTTCTAATTTGCCGGATGATTATTTGATTTCGTCGCTTGGAGCAGATGAGATGGCAATTAAGCCTTTGAAGCTTTATGGAAGAGAAATGCTGACGCCCATAGGGCTAAAAAGAGCAGCGGGTGAGAGGTGATGGGGTAAAATGGTAGAAATAGACCTGAAAAGAGTGGATGAGATAATAGAGCGCTATAAAGGCGAAGAAGGTGTTTTGATTCAGTTACTGTTGGACATCCAGAGCGAATTCAACTGGATCTCGAACGAAGCGATAACGCAAATAAGCGCGCGGATGCAGATTCCGAAAAGCCATGTATACCGAATAGCGAGTTTTTATGAAGCTATGAGCCTGGAGCCGGTAGGTCGACACATAATACAGGTTTGTCTTGGCACTGCCTGCCAGGTACGAGGTGCGCCGAAGATTCTGGATCGACTAGAGGGGGATTTAAAGATAAAAGGTGGGGAGACAACGCCTGACATGCGGTTTAGTTTGAAGCGAGTAAATTGCCTTGGCTGTTGTGCCATGGGACCGGTGATAGTGGTAGATGGTATTTATCACGGCAAGATTACGCCAGCAATGGTAGAGGGGATTTTAGAAACGTATGAGTAGGTAGGTAGGAGGAAGAAATGCCAAGAATAAACTCAAAAGCGGAATTGAAGGCACTGAGAAACAATATCACCTCAAAACGGGACTTGAGTAAGCCATATATCACAATATGTTCAGGAACGGCATGCCATGCCACGGGCAGCGATGCGGTCGCCGCGGCAATTCAGGCTGAGTTGGAGAAACAAGGTTTAACAGAAGATGTGGGCGTCCGAAGGACAGGCTGTCACGGATTTTGTGAGCGAGGCCCAATAATAGTGATTTATCCAGGAGAACTATGTTACCTCAATGTAACGCCCGAGGATGTTCCGGAAATTATCGCCAAGACCATAAAGGAGAATGAAATTATTGAGCGGCTGCTTTACTACGACCCTAGCACGGGAGCACGAATTGTCCATGAACATGAGATCCCATTCTACAAATACCAAACTCGTGTTGTTTTTAGCGGTAACCTATGGGTTGATCCGGCAAATGTTGATGATTACATCGCTCTTGGCGGGTACCTGGCATTAGCCAAGGTATTGCACGAGATGACGCCCGAAGAGGTATTGGAAGAAGTGAAAAGAGCGAATTTACGTGGTCGTGGCGGTGGTGGCTTTCCCGCAGGTAGGAAATGGGAGTCTACACGAAATGCTACGGGCGAGCCCAAATATGTAATCGTCAACTGCGATGAAGGCGATCCCGGTGCATATATGGACCGATCAATTATGGAAGGGAATCCACACAGGGTTCTTGAGGGCTTAGCAATCGCGGCATACGCCATAGGCTCTCAGCAGGGTTTCGTTTACGTGCGTCAGGAGTATCCACTAGCGGTGAAGAATCTTGCTATTGCTCTCGAACAGGCGAGGGAATACGGGTTCCTGGGAAAAGACATCTTGGGCTCGGGATTCGAATTCGACGTAAAGGTGCACAGAGGTGCGGGCGCTTTCGTTTCCGGCGAATCGAGTGCGTTAATGAATGCGATAGAAGGGAAGGTAGGCGAACCGAGACCTAAATATATCCATACCTCTGACAGTGGCGTTTGGGACAAGCCGAGCAATTTAAATAATGTTGAGACTTATGCAACGGTGCCACTGATAATAAGAAAAGGTGCCGATTGGTTTAACTCGATTGGAACGGAAGGCAGCAAAGGGACAAAGATCTTCTCGCTTGTGGGCAAGGTGAACAATACCGGTTTAGTGGAAGTACCCATGGGCACCACACTGAGGGACATAATATATAAGATCGGTGGTGGTATTCCCGGAGGGAAGAGATTCAAAGCTGTCCAAACCGGAGGCCCATCAGGCGGAGTGATTCCCGAACAGTATCTCGACACACCAGTGGATTTCGATGCACTTACGAAGTTGGGTTCGATGATGGGCTCGGGCGGTATGATCGTTATGGACGAAGACACGTGTATCGTGGATATAGCGCGGTACTTTGTGGATTTCCTCTGTAATGAATCGTGTGGCAAATGCGTGCCCTGTCGTGAGGGCTTAAAGCGTATGCGTGAGATACTGAATGGTATCGTTGCCGGCAAAGGCCGAGAGGGAGATATAGAACTGCTTAAAGAGATATCGGATGTGATGAAGAGCGCGTCACTATGTGCTTTGGGGACAACAGCCGCTAATCCGGTTTTAAGTACCATACGGTATTTCAGCGACGAATATGAAGCGCATATAAAGGAGAGGAGATGCCCGGCACTGGTATGTAAAAACCTGATCTCTTTTTATATAGAGCCCGATAAGTGCACTGCATGCCGGCTCTGCATGAAGAATTGTCCCGAGGGTGCGATAGAAGGCGATAAGCGCGTGATACACGTGATAGATCAGACAAAATGCATAAAGTGCGGTATTTGCTATGACGTTTGTCCGTCTAAGGTGGGTGCAGTGATGAAGATTTCGGGTGAACCAGTTCCACCGCCTATTCCGGAAGCGGAGAGGGTGATAGAAAGGGGCAAAGGGCAAAAGGCAAAGGGCGAAGGAGGGGGGGACGAGCGATGAAAATGGAAATTGACGGTAGGGGTGTCAAAATAGAGGAAGGGCAGACAATATTAGAGGCTGCGCGAAGCATTGGCATTGATATTCCTACGTTATGTTATCATCCCGCGTTAGAGCCTCTTGGCGCTTGCAGGTTATGCTCAGTGGAGATAGAGAAACGAGGCCGGAAGAAGGTTGTCACTGCCTGTAATTATCCCGCTGAGGAGGGACTGGTCGTGAGCACTAAGTCGCCGGATATTATAGCGATAAGGAAGATGCTCCTGGAACTGCTGCTGGCACGATGTCCGGAAGAAGGGCGGATACAAAGCATGGCACGTGAATATGGCGTTGTAAAGCCGCGATTCGTATTGGAAGATGAACGATGTATTCTTTGCGGATTGTGCACACGGGTCTGTGATGAGTTAGTTGGTGTCTCGGCGATTAATGTTATAAGTCGTGGTGTAGAGCGCGAAGTTGGTACACCGTACAGGGAGCTATCTGACGATTGCATCGGTTGTGGTTCGTGCGCTCTTGTATGCCCCACGGACGCAATAAAGCGGGAGAAGAATATATATCCGACTACGGCCGAGGACATAGCGGAACTGGAGGATAAATACCTGGTGGGCGAACGTGATGAAGAACTGGGCGTTTATAACGATATTATTGCCGGTAAGGCTGCTACGGGTGGCCAAGACGGTGGAATGGTTACCGCACTGCTCATTGCAGGTATTGAGAATAATATCTTTGATGCTGCACTTGTGGTGCAGCGAGCGGCGGGTTATAATGCGGAGTATGTGGTAGCTGATGATGTAGCCGGAATATTGAGTGCGAGAGGAACGAAATATCTGCGTGTGCCTCTGATGTCTAAGCTAGAGGCAGCGCTGAAAGCGGGTAAGAGACGAATTGCAGTGGTTGGAACACCGTGTGAAGTCAGAGCGGTGCGGAAGCTGCAGCAACTGTGGGATTTGGAACGCGAATATCCTGGCGCGGAGCTGACCATATTAGGCTTGTTCTGTTTTGAGAGTTTCGATTACTTGGGTTTAAAAGCGTATACGAAACGGACATTTGGCGTTGAACTCGATAAAGCGGAAAAGACGCAGATAAGCAAAGGGAAATATATCGTTACGGGTGGTGGCAAGGAATATTCATGCGATGTGCGGGAGATGGAGTCGGAGATAAGAGAAGGCTGTTCGTTCTGTGACGATTTCGCATCCCGGCTTGCCGACATTGCTATCGGCTCGGTTGGCAGTCCTGATGGGTATTCTACTGTGATTGTACGGTCAAAAGCAGGTAAGAAGCTGCTGGATGCTACTGAGTTCACACGCGCTGAAGTGGATAAGAAGGAGATTGCGAAATTGGTAAAGTTTAAGAAGCGGAATGCCGATAAGAATTTCGCGAAGATTTTGGAGGGATTGTGAAAAGGAAGGGACCACGCGATTGCACGAGATTAATTACACAGAGGGGAGAAAACGAACGATATTGTGATGGTTCCATTGTATGTATCAGGAACTTGCACATCCTATCCCTTATTGACAACCCTTTTGCACAGTTGTGTGTCATAGTTCAAGCGGAATTCTCCATCCCTCCTTGGTAGTATACACCCTCTCATTTATCTTCTTAAATGCCTCTTTCATACCACCGTGCCATCGATTACAGGGATTTCCACACAATAAAATATCTCCCTCCAAGTGCTTTTTACAAAAATCAACAGGAATCGCATATCCTATATATGTTTGCATTCAATCAGTTGAGGATAAACATAAAGTAGCTGTTGAGACGCTGCTGAAGAGACTTGATATTTAAGGACCCGCTGCATCTATCGCCACTTCAACCGTTGCCGCACTCGTTGTCTTTAGTTCTCCATCGGTTGCTTCAATAACTATATAGTATGTTCCCTCTTCTGCGGAGTATGTCTGCCATTCGCCCTCATATCGTCCATCACCATTATAATCGTGCATAACAACCGTCGTCCCAACATTGTCTTCTTTATGTATGTATGCCCGTACAAAAGAGACATCGGTAGTAGGTAGCGGGACAGCGTAGACACCGCTACAACCTGCGCAGAACGAACCAGGGTTATAGGGGGCTTTTCCATTGCCGTGAATAATTAATGACCCCTTTGACTCTTCTTTCATTTCTGACCTGAGTTCAACCTCAGCATATATCTTTACTGTACTCCCTTTATATGCAAAACTCGGTTCTACACTCACATTTGAGATCGGTATAGTTAGCACATCATTCGTTTCACACCATACATTCCAAGACTCATCATAATTCCGCACTTGATAGCCCATCAACCGCAATGCAAAGTACAAGAACGACGAGCTCGCTCCAGACCAGCAATAGACGATCGTATCCTTGCTTTTATCCAATCTCTTGATCACGACTGGCGATATAAGAAACTCCAGATCATCTGCGCCCTTCAGCCGGTATCCATCTCTAAAGAGTTCTTCGTACTCTATGTTGATTGCTCCTGCGATATGGTCAGCATTGTAGTCTTCTGTCGTTCTTGCATCCGCTATCTGAACCATTGTGTTATTACGGTTATTTTGAACCCACTCGGTGTCTGCAAATTTATCTTCCATTACATTTACGCTATAATATGTGGTTGGCGATCTTGTTGTCATGTTCTTTGTGTATCCATATGTAGCATTCCATGCCTCAAACCCGCCATCTAGTACCGAAACGTTTTCGTGCCCGATGTATTCGAGCGTCCAGAAGATGTAAGAAGATGCAGAAAGCCCGCCACAGGTCTGGCATGTGTCACTATACACAATTACTCCGTTATCCGGGCTTATTCCAGACTCCCCCAAGAGTCCGGTCACATTTTCCAAAGTAGTCAGAACACCGTTATCCGCTCTGAAAAGCTCCCAGGGCAAATTTATCGCTCCCGGTATGTGCCCCGCCGCATATTTTGCCGGTACACGGACATCCACAATCACGACATTTGGATCACTAACATTCTTAAGTTCGTCTATGTAGGTAATGAGACTGGGATTTTCATATTGACTATTTGTAGGACGAATTGGGATAGCAGTTTCAAAAATGGTATGCGAACGATCAGGACGTACGCTCTTTGGAAGAACTTTTCCTTTCCGCATCCTCACCCATCAAAAAACTTGGCGAGAAATAGTCGTCGTCTGACGGGTTGTCCAAATAGTCTATAGCCGGACCACTATGAGGGCAGTTACAGCCCATTGCACTCATCAAAGATCCATCCCCTGCAACTGTTCCGACTGTTAACGTTAACAGCATCATACCCACTACCACAGACAACACAATTATTTTCATTATTTATTTATCTCCTCTCCTTCTGCATCTTTCAACGATTTGTGCTACTATAACAGCGGTTATATAAAAAGGTTATGCGAAAAATTCAGCGTCCATATCTGCGCTCTCGCCACTGGAAATCACGAACTGCACGGTACAGATCGATCTTCCTGAATTTTAACCAGTTAACATCAGTGAAATAAAATTCGCTATACACCGATTGCCATATCAGGAAATCCGCTAAACGGGTTGCACCAGACCTTATAACGAGGTCGGGTTCTGACTTGAATATCAATTGTGATTCCAGCAGTTTCTCGTCTATCTCTTCGGGCTCTAGTTCCCCTCTCTCTACTCGCCCCACAATCTCTTTTATAGCTTTCGTTAACTCGCTTCGCCCACCAAAGCCGATAGAAATATTTATCTTTTTTCCGTTATTGCCCTTCTCTGCCCCCCTGTATTTTGCATGCGTAGGTTCAAAAGAGTCATCATAGAGCGCAATCAAAGCTTTTTCTTTACTCAACGCCTTTGTTATCTCTTCCATTAGCTGTGCGTATGCCCGCTCCAACAAGTTCTTATCCATCCCTTCTCGTATAACGCCGACATAAACGCTTATAACATTTATCTCCAGTCCATGACACCACTTTATGAAATGCCGCAGCTTCTCCATTCCCGTACCTTTCGCATCCGCGTAGTCAGTGGAAAGAAGATCTGTTTCGTCCATAACAAGAAGAACATGCTTCACGTGGATCGGTGAGTTCAATATACCCCTCTTTAATATCCCTCCATATAGATACGAAAGTAAGTTTAGCATAAACGCCGGGAGAGGGATTCGAACCCTCGCTCCCCGTAAGGGGAAGTAGGTTAGCAACCTACCGCCTTAGACCTCTTGGCTATCCCGACCTAATTCTAATTATTCCTTCTTTGCGCATAAAAATGAAAATAAAAATGAATTCCTATCACAAGTCAAGGTCGCCAAGGCTCTTCTGCCCAGTTCCCGTTATTTTCCATTTATATGGCCTCTTCCCCTCTCGCTTCACTATCTCTTCCTTCTCCAACAGGCGTAAATGATGAAAGGAAGAGGAATAACTTAGCGTTGCTAACCCTGACACGGACTTTACTGTGAGCGCATCTTCTCTCGCACTTAACACCTCGAGTATCTCCGTCCTCGCTTTTAGCCCCTTTGTAACGTTCCTCTTACGCTCTAAGAATGCATTTGGATGATACTTTTGTCGGTACTTAATCTTCTTCTTTTTCATCCGGAAGAACCTATGTCACGAAAACGCCTTTTCCGGCAAAACAGGTTTATTTAATATATGCCCCGCTTTCTCTTCCTTTGCATAAGTATAACTGCAAGCACCACCACTATAATTACTACGACTGCGGCGAGAATGCCGTAATTCCTGATTTCACTGGTGGTTTCTGCACCTTTGGTAAGCTTATTAGCCGCTTCTGCATGAATCAAAGCCAGCTTAGCTGCTTCTAATGCCGCATCTTGCCTACCTAAATTATAATAGCCAAGAGAATTATTCAGGTGCTCCCTGGCAAGCTCGAATTTCGTAGTAGCACTTGCCACATTTAGCCCCTTCTCGTTGGCGTTCGTTATTGTCTGATTTGCTTCTTCTATCGCTTTCTTGGCGTTATAACAGACGTTAAGAGCATCTTCTATCATCTCTGATGAGACATCCCTTATTATGCTCTCTACCGGATATTGTCCTTCCGTGGTCTCCTGCGTTATGTTTAACAATGTGAACGAAACCCGTCTTTTCGCATCTGGTGCCTCACCGGACCAACTTACTACTGCTTCTTCGCCTACTACTTCGGGATTTAGCATATAAATACTGCCACTTTGGAGTACTTTATCCTTTATATGCCCCTCTGCGCCTACCAATTCAGAATAGAAAATAAGCTCTGATGAGCCTATCTCTTTACTAACGTTCGCTAAGACGATTTTTATAGAAACTTCAGTGCAGTTCTTTACCCGCTCTGTTCCTGACACCACTTCATAATCGATATTCTTTATTTCCGATTTCACAAAAGGCGATTCCGTTAGCTCTTTCGTAGCAGCCCCGCTCACGCTCATTAGAGGCACAAAAAAAAGGGCCCCGACGACAATTGCTATCAAAACATACTTATGGTAAATTTTCAATGTTATCACCTTCAGAACAACGGTTTTATATTATCGTTAGTATCCATTAGCTCTTTATAGTCTTTCTCTTTCTCTGTTGTCACTTCCTTTATGACCTCCTGTGCTTCTGCGCCAGTATTTTGTAACTCTTTTATCCGTGGAACATCAGACACGCCAGAAAAAAGAACGACTGTGGCTACATGCTGCCCCTTTACAAGTGGGAAATCCCCCCCCCTTACTTCTGTCCCCCTTATCATATCTTCTATTCGCACCTTTGACCGTTCTATACCCTTTCTACTCAATTCCTTTGGTGGTCCCGCAGCAATTATCAACGCCTTTTCCGCTGTTGAAACATCGCATGGTATCGTTAATCGGCCTGCTATTGCTCGCCTAACCAAAGACGTAATCCTTGTAACGGAATCTAACTTTTCTACGTTTCCTTTTTTATTTCCAAAGAACTTCTTTAGAATACCTTCACTTGCTATTTCTTCTGCCGCATAGCCAATTGATGATATCCCGCCCCCTTTAAGCGTGTTAATTATCTCTGCTGCATCTACCACCATCTGCCCTACCTCATTTGCTTCTCCTGCGCCGAACAAAAGCCCGAATCGTCTCACTATCTCGTTATTTATATCTGCAAAAGCCTCTTTTACGCTCTCTCCGCCCTTCTTCCACGCATCGTTATCGAACAAGAAGAGATTATCCACTTCGTTTACCAGAGTCACCAGACTCCTTGCAGCATTTAAGGAATACAAACTCCCTTCATCTTTCGATGGTAGAATACCGAGTCCATAAACTGGCTCCTCATATAACTTCTTCAGCCGCCTTGCTAATACAGGCGCACCACCAGAACCCGTCCCTCCACCTAAACCAGCTATTAGTAAAAAAGCATCAACCTTATACGACCCCCGCTCATCTATTTCACTCTGAATGGTATAAAGCTCCTCCGTAGCTACCTTCGCACCTAATTCATTATCGGCCCCTATTCCATGCCCTTTCGTTAGTGATTCACCTATAAGCAACCGATCTTCCATCGGTATATTCTTCAGTCCCATCAGATCAGACGTTGCCGTATTAATGGCCAATGCACGAGCAACAAAATTTTGCCCCGTTCGCTTAGCAAATTCTAAAAAAGAATCCGCTACTCTTCCTCCCGCCTGCCCGTAGCCTATCACAAATATCCGCATTTTATATCCCCCTCCCCTTTTTCATTTCTTATTGTAATTTGAATGTTTTAAACTAATATTCTTAGTATACATATTTAAACGCACATCGCTCATGGATACCTGGCTCTTTTCCAATCCCGTGCCCTTTCTGTGGTTTATTATTAATCCAGCCACATCCCCTTTATCTATATCAAAAATAATATCTCCCAGATGACCTACATAATCGCCCCCTACGCTTATTACCTTTCTATCTAAAATGTCTTTACCAAACAGCTTCAACGCATTCTTTTCGTTCTTTATTATTAAGCCATTGATAAAAACCCCCCTATCTCTTAGCCGTTCTACATCCGTGCCCAATAAATCGCTAACCGCTTTTAGATCTAACACTTCGCCCATATTGAGCCCAAGTCGGTCTAAGATCACATAGACCAAACACTGAGAGAACGCAAAGGGGTAATTAGTTATGAATTTACCATGCATCCTCATAATCTCTTTATCACCCGTATCAAATAGATAATCGTTAACTGCTTCCCTTACTTCCCTTGTAATTACCTCTTTTAACACCTCGCCACCAATTGCCTTTTTATTTATCCCCTTCCCTTCGCATACCTGAATCGCATATGGAACAAAATGTTCTATGGCATCTGCCTCAACGTCCTCGAAAACGAAATTCCAGGGGAATAATCTTGATCGCAGATAAGCTATTACCTTTTCCTTCTCCTCTTTATCTTTCTTCTTCCTCATGCCCGCTTCTTTATTTGCACTATCTCCTTAAAAAGTTTATTATCTTATGAATATCCAAATTTGGAGATGAAATACTTTTTCCCTTCCCTTTCCATTCCCCCCCTCTCGCTTCGACATTGCATACTCGCCACACCCATTCGCCAAAGTCCGTCACTTCATATTCGCCACTCAATTCCTGCACCATGTTATATTCCCATTCGTCGCTCACTAAATACGCCACACCATTACTCAATTCTTTATCATATGTGCTACTTACCAGCTCTTTATATTCCCTATCTTCCCTTTTAGAAATCTCCTTTATCTCCTTTAGCATCAGCACCTTTCCTTCTTTAATCAAAGTCCCTAAAGCAATAAAAGCATATTCATTTTGTTTGAGTAGCTTACAGCACCTACCTATGATATTCTCCATGCCTAACATGTGCTTCGCTGTCTCTTGAATTATCATTATTACATACGCCAGGATAGTCAAAGGTGAATTTTCGTCAGTTGAATTAACTTTTATTCCCTCCGTAGAGAAGGCAGCTATTTTAAATTTGATATTTGGCTGAGGCGATCCAAAAAAGATATCGGTAATAGCCATGAAATACGCCTCCGAAATCGGTTCGTGCTCACTGTCATAAGGGAAGAAATCATCCACAAAGAGGTCGAGATTCGGGGCTAAATCCGCTGTTAGCTCTGTCATTTCCTTCTTCAATTCCGCTAGTTTCTCAGAGGCACTGCTTCTATCTTCCTTCTCTTTCCTTAGCGTCTTCGATTCTGCCGCTAATTGTTCCTGTAGCTTACCCCCTATCCCTTTTTCCAATAGCTTCTCTATTTCCGCTAATCTAGCTTCATCTGCTTTGTCCGCAGTTACCTCTTTCAACCGCCAGTATTCATTTGCTATCGTATTTGCCCGCTCATTGAACTTTTCAACCATTTTCACTCCACCAAAGATTAGTTATGGATCGTATCATCTAATTTATTTAAAATTTCTCTTTATAGTCTTTTCTAGTCTAGAAGACTATATATATTATAGGATGGCAACCGAAAAGTTTATATAACACCTCCTTCTTAAGAAGAGGTAGTTATAAGTATGTGGGATGATAGTAGAATAGAAAAGGGGAAGGTGGAAAATGATGGATAAAGTGTTAGGTTATTGCTCTGAGGGGCTAAGCATGGGCGAAGAAATGGAGGAGTGGTTTGGAGTGCCGCGGTTAGCAATAGTTGGCGTTGGTGGAGCGGGAAACAACTCTATGGGTAGATTAGAGGATTTGGGCGGATTAGATGGTGTTGATCGAATAGCTATAAATACTGACAAGCTGCACCTGGATTCGATAGAATGTGAACGGAAGCTATTGATAGGGAAAACGCTCACCCACGGATTAGGATCCGGGGGCGCTCCCGATGTAGGGCGAAAGGCAGCGGAATTAGACCGGGAAGTGTTAGGGGAGTTATTCGAAGGAAAAAACTTCGTGTTCCTCACCGCCGGCATGGGCGGAGGAACAGGCACCGGGGCTGCGCCTGTTATCGCAGAAATAGCGAAGGAAGCCGGCGCGATCGTAGTTGCGATGGTCTCGTTTCCCTTTGAAGTGGAAAGGCGAAGAAGAGACAAAGCAGCAGAGGGGATAAAGAAGTTGAGGGAGTCTACCGATACGGTTATCGTGCTGGAAAACGACAAGTTGCTAAAATATGCAGGAAATCTTCCGGTAAATGAGGCTTTTAAAACCATGGATACGTTGATTGCAGACACGATACAGGGTATTGCGGAGACGATAACACAGCCTTCTCTGATAAATCTTGACTTCGCGGACCTCAAGTCGGTAATGGAAGCAGGCGGTGTTGCAGTGATGCTTGTAGGCGAGACGTCGAAAGCGGAGAACAAATCCGAAGCGGTGGTAGAAGATGCATTCAGTCATCCCCTGTTAGATGCAGATTATAAGGGTGCAAAAGGTGCTCTTATACATGTGACTGGTGGTTCTGACCTAACGATGAAAGAGACAAATGACATTGTAGAGTTACTTACTTACGAACTGGATCAGGATGCAAATGTAATATGGGGAGCGAGGATAAATGAGGGTTGCAATGGGACGGCAAAGGTATCGGCAATAATGACCGGTGTGGAGCCGAAGTGGACATTTGGCGGGGACTATACAAAGCGTGAAAATGTAATAAATCAAAACGAAAGACCGGTGCATAAGGGGGCAATCAGCGATATTATACCGGTTATCAGATAACGGATGCGAGATATTTGCTTACTTTATTTACATAGGATAATATAAATCTCTGTCTAAGGAGAGAGGAAGGGCGGCTGCCGGCCTTCGTTCGTAGAAGGCTGAGGAAAGTCCCCCCACCATAAGGGCACGAATGCCGAGAGGGCATAAGGCGAGAGTCTTGGCACTGGTATAGAAACGGTACCGTACCATACTAATGTGATGATTCCGTAAGGATGAAGACGTATGGTTGCGGATGGAATCGACCAACCTCGTGGGTGCAAGCCAAAATAGGGCGCAAAGATAAATGCCGCGGAAACAGAAGGGGGCTTACTCTCCTCACTCCTCATCTCTATATCCTACTTCCTCAGTCATTAAATCTTTTGCGACTTCGGTATTCTCAAACTCGCTCCGTGCTTCTTCTTCCAATTTACTTGCTCCGCCCGGATCAGAATATCGCGCGCTGATATGTGTTAAGATGAGTTTTCTTACAGATGCCTTTTTCGCCACTTCCGCAGCTTCTAATGCCGTTGAATGCATGTAATTAATCGCATATTCTTTCGTCTCCTCTGATAAGGTGCTATCGTGAATTAATAAATCCGCGTTCTCACTCGCCTCTATTACGCTATCACAAGGTCTCGTATCTCCGGTATATACAATTTTCCTGCCTGGTCTTGGTGGTCCTACGACTTGCTCAGGTCGTATCTCCTTTCCATCCAGTAGAATGGAACGCCCTGATTGAAGCTTAGAAAATAAAGGGCCCGGTTTTATGCCTAGCTCTATTGCTCTTTCCCTGTTGAACCTCCCGGGTCGCATATCCTCTTCTAGCACGTATCCTATACTTAGTATATTGTGCACCGTTTTTATCACTTTTATCTCATACCCCACTCTTCTTACTACATCGCCCGGCCGCAGTTCTATCGCTTTCACTTCAAAATTCTTTCCCGCATAGCCCAGGGCAAGGAGATGGTATAAGAATTTATCCACCTGCTTGGGTCCGTATATCTCTAAAGGCTCTTGTCTATCTTGCAACGCCATTGTCTGTAATAAACCCGGGATACCAAGCACATGATCGGCATGGAAATGCGAGATGAAGATGGAAGTTATCCTCATGCCACTCTTTGCACGCATCATCTGCTGCTGCGCTCCTTCTCCACAATCAAATAGTATTAACTCGCCTTCTCTATTCACCGCTATCGCAGACGGATTCCTGTTCGGCGTAGGCGTTGAGCCGCCGGTTCCTAAGAATGTTATTCGCAGCATACAGAACAAAAGGTGGTTGTACCTTATATACGATAACGAGATCCCAATGACAAAAAAATAAGGGTTTTTGATTTAGGACTTGGAATTTGTTTGTGATTTGATAATTGATGTTATACTATTCCAGCACCATATTCTACCCCGGTCATGGTCATCTCTTTTTTAAATGCATTCAGAAATAATACAAATAAGTTACGGGCGAAATCAGCCCAATCACTGATTTTTTTGGCTTCGGGTTCCAATTTCTTTTCCTTTTCGTTCTGGCTGGTGACTCCAAACTGCTTTAGCTCTTCCCAATTCTCTTCTAAGTACATAAAAAGCGATGCCGATGCGAACTGCGCGGGAACCACCGGATATTCCGTGGCGAGGTTTAGTATCAATTGCCTTTCGCGTTCTACTTCGTCTTCTGAAATTGCCGACTGCCGCATCGCTTTAATACGCGCTTCTTCATGGACTGCACCTTTTATCTCAGAGCCAATATCTCCGATCTGAAGCTCTGCTAATTCTTTGTATAGTTCGCCCTGAGTAAGTTCGTGCTCGAATATGTATTTAAGCATGAGTTCAGACGCGGATTTGAGATACGCATCGTTTAATGCTAGGATTGAGAACCAGAAGCCCCGCAGGAAAAATCGACGATGCATTGCCGTACCATAATCTAAAAACGTGGAAGAAGGCACTAAGATAGAGGGTGCGAAAATAAGAGCTTGGTTTTTTAGCACAATCGTATCTTTGAGACGATCTTTACCAATGAGTTCTTCGACTCTCTGTTTCTCTTCGCTATCCAGCGGCTGATGCATCGAAGCAGGAAGCCCCGCTATTTTATCGTGAAATTCGATGATTTCGCTTATTTTACTGATGTCAAGCGTCTTTAACGTTTCCGCAATCTCCTTTGCTGCGTTCTCTACCCATGCGATATATTCCGTGTCGAATTCCTTGCGATTCCGTAGCATCTCTCCCTCGTCCGAAGAAGTCATATTCTTCATCTCTTATCGCCCCCTGAATATTAAATATACGGCCGTGCTCGTATACCACCATCAGCCGCTCCTCTATTGATGTAACCCTGTTAATTGATTATGCCATGCAACTTTAAATAACCAATACTAAACCAGTAATTCCTAATCTAGAAACTCTCTTCTCCAACGATTTTTTCCACTGTCTCATATTCCTCACGTGTCTTCACGAATAAATGGAAATTCCCAAGTTTGACCTTTCTCAAGCCGGCATCCTTTGCCGCAGTATAAGCATCTATCATCTGCCATAGATCTGGAGGTGGGACCTCGCCCATCTTATACGCCGGGAAGAAAGCTCATGTGCATGCCAACTCGTTGCGTGCTCGTGCCGCACAAAAGTTATTTCGTATTCCTGCATGTATCGCTCGACCTCCTTAGCTATATCATGTGGTGACATCCACTCGCCTACCGCATTTTGAGTAAACTGCCACGAGTGGCATTTTTTACATCTGAGGTTGCAACCAGATTGGTAAACAGAGAGATAATGCTCAGGCCGTGAAAGAAGGATTGCATTTATCAGCCGGTATGGGATCCCTCCTTCATATTTGAGTGTGGCTTCACAAGCTGTCTGCTCCCGCCCAGTCGTAAAATCAAATACATGACAACTTCCTTGTTCAAATCCCTGCTCGCGTAATTTGCAGTCCAGGTCATATTATCTCTTTGATAACGTTTTAAAGAAATATCAGTAGCTCCAAGTGATATATATCTCTATGGACCTGAAACTAAGTTCGCCACAAAACTGCATTGGTGACTTCACATATAACTTCATCTGGCACCATAAAGGAGCAAAGCTCAATCCTACTGATGCTATCCCTTCGCAGTCCGGCACGAATTATACATATGAAAAGGTAGTGGAGGCACTGAAAAGCGGTGAAGACGTGCATATCAAGGGCGATGTGGGCACGCGAGTTGGTTCGAGTTTTGGTGTGGACCTTGTTTTTTTTGGCGGTAGCGGTAAGGAGCTGTCAGAAATGGGCTCTATAATAGTAGATGGAAATGCCGGTTCTCATCTCGGATTGAGTATGCTTTCTGGCGCCATATACGTTAAAGGCAAAGTTAAAGAACCGCTTGGTAATGTGGTGCAGGTAACGTCCGATCTGGAAGGTTATAAGAAATTTGTTTCGATAACATGGCTCTTGCACCACCCGGAAGAACGGCACGGGCTATGTGAGCCTAACGTGTTTAAGAATGGGGAACTGCTTCTTAGGGATAAGATATTGCGGGATACGCTCGCTGCACGATGTCTGAAGGAGGCGAAGGTGCGTGTAGATGGCGATGTAGGTATAAGCGTTGGCATATTGATGCGGAAAGGTACTGTAATAGTGGAGGGGGATGCAGGTATGAACGCTGCGGCATTGCTAAATGGCGGCGAAGTGATTTTATTGGGCGATGCAGCAGAGTTCTTGGGTATAGAGCAGATGAAAGGGCGTGTATTTGTAAAAGGCAATTGTAAAGGTTTTGTGGGTGCTAAAATGACTGGCGGGCGGATTATTTGCAGAAGGACAAAGCCTATTCCGCCTGTTATAGAACGGAAACTAGAAACGGATGATTTGGCACTGCTCGCTCGGTTCGGAATTTCGGGTATGCTTGCATTAACTTATGCGGGATATACTGTTTGAAGAAAGGGGAAAAGGAATTACGAATTATAATTTTGGTTTTTGGTTATTATACTCTGTTTGAGATTTGGTGCTTGTAATTTGAGATTTTCGCTCTATACAAATACGAATTTCATGGTGCTGCATAACGAGGGCACATGAACTCGCTTTTATGATGAAATGTTGATGCCTATGGTGGTGGTTCTTGGTGTGTGAAGTTTATGACGCTTTTGAAGATTTTATACTGCTAAAAGAGGATTTCGAGGTTGTAATGGAATCGCTGGAACTTATGGAGAACGAAGAGTTCATGGTGTCCTACAGAAAAGCGAAGAAAGAGCTAAATAATAGGGATTTTGTTGATTGGGATGAGCTATAAATTTGGTGAGAATAATGATCATTGCCAAAACGAAGGTAACATCAGGATTTCGGATATTGATTCCCAAGGCAATACGGGATAGTCAGGGTATAGAGAACGGGATGTATGTAATTTGGTACGAAAAAGATGGCGAAATCAATATTCATTTTAGAAAGGCGGGGAAATCAATAAAAGAGATGCGTGGTTCTATTTTGGGTGGTAAGGATCTATCAAAGATAAAATGAGAAATATCGTTTTGGCAGAGAAGATTTATTTGCTAAAGCTTTTCATTACAAGAGCGGAATTATATAAGCGATAAAGAAAAATGAAGCATAATATCGCGGTAATCCGTGGCGATGGGATAGGGCCAGAGATAATAAGTGAAGGCGTGAAGGTGCTTGATGCGGTTTCAGAGCTCGATAATTTTGAGCTCGAGTGGGTTGAATATCCACATGGAGCAGAGCATTATCTAAGTACAGGCGAGTTAATAAATGAGGATACGTTGAAGGAGTTGGCGCAGTACGACACGATATTTTTCGGGTGCATTGGCGACCCGCGAGTGGATACCGGCGTCTTAGAGCAAGGTATATTACTCAATATGCGGTTCTATTTCGACCAATACGTGAACTTACGACCAGTGAAGCTTCTGGAAGGCGTTCCCACACCTCTTGCCGGTAAGGGTCCTGCGGATATAGATTTCACGGTTGTACGAGAGAACACCGAGGATTTCTATGTCGGCATTGGCGGTAGGGTAAAAAACAGGAAGAAGAGCGAGAAGTTGGAAATTGTACGTGAACGATACCAAGTTAAGTTCGGATTGGACATCGAGACCGATTCGGATGAGCTTGCGTATCAAATAGGTATTCTGACGCGAGAGGGCTGCGAGCGAGTGATGAAGTATGCCTTTGAGCTTGCGCGAGCGCAGGGTAAGAACAAGGTGACGAGTGTGGATAAGGCAAACGTGCTAACGCACGGCTACGGGTTCTGGCGAGAAGTGTTCACCGAAGTTGCACATGGATATCCGGAGATAGAGACGGATTTCAATTTCGTCGATGCACTATGCATGTGGCTCGTTAAGAATCCCGAATGGTATCAGGTCATTGTCGCCCCGAACATGTTTGGCGATATTATAACGGACCTCGGTGCGATGATACAGGGCGGCTTGGGTCTTGCTCCTGGCGGGAACATCAATCCCGATGGCGTATCCATGTTCGAGCCTATTCATGGCTCAGCGCCGAAATATAAGGGTAAAGGCGTTTCAAATCCGATAGCGACTATTTGGGCTGGTGCTATGCTTTTAGAGGCCGTTGGCGAGAAGAGTGCAGCGGAAAAAGTTATTAATGCAATTGAAACGGTCCTGCGTAAAGGGAAGGTGAGAACGTATGATCTCGGCGGTAGCTCGAAGACAAACGAGGTTGGTGATGCGATTGTTAGTGAGATGAAGATAGGCGGCTAGGTCATTTTTGGATTGTTTTTTGTTTAGCTACTTTTTATAACCACAAGATTACACAGATTTCCACGAGAAAAAGGATAATATTATCATCGTTTCGGTATACTATTAGCTATTG
This sequence comes from Candidatus Methanophagales archaeon, assembly GCA_013139985.1. Taxonomy (GTDB): domain Archaea; phylum Halobacteriota; class Syntropharchaeia; order Alkanophagales; family Methanospirareceae; genus Methanophaga. The sequence goes on along the minus strand of WSZT01000164.1, from coordinate 7,120 downwards.
TATACCAGAATAAGCCCAAGTTCTTGTGTTAATCTTGTGAAATCTCGTGGTTTTTTATTCAGCTATACAAATACCATTTTCCATATCCTTTTCAGGTATTCTTACCGCGCTCTCAGCGGTAAACCGATACCAGCAAGGGGACGACTGCTATGGCTATCATACAGGTCACGAACTCGAAACCAGGAATCCCCTTCTTTTCCGATTCTGCCGCTTTTTTCTCTTCTTACTCCTTTTCTACTTTCGCTATTTATTTCGCGTCTCCTTCCGAAACGGTAAATGAAACTTCCTCTTTCTGGGTCTCCTTTCCGCTATAGGTCACGTATCCTTTTGTCTTATAATCGCCGGGTGCCGTTATCTTGTAGTATACCGTGATCTCAGAGGTATCTCCTGGTTCAACGAGCTTCTCTTCACTTTCTAATACGTCCACAAATTTGCCATTAGGATATAGCTCACCTTTGAATTTCGCTATGATGTCGCCTTCCCCGTCACCTAGTATGCCCTAACCGGTGCAGCATGTATGAGAAACATATACCTGGGACTCATGTAAGCTTTTCGGTTTTTAGCGGGCATAAAAAATAGGGTATATTTGATAGGATCGGGTTTTAAATTATCTGAAACTTTTTATCAATATATAATCAACAGTTAAAGAATGTAGATGCTAAGCTGGAAAAGGGGACAGAAGCGAAAGAGTAAAAATGAAAATCCGTGAGATAATGAGCAGTCCGGCCATCACCGAAGATGTAGATACGGGGATCATTAAAATAGCGAGTATTATGGAGGAACTGGGTGTAGGGAGCGTAGTTATAACTGCGGAAAGCAAACCTGCAGGCATTATCACAGAGCGTGACATCGCTTTAAAGGTCCTATTGAAGAATAAACTGGCAAGTGAGGTAAAAGCAAAAGAGATAATGACTTCTCCTCTAATCACCGTGGGGTCAGACACATCAGTAGAGGAAGCATCTAAACTCGCAGCAAAGAGCGGCATAAAACGTCTGCCGGTGGTTGACAATGGCGTGCTCATTGGCGTTGTAAGCGTTAGAAATATCTTAACGCTGCAGCCTGAGTATGTAAAGCGATTCTATCCCGAGGTGCGTGTCTTAGCAAGTGGGTGGACTCTCGACCGGCTCGAGAAGTCTTTAAGCGATTGCGTGGGCTTTTTAGCTCGAGAAGATGTGACTAGCTACCAGGAACGGTTGAAAGAGGTGTATGAAGAACTGAGTAAACTCGTGAGTCATTACATGGACGATAAAGAGCTAAAAGGCGTATTTGAGAGTCTGGGACAGCTCTATAATGAGGAGGCGTTACCACTAGAAGAGCAAAAGAAGCGGTTAGAAGAGGTATTGCGGAAATTCCGGCATATCACTTACTGGCGGAAGCAGCAAACGGTGTCCAGCTTAGGCACTGGCGTTTCCAGGTTCCATGATTATCGGCACGGCACGGGAAAAGAGTTTCGCTTACCATATAAGAGAACGCGGTGAAGTAGGGGTTCGGTTTTATATAAAAAATACATTGAACACTGATATGGGAGCTCCAAAAATGAGAAGCGCAAGTATAAAAAGGGAGACAGAAGAGACGAATATAGTGGTAGAATTGAACCTTGACGGTACGGGCACGCATGAAATAAGCACAACGATAAAATTCTTTGACCATATGCTCGCATCCTTCTCGAAGCATGGGTTTTTTGATCTGGTGGTGAAGGCGGAGGGCGACTTGAACCACCATATTATAGAAGATACCGGTATTGTTTTGGGTGATGCGTTTAAAGAAGCACTTGGTGGATCGGACGGCCGAGAAAATACGGTGCGGTTTGGCTATGCTGATATACCCATGGACGAGTCCATCGCACGATGCGCAGTGGACATAGGCGGAATAGGCGGTGATGGCAGACGATATACCGTGTTCGAGGCGGGCATCAGTAAAGAACAGGTAGAGGATGTTAGCACAGAGAACATCCCGCATTTCATATCCTCTTTCGCCTCTCATGCTAACTTCACTATCCATGTCTATGCAAAGGGCGAGAACGAACACCACAAAGTAGAGGCGATATTTAAAGCACTTGGAATTGCGTTAGATAAAGCTACGCAGAGGGAAGAAAGAAGGAACGTACGCGATTGAAACGGATGTGGACCGAAAAATACAGGCCGAAACAGTTGCACGAGATTTTAGGGCATGATGAGGTGGTGAAACGACTAAATGGTTTTGTCAAGGAGAAAACGATACCTAACCTATTGCTCTGGGGTCCAAAAGGTACAGGCAAGACTTCTTTGGTTTATGCACTTGCGAGTGAGTTCTATGGTGACGATGAGAACCTCCTGCGTATAGAATGCCGGGATTTTATTGAAGAGCGTAAAAAATGGTTGAAAGCGGATAAGAGATTCAAGTTCTTTTACGATGAGCAGAAATCAGCAATAAACATATTTAAGGCGATGATAAAGGAATATGCATCGTTGTCACCCCTAAATGCTCCGTTCAAACTATTATTTTTCAGTAATGCGGATTATCTTCCAGTATATCTGCAGCAAGGTTTACGAAGGGTTATGGAACAAAGCAGTAAAACCTGTAGGTTCATCTTCGCCACCACAAAGGCAACCAGTGTCATTCCCGCTATAAGATCAAGATGCTTAAATTTCCGTTTCCCATCGTTAGCAGAAATCGATGCGTTTGGTAGATTGATAAGGCTAATATCTGATGCGGAAGGGCTAAAAATCACGGGAGGTGGGTTAAAGGCACTGAATGGATATGCGAGAGGCGATGCAGGCGTTGCGATAAACATGCTAGAAGCAGCAGCAACAAACTCGGATACTATTGATGAAGACGGGCTAGAAGTGGTAGCGGAAAATGCGTTCTTCCAGAGAAGAACCGCAGAGGAGTTGATAGATTCGGCGTTCGCATCTCGGCATAAAGACGTGCGGGCAGGGTTAGAATTCTTGATACGCGGAGAGCGAATAGACGGAAAGGAAATTCTTGTTGAGATACATGAGGCGTTGCGAAGGAAGATGAGAGCAGAGCGGAAAAAGTCATCGAAATTATTCGCCAGGCTTGTGCTATACGAAGGCGAAGCGGATTTAAAACTTTGCTATTCTTTAAATACTATTATACCTTTAGAAGAGATGATGATGAAAATGTCAAGTCAATGGAGGTATAAATAAAAGATGGTGTCAACGGCAAAATTCTGGCGGGAGCAAGCATCTCGTTATAATTTGGAGGGGACACACTGTTTGACTTGTGGTAGTTTCTTTTTCCCGCCGCGTATCGTGTGCCCAAAATGCAGACGTGACGGGAATATCGAGCGTTATCAATTCAAAGGGACTGGCGAGGTTGTTACTTATACTACTGTTTATCAAGCGCCGAAGAACCCCAACCGGCAAACACCATATACTCTGGCGACTATCAAGCTCGATGAAGGCCCTCGTTTACTTTCTGAAGTGATATGCGAGCCAGAAGAGATAAGTACGGGGATGCGGGTCAGTTCGGTGTTCAGGAAGATAGGCGAAGAGGGCGAGAGGGGCATAATTTACTACGGGACGAAGTTTGTGCTGGCGAAATAAAATAAAAGTATTTGTATAGCCAAATAAAAAACCACGAGATTTCACAAGATTAACACAAGAACAGGGAATTATTCGGGTATAAAATAGCTAATACTGTATAGGACGTATGTTAATATTATTCTTTTTCTCGTGGAAATCCGTGTAATCTTGTGGTCTGTTACAAAAAGCAATGTTAGAAGAAAAAGTAAGAGGATACTTAGAGAACACGTTCAGAACACCGGTAAAAATAGAAAGCGTAAAAGGTCTGGAGTCAAAACAAGGCGAAGAGATAAAAGGGTTTGGGTATGGCAAACCTTACTTTATCGTGTTTGAGACGGGAGAAGGGGAGAGGAAAGAAGTGGTTATCTCTTCGATGAAGGGTGATGGGTTCGGGCATGACCATCTCTCGGACCGTGCGCAGATATTGATTTGGCAGCATCACGCATTCAATACGCTGCCGAAGCACGTTAAATCGCTCGATGTCGGCTACTTTACGAAAGATGGTGGGATGGAATCAGCAGGCGATGCAGAAGAATATTTCATTGTATGCGAGAAAGTAGACGGTGACGAGTACGCTATGGACCTGGATAGGTTAAGAGAAGGCGGTGATTTAAGAAAAGAGGATGAAGATAGAGCCTCTGCGCTGGCTGCCTATTTGGCTGATATTCATGCGGTCAAAAAAGCAGATGCGGGACTTTATGTGCGTAGATTACGGGAGTTGGTCGGGCATAGCGAATGTATCTTCGGGCTCACAGACAGTTATCCACCCAGAAATGAGTTCATAACGAGCGACGAGCTGAAGGATATAGAGAAGAAATGCATAGACTGGCGATGGCAACTGAAGGAGCGAACAAAAAGGTTGTGCATCGTACATGGTGATTTTCATCCCTGGAATGTCCTTTTCCGTGAAGGGACTGATTTTACGGCGCTCGACCGAAGTAGAGGCGAATGGGGCGAAGCTGCTGACGATGTATCCTCGATGACAATAAATTATCTCTTCTTCGGGCTTCTTAAAACTGATGGTGCGGAAGTTGATAAGGATTTTATGCGATTGTTCAAATTGTTTTTCGATGTGTATCTCGAAAAGACAGGCGATTATGAATTGCTGGAAGCGATACAGCCATTTTATGCGTTTCGAGGGCTCGTAGTCGCCTCACCTATCTGGTACCCGAATATCTCGGCGGATACAAGACTGAAAATGTTCAATTTTATAAATAATGTGCTTGATACGGAGAAGTTCGATTATAAAAATGTTGAGGGGTATTTGGGGTGATTAAGTGGTTATCATAGGGTAAATTGGACTCAAAGACATTAAAGAAAGAATAAAAAAATGAGCCGGATGTATTAACATGATTAAGAAATTCAGGATAGCCGCGGAAGAGGATACTAGAAAGATGGAAAATATCGTTAATGAGATGTGAGATTTGCTTCAATTTAATTTTATTTAGATATATGGGGGAACCATCATGCGAAACATCACAAAGCGCATCTTCTTAACTGCACTGACATGTCCCACCTTAGGCTGGTTAATGCGGCAAAAAGGAGAAGAAAAGCATAGGACTATAACCGCTGCCGAAAAATACCAAATAGAGCAAGGATTAGAAATCGGAATACGTGCACGAGCACTGTATCCCGATGGTATCTTAATCGCCGCCCGCGATTTAGACTCCGCCGTGGCGGAGACAACGAATTTGATGCGTAACAAAAACGAGTCAACACTTTTCGAGGCTGCCTTCCGTATTGATAATTTCACCACAAGAGCTGACATATTAATGCGCAACAATGACGGGCGTTGGCACATGATAGAAGTCAAATCCAGTGTAAACGGCAAACAGAAATTCATTGACGACATGGCATATACCGCTATGATTATTGAACGTGCGGGATACAACATAGCTACGGTCTCTTTATTATTGATTTCTAAGGAGTTCCGGCTGGGGATGCCATCAGAAAAACTGTTTGTGGCGATAGATCACACCGACACTGTAAAAGCTCGAATAGTCGAATTCAAACCGGTTTGTGCAGAACTAGAAGAATTAACAGGAATGCGCGAAAAACCGGAGCCCAAACTACGATTTGAATGCCGCAGTTGTGAACTGTTCAAAGACTGCACAGGGCAAGGGATTGAAAATCATATATTCGACCTGCCACGATTGAATCAAGCAAGATTTGAGGCATTAACGGAATCGGGCATCGTTTGTATCGAAGACATCCCGCCCGGATTACCGTTGACGGGAAATCAGGTTAGAGCAAAAGAGTGCGTGCAATTAAAGAAACCGCAGATCGAAGCTAGACTTAAAACAGAATTAGAAACTGTTTCGTGGCCTGCCTATTACCTTGACTTCGAGACGGTTATGACGGCAATACCGTTATATCGCGATATTACACCCTATACTCAGCTACCTACGCAATATTCCATACATAAGTGCTCTGAGCCAGGTCTTGTTGTCAAGCATTCCGAATATCTGACTGATCCGGGCAGAGATTGCCGGCGAGATCTTGCGGGGCATTTGATCGCAGATCTCAACGGCGATGGTAGTATTATCGCTTATACCTCTTTTGAGAAGACCGTCATAAACAGCCTTGCAAGATTATATCCGAACCTGTCGGCAGATTTGAATCTTTTGATAGGCCGTTTGGTAGATCTTGAAGCAATCATCAGAAAGAATTTTTACCATCCTGATTTTCATGGCCGCACATCAATAAAGCGGACACTACCGGTCCTGGTGCCGGAAATGTCGTATGAGGGCCTGGAAATCGGAGATGGTTATACAGCTATGTCTGTTTTTGCTTTATTGGCGCTTGGTAAATATGGTGAGGACGAAGCGGAAACGCTAAAAAGGAACCTTTTGGACTATTGCAAGCAAGATACATTGGCTATGGTTGAGTTGCACAAACAGTTGCTTGAATATGTTAAAGAAAGCATAATATCCAACTAAAAATAATTATTGACACAGATTAACTCTGATTAACACAGAAAAAAACCAAATCCGTGTAAATCTGCGTCCTAAATTAAATAGCTAGAAGTTATACGTTATATACAATAAAAAGCAATGACAAAATTCTACGAAGTAAGAAAGAGAGACGGTGCAGCGAGGATAGGGCAATTACAGCTAAGCGAAGTTACACAAACACCGCTGATGCTCACGGTAGAGCATGCGGAAGAACTCAAAGAGCTGACTGTGGCAGATTCGAACTTTAACGATTTAGCGTCGGGCGAGACATGGAACGCCCCACGCGGTGCGGTCCTTCTGCCCGAAGTACATCCTCTGTACACCAAGAATGAAGCCCCTAGGTCTGCCGACTTCTTCGTGCTCGCATTTGCATCTAACATGCTCAACAGCCCACGGGATTTCGTGCACCGAGTTATTAATGCGCGGAACACAATACCGCCGGATGTTGCGTTGTGGGTTCCGGTAATAGCGACCGCGGAAAATGCAGCATTACTGTTTTACCTGGGTGTGGACATAATTGACAATCTAAATGCAGTAATAAAAGGTTATCAGGGCATTTATCAGATGGAAGAAGGCGAGCTAAGCCTGAGTGAATTGGAGGATTTGCCATGCAATTGCTCTGTTTGCTCATCTATGAGT
>WSZT01000083.1 GCA_013139985.1 Candidatus Methanophagales archaeon | reverse complement strand
CTGTAATGCTCTATCTCCTCTAAAGACAATTCCCGCTTCTTCCTATCCTTCAAATACTTCGCCAGCACCTGATAACCACCGATTTGATACTCCCACACCGCTTTTGAAACGCCCTCGAAATACTGCTCCTTGTTGAAATACACCCTTCTGTTTTCTTCATCGTAACGGACATTTTCCACCGTATTTGAGCCGCTCACCGGAAATCCTATTTTCGTTTCGCTCAAAGAAGGATGCGTCAGCAAATGCAGTTCCACGAGTTCCTTGCCAAGGTCGCTCAGGTTCTTGAACTGCTCCAGGTCCGAAGGCAACGGAACCCTCGGAAAATCTATCTTCAGAAACTCCTCGTAGCGTTTACGATAAGTAGGCGAGTAAAGAACAGCGTAGATGTAATAGAAAATCTCTTCTGGTGTTGATTCTGTGCCTACTGCCTCTTTTACTGCTTGTAAAAACTCTTTGCTTATGTTTGGAATACGTTCTGGTTTGGATGCTTTCTCACCTATCAATTTACCTTTTGATTCGTCGGGATAAAGATAGAGGGGGAATTGTTGGATAATTCCTTTACTACTTAAGAATGTTCTGTTATCCACCATATATTGAGAAACTAAGAAATGCGTATAATTTTCATCTAAAGCAACTTGTCTCATGGCACAAAGAGAAACATTCTCCTGCATCATGTGCCGCATGACATCTAAAAGAGGTCTTTCAACAACTATATTCGTATAATAAATCTTCTTTCTGTCAAAAGGACGGTATAGTATCTCACTAAAATATTGTTCCCATTTATCATCCTTCGATAACGTCTCTCTCGATCTTCTGAGTTTAAATGTGCTGGTATCCTTTAATTTAAATTTCTGCTTAATGACTTCATCAGGTATTGATAAGTCTTTAAACATCTCAATTCGCCTTTTTAAAGCGTCTCTATCAAAATCTATCACAAACTTATCCCGTGCAGTGACAATGCCCACACTATTAACAGGAAAAATATCCGTGACTTTCCAGTACTTCTCATATTCTTCTTGATAAGTCTCATCCCTCGGCACGAAGAAATAAAAAGGACTGCTCGGCTTTAATTCTTCCCATTCCGTCGTTTCAATGTCATTCCTCAAAAGCCATTTGTATTTAGCCTCACGAAGTCCCCACTGCTCAGTGTAATACACTTTCGCAATCCCATTTCCCTTTTGCTCTTTTTTCTTGATGAACAACCCGATAGCCACACCCTGCCGGATGTCAAACACGTTCTCATCTTTACTACCGTCAGGGCATTTCTCCTTCTTCAATGAGTTTCCGTGCAAATTCAATACGTAAATCTCATCAAAACTCGTCATCAACGATTGGCGCATACCTCTAAACGTGGGATTGTCTAAATAGCTGTGATTCGTGATGAATCCTAAAATCCCTTCTCCCGTACGGTCAATCTTCCACTGCCCGAACCGGATAAACTTCACATAATCATCTTGAAGCCAGTGCTTCTTCTCCCCAAAATGTTTTCCATCAACGTATTTGTAATCCTCAATCAATCCTGTTATCCATTTCCCCTTGTTCTCAGAAATGCCTGAATAAGGCGGATTACCAAGCACCACCAAAATAGGCACTTCCTCTTTCACCTTCCTCGCTTCTTGACCTTCCTCTGTAAGCTGCGGTAGCAGAAGTTCTTGTTCTGGCTCTTTCATCTCCAGCGTATTAGTAAGGTAAAATTGAAATCGATCATCTTTATCAAATTCGTAGTCCCACACTTTTTCCAACGACATCGCAACCCTGAGATGCCCAATTATGTAGGGAACGACTTGAATTTCAAAAGCATAGAAATCGGATAGGATATGTTTTTTTATATTCAATGGAATCATACCACCCAGGTGATAGTCCTGTAATTCAAGCAGTGCTCTTCCAAGTGCTCGGATTATGAACGTTAAAGTGCCTGCCGCAGGATCAAGAAGTTTCAAACCTTCTTCTGCAAGTCCTTTCTCTTTACCGAACTTCTCCTTCAACAGTTTGTGAATGGATTTTACAATGTAATCCACCACTTCGGGAGGCGTGTAATAAACCCCTAATTTAGCACGCTCTTCTGGGTTGTACTCGCCAAGGAAAGTATCATAGAAATGAATAATTGGATCTCTTGTCCCGTATGTCGCCTCCTTCTCTTTGGTAATAGCGACAATGTCTGTTTTGTTTAGCACGTTAAGGATGTCCTCAATAATCCAATTCATTGCTACTGGCGTATCCGGACCAACAAACGTATGGAAAATATGAGTGAGTAAAGGCACATTGCCCGGAATAAAATTCCACGCATTCTCTTTATTTATCTCCTCCTTTCCCGCCATTATCTTTGCTGCAAAAAGACCGTACGTAATAGTCTGCGCATATAAGTCAACAAATCGATCCTCCGTCAAAGTCCCAATAAGCGTTCTCCTAAAAACCTCGTAAAAACTCGCTAAAGGTATAGAATCCCTATCTCGCCGGTCAAGCACCTCCTTTAATATATGCCTTGAAAATTTCGTTTTGTCTCCAAGCGTAGTCGCAAGCGCAGAAGCGGTTTTTATCTCCGGTGTGGAAAAGCTGTAATATGCACTGAGAAGCCCACTGAGAGAATCCACATCTTCCGGAACCGGAGGCTTTAAACCCTGTAAAGCAATTGGCGAGCATAATTCTGTTTTGTCTACAAGCGCACCATCTCGGTAAAGCCGGAATTCCAAGAAGTTCGTTACTATTAGATTAGGGAGCGCATTCAGGTATCGTTGGATTTGCTCCGAGTTCTCTAATTCGTGAAGATTCGCATCTGGCACTTTCGCTTCTATATGCCCGACAATCTCGCCGTCTTTACGAATGAGAAAGTCAGGAATACCAACTTCTGTGCGTTTTGGTAAGACAAGAGCTTTTGCTGCTTCTTGCTCAGAGAACAGATGAGAATAATCTTCAAATAGCGCTTTTAATGCGGGGTAGAAGCTCTCCTCT